>PDRT01000100.1 GCA_002746895.1 Thiothrix nivea
TTTGCCGGATTTTCTGTAACCACTCGGCAAAAGTCAGCGGATAGGCACCAACGACTGCCAGTGTCTGCTGCGTTTTGACATCTGGCTCCAGACACTGACATACAGTCGCGACCACATCACTGACATGCACGGGCTGTACCTGATACTGCCCGTCACCGACTAGCGGAATCACCGGCAATGCCGCCAACAGACTGAACATTTTCATGCTCTCACTGCCCTCGCCATACACCAGTGACGGTTGCAGGATAAACCAGTCCAGCCCATCCAGACCACGCAAGGTATCATCTGCAGCTTTCTTGCTGAGCTGATAAGCCGTGAAACCGGCTTCGTCGGCCCCCAGCGCGGAAATCTGAATTACCCTGCCAATGCCTTTTTCGGCACAGGCCTTGAACAAGGCAGCAGGTGCCTGCCGGTGCAATACATCGAACGACTGATCCTTGCTTTCGACAATAATGCCGACAGCGTTAATCACCGCATCCACTCCGGCCAGCTTCGGTAGCCAGTTTTCCACCGTCGTCATGTTGCTGAAATTACAACCCGTTTGCCGTGAACAGGGCACCACCTCATGGCCTGCGGCAATGAGTGCTGCTTTAATGTGACCACCGATAAAACCAGTAGCTCCGGTCAACAGAATTTTCATGAGCTAACCTCCTGATGGATTATTAATGAAGCAAAGCCAAAGCTTTAATCATCGTTAGATGATGATTATAAGTCAATTAAGTGGGTGTGTATGGAACTACCTCTACTCGCATTAGTCCAAACTCCCTCTTAAATAAACAGCACAGGAGTTTTCGTATGGCAAGTAAATCTTTACTCAAAATCTTGTTCATCACTTTGGCAGTCAGCTTAACTCTACCTGCCACAGCGCAGGAACACCCTGATCCCGAACAGGCCCTGGAAAAATTTGCCCCTTACCCCAAGCCAAAGCAGGGCCACAGGCGCCACGCTATTTACTTGCCACCTTTGCCAAACGAAGATAATGCCAAAGTAGAGCTGATCATCGGCAAGGTGTTACAAATAGGCTGCAACCACAACTTTTTCTCTGCCGAATTGCGTGAACATGATCTTCAAGGCTGGGGTTATCCTTATTATGTGGTTCAAGGTGTTGATCAACCGGCAAGTACTTTGATGGCTTGCCCCGATAGTCAGAAACACAATCAGTTTGTCCCTGCCAACCTCAATATTGACCTGATACGCTACAATAGCCGTTTACCCGTAGTGGTTTATGCTCCCGCAGATATACAGGTCAAGTACCGCATCTGGAAAGCTGGTAATACAATGCAAAATGCTTTGAATAAATGATAGTGT
>PDRT01000017.1 GCA_002746895.1 Thiothrix nivea
CCCCAGCTCAAGTGCCAGCCGCGTCCCCTGATCAATCGCCCGCTTCGCATCCAGTTCCGCCGCCACCGCCGCGCCACCAATTAAATGCATCGGCTTTTCCAGACCCTCGGCCAGTATTCTTAGCGGCAGTTGCCCGGCACAAATCACCACATGATCCACGGCCAGTATCTGTGGCTTACCGTCTACCCGCAGATGTAAACCGGCATCATCAATACGCTGATACTCACAGCCCCCCATCATCTGCACCTGCTTCATTATCAGGTCAGCGCGATGAATCCAGCCGGTGGTTTTACCCAGGTTCTTACCCGGCTTTCCGGCTTTGCGCTGTAACAGATAAACGTTGCGGGGTGAAAGTGTCGGCTGTTTGGGTATACCTTCCACACCACCCCGGGCCTGACGGCTCATATCTACCCCCCATTTGCGCATGAATACTCCGATATCCTGACTGCTATCTGTTTCTCCGGTGTTATGGGTCAGATATTCGGTGACATCAAAGCCAATGCCACCGGCTCCGATGACGGCGACCTTGTTACCTACTGCTGCACCTTGTATGACGTCTATGTAAGACAGCACCCTGGGGTGGTCAATACCCGGAATCGCCGGTATACGGGGTGTGATACCGGTAGCCAGTATCACCTGATCAAAATCTGTCTGATTCAGCTGTTCAGTTGTTACCTCTGTATTGAGTTGCACTTCAACTTTCAGCAGTTCCAGTTGCCGCCTGAAATACCGCAGGGTTTCGTAAAACTCCTGTTTGCCGGGAATACGTTTGGCGAGATTAAACTGGCCACCGATTTCCGCCGCCTTGTCGAACAGGGTCACCTGGTGGCCACATTGTGCAGCGGTGGTGGCAAAGGCCAATCCGGCTGGCCCGGCACCGATGACGGCCAGTTTTTGTGGTCGCTGGCTGGGCCTGAGTTGCAGATCGGTTTCATGGCAGGCAAACGGGTTGACGAGACAACTGACCTGCTTGCTGTCGAAAATATGATCCAGACAGGCCTGATTACAGGCGATACAGGTGTTAATTTCATCACTGCGTTGCTGTGCGGCTTTCTGTACAAAGGCCGGATCAGCGAGAAAAGGCCGTGCCAGCGACACCATATCGGCATCACCCCGTGCCAGTACCGATTCCGCCACGTCCGGCATATTAATCCGGTTCGAGGTAATCACCGGAATGGATAAGGCCTTGCGCACATCGGCACTGGCCCAGGTAAAGGCCGCCCGTGGCACCTTGGTGGCAATGGTCGGAATACGGGCCTCATGCCAGCCGATACCGGTGTTAATCAGTGTGGCACCGGCGTTCTCTACTGCCTGCCCCAGGGTGATAATTTCGTCCAGCGTACTCCCGGCTTCCACCATGTCCAGCATCGACAGACGGAAGATAATAATGAAATGCTTGCCGACCTGTTCGCGAATGCGCCGTACTACGGCGACCGGCAGGCGGATTCGGTTTTCATAGTCGCCCCCCCATTCATCATTGCGCCGATTGGTATGCTGCACAATAAACTGGTTGAGGAAGTAACCTTCGGAGGCCATCACCTCAACACCATCATAACCGGCCTGTTGCGCCAGCACTGCACAGTGCACAAAATCTGCAATCTGTTGCTGGATTTCCTCGTGGCTGATTGCGCGTGGAGTAAACGGACTAATCGGTGCGCGGATGGGGGAGGGCGCAATCAATTGCGGTGAGTAGGCATAGCGTCCGGTGTGCAGAATCTGCATGCAGATTTTACCCCCTGCCTGATGCACGGCACGGGTCACCAGACGATGTTGTGGCAACGGCCTGGTGTCATTGAGTACTGCTGCACCGGGAAACCCTGCTCCGGCTTCATTAGGAGAAATACCACCGGTCACGATGAGGGCTGCACCACCTCGCGCCCGTTCGGCATAAAAGCGCGCCATGCGCTCAAAACCATCGGGCATTTCTTCCAGCCCCAGATGCATCGACCCCATCAACACCCGGTTTTTCAGGGTGGTAAAGCCCAGATCCAGCGGCTGAAACAGGTGTGGGTAATGATTATTCGGCATGGATAACTCCTCCTCTATCTCTATGCGATTTCTGTGCATCCCTGACTATTCGCACACCGGGATGCACCTGTGATTCAGTTTCATGCAGTCTGTACATCGAACGCGCGTAGCAGACCGATAGTACTGATCAGTAATAGTGCCGAGCCGAGTACACGATAAAAGACCACCGGTTCGGTTTGTTGCATTCTGCCGTAGAAACGCAGGCCAAGAAAATGGCCCATGGTGACACAGGGAATCAGCCACAGCTGATGCAACCATTGCATGTCAACACCCATCATTATGAATGAAGCCAGCTTGATCAGCACCAGTACAAACCACAGTGCGAACAGGGTGTCACGCAGCTGCTGTCTGGTGACATGTGTACTGTAAACCGCAATCAGTAGTGGCGCACCCATCAGTGAGGTGCCACTGATATAGCCGCCGAGTACCAGAAACACCTTATCCAGCCAGGGGTGATGGCTCTGAATGGGCCGGTTCAGAATGTACGACAATGAATACACCAGGACGATGGCAAAGATAATGCCGGACAATAATGCGCTCGGCAGGGTCAGCAGACCGAATACCCCGAGTATTTTCGGTGGCAGAATAATCCACAGTGTTTGTTTCAGATAAGACCAGTCGATGCCACTGGCAGGCTGTTGTATCTTTTTGGAGTTCAGATGATTGGTCAGTGGAATCCACACCGAGAAAAATAACAGGTGCATCGCGATTAAGGGCAGGAAAACCAGCGGATCATCGTCAATCAGCAGCAGAATCGGCAGTGTTAGTGCGGCACCGCCAAAGCCCAGTCCGGTGCGCACAAAGCCACCCCAGATAAAACACAGGCCGGTGAGGATTAATTGGGTGAGGGTGAAGTCGCTCATGACCGGGAATGACTCATTAAAAGTAAAGTCCCGATTCTTTCCGGCCAGATGCGCATGAGTCAAGTGTCAGTCCGGCCACAGGTGACACAACTGTCACATAATCAGCGTCATAAGCTGACATTTCGCAGGGTTAATAAATAGATATTCTTTTCAAGAAAAATTTATTTATCCTTTTTAAACCAATTGGTTACAGAGTTTTGACCATGGTTGGCACATCAATTGCAATATGGAAACTACAATAAAACAATAATAACAACAAAATAAAAAATGATGGCAAGCCCCGCAGGGCCGGACAGCACTTACCCCATTTTCCTGCTGTCAGGCCCGGTTCAGTACCTCCTCTCATGCCCCTGAGAGGGTGGTGCCGGAACTGCGGAGAATAACAATACAACAAAGACAATAAAATAATAACTTTGCAAGCCCCAACAGGCCAAAACAGTGATGCCCCAATCATCAGGCCTGATTCAGACTCCCCCCTGTGCCCCTTGGGGGGAGACCCTGATTCCTGATTGAATAAAATCGAATCCCGGATTACTTTCGGGCTACTTTCTTTTATAGGCCCACCCGATTATAAACAGCCCCGCCGCCAGCATCGGCAAACTCAGTAGCTGCCCCTGTGTCATCCATCCAAAGGCAACATAGCCGAGGTGTTCATCCGGCTGACGGACAAACTCCACCAGAATCCGGAATACGGCATAAGCGGCGACAAACAAACCGCTAACTGCTCCGACCGGGCGGGAAGTACGGGAAAACCACCACAGCAATCCGAATAGCACCAGACCTTCCAGAAAGGCCTGATACAACTGTGACGGGTGCCGGGCAATATCCATTCCGGCAGGCGGAAATACCATGCCCCACGGCAGATCAGTCGGGCGACCCCACAGCTCACCATTAATAAAGTTACCAATACGTCCGGCACCCAGACCGATGGGAATCAGTGGTGCAACAAAATCTGACAGCTGAAAAAAATGCACACCCCATTTCCAGGCCAGTATCACCATCACAATGATGACACCCATCAGGCCGCCGTGAAAACTCATGCCGCCATCCCAGACCTGAAAAAAGGATAACGGATCACCGAGAAATTCACGCAGATTGTAAAAAAGCATATAACCGATCCGCCCGCCGAGCACCACGCCCAGTGCGCCCCAGAACATCATGTCATCCACCTGTTCCGGTTTAAAAAGACTGCCGGGTTGTCTGGTTCTGCGTTTACCCAGATACAGGAATGCCAGAAAACCGATAACATACATCAGCCCGTACCAATGGACTTTCAGCGGGCCGAGTGAAATAGCAACAGGGTCAAATTGAGGGTGAGTCAGCATTGGAGGTTAGGCTCCCGGGTCATAATGGATCAGGTTGATTTCAGGCTGTCCGGTAGAACAGCCGGTTCAGTTCAGCACCGGGCTGTTCAGCGCGCATAAAGGCTTCGCCGACCAGAAAAGCATGAATATGATGTTGTCGCAACCGCTGTACATCTTCAGGTGTGTGGATACCACTTTCCGTCACCAGTAGCGTGTCCTGTGGCACCAGCGGTAATAAATCAAGGCTGGTCTGCAGTGAGGTTTCAAAGGTGCGCAGATTGCGGTTATTAACCCCGATCAGTGGTGCATTGAGGGACAGGGCCCGTTCCAGCTCCATGCGATCATGCACTTCAATCAGTACATCCATGCCCAGTCCGGTGGCCAGTTCATACAGCTCACGTAACTGTGCATTATCCAATGCCGCAACAATCAGCAGAATACAATCCGCACCGATAACCCTGGCCTCATACACCTGATAAGGGTGGAGAATAAAATCCTTGCGGATAACTGGCAGGGTGCAGGCAGCACGGGCCTGTTGCAGGTAACTTTCATGGCCCTGAAAATATTGCGCATCCGTAAGTACCGACAGACAGGCGGCTCCGCCTTGCTGATAACTCTGGGCGATGGCAGCCGGTGCAAAATCAGCGCGGATGATACCTTTACTGGGCGAGGCCTTTTTCACTTCGGCAATAACCGCCGGTTCGCCATTGGCAATTTTTTGCTGCAATGCTGCCAGAAAGCCCCGTACTGCACCTGCTTCTGCGGCCTGCTGCTGTAACATATCCAGCGTAGTCTGCTGTGAACGCTCAGCAATTTCCTGCTGTTTGGTCTGAAGAATTTTTTCCAGAATATCCGCTTTGTTCATCAGGCTATCAATCCGCATTATTATCTATAGGCGATCAGGCCTGGGTTATGGCTGCCAGTTGTTGTAAACGTTGCAGAGCACTGCCATCAGCCAGGACGGCGGCGGCACGTTCGATACCCTGCTGATGAGACCCGGTCAGTCCGGCAACATAAATAGCCGCCCCGGCATTCAGCAGGACAATATCCCGCGCCGCGCCGGGTTCATTGTTCAGCACCGACTTGATCAGCTCCAGGCTCTGTTCGGCACTTTCTACACGCAGACTGTCCAGCGAAGTGGTTGGCAGGCCAAAATCCTCCGGGCGAATCGTATATTCAAGGATTTCACCGTCTTTGTATTCAGCAACCGAGGTCGGTGCGGCAATACTGATTTCATCCAGGCCGTCTTCTGCATGTACGACCATGACGTGACGACTGCCCAGCTGCTGTAACACTTCAGCCAGCGGCTTTACCCAGTCACGGCTGAAAACACCCAGCACCTGATTCGGTGCGCTCGCCGGATTGGTCAGTGGCCCCAGCAGATTAAACAGTGTGCGCACCCCCAGCTCCTTACGCGGATCCGTGGCGTGGCGCATGGCACTATGGTGCTTGCGGGCAAACAGAAAGCCGACACCGATCTGGTTGATGCACTCCGCAACTTTTTCCGGAGTAATATCCAGATTAACGCCGGCTGCGGCCAGTACATCAGCACTGCCGGAATGGCTGGAAACCGAATGGTTGCCGTGTTTGGCAACCCTGGCTCCGGCGGCGGCACAGACAAAGGCACTGGCGGTCGAGATATTAAAGGTGCCGGAAGCATCACCTCCGGTGCCACAGGTATCCACCAGATACTCAGGATTAACCTCAACACGGGTCGACAGTTCGCGCATGACGCTGGCGGCCGCGCTGAGTTCGTCCACCGTTTCACCACGCATGTGCAGGCCAATCAGAAAACCACCGATTTGTGCCGGGGTTGTACGACCGGTCATAATTTCCCGCATTGCAGCGGTCATTTGTTCGCGGCTGAGGGTTTCGTTTTCAGTAATCTGGCGTATATATCCCTGGAATTCCATGTGCTTATCCCGGCTTTTTAAAATTATTTAACAATGTGTTTTATCCACCGGACTAAAAGGGAATATCATCATCAAAATCTTCAAAGCCACGATCATCTGCTGGTTGGGGCGGTTGACTCTGGGCCGGTTTGGTTGCCGGGCGGGATGCTGCGGGGGCAGCACTGCCACCCTCTGAAGACGGCTGACTACTACCAAAGTCTGACCCACCATCACGCGGGCCACCCAACATCTGCATCTCTGAGGCAATGATTTCCGTGGTGTAACGATCCTGACCATCCTGTCCCTGCCATTTGCGGGTTTGCAGGCGGCCTTCAATGTAAACTTGTCGTCCCTTACGCAGGTATTGTCCGGCAATTTCTGCCAGGCGTCTGAAAAAGACAACACGGTGCCACTCGGTTCGCTCCTGCGTTTCTCCGGTATTTTTGTCTTTCCATTGATCATTGGTCGCAATGGTAACATTAGTGATGGCGTCACCACTTGGCATGTATTTGGTTTCCGGATCGCGTAGCGATTAATACCGCTATTAGATGATAACTACTAGCGAATGGCAAGGGCTTAACCGCGAGGTTGAGTCTGGAGGAAGCCGCTAGCAAAACAGCGAGCTGATGAACAAGCACATCCTATGAGGCGTAGGCTGAAGGCGAGTTACGTGGCTGGATCAATTATTTTGGTATCGCCAAAGGCTATCAACTCTGTGTCGATCTGGATCACTGGATTCGACGTAGAGTAAGAATGGCCTACTGGCGAAAGCCGCGAACCAAAGTAAGAAATCTGATGAGCCGAGGTGTGAATGTTCAGGCCGCTGTTGCCTGTGGCATCACCAGCAAAGGGCCATGGCGTAGTGCTAAAACTCCAGGGATCAATCAAGCACTGTCTAACGACTACTTGAAATCTGAGGGGCTTTATTCACTGCGTGATGGTTGGATTAAGCTTTACCATTCTTGAGTGAAACGCCCTGTGCGGAGCCGCATGCAGGGTGTTGTGGGGGCTGAGGGTTAGAGACCCTCGGCTACCCGATTAGAGTATTATTGGTATGACTCGATATCAATACCATAATTATTGACCACTTCTTGCATTTGAAGGCGCTTTTGTCCGGCAGCGACTGCCATAACCTTTGCCAAGACTTCAGATATCTCACCTTTTGATATTCTGGCTTTTTTTGCTTGTTCAAGATAATAACGAGTACACGGAGCACAATTCATTGCCATAGCTGCAGAAAGCCCCACCAGCAATTCAGTTTTTTGATCGAGATACTCATTCTTATGAGTTGATTCATAAAATGAGTCATATTCTTTTTGTTGTCGTTTTGTAAGCATTTATTTCTCTCGCGGTGTTGTACTCTAACGCCTGAATTAAGCTGCGGCGCATATGCGACGTCAACTTGAATGATTTGTGTACGCCCAGCATGGGCATGAACTAATGAGGTGAAAGTCCTCTGTAGGAAGATCACCCTCCTTAGCGATTAATACCTCTATTAGATGATAACTA
>PDRT01000018.1 GCA_002746895.1 Thiothrix nivea
ACTTACAGAATTTGGTCGCTGAACTGGAAGAGAAGGGAATCACCATCAAGTCATTAGACCAGAGCATCGACACGACTACGCCAGCGGGTAAAGCCTTTCTGGGTATGCTGGGTATCTTTGCTGAGTTTGAAACCAATATTCGCAAGGAACGCCAGCTAGAGGGTATTGCCAAAGCAAAAGAACAGGGTGCATATAAAGGCCGCAAACCCACTGCCAGAGCAAAACTTCCAGAGATCAGGGCATTATTAGAGCAGGGAATGACTAAACCGAAGGTCGCTAAGGAGTTGGGTATCAGTATTGCGAGTGTCTACAACGCATTGGAAGCTGCGTAAGCTACACCTAACGTCACCTAGCGGGGTGCCTTATTGGTGCCTTGCTAAATATAAGCAGTTTCTTATTTTTATCTAAATTATTGATTTTAATGGCCCTAGAGGATTCACAGAATAGCCATAAAACCCTTATCTGTAGCCATTCCCGATATTGAAAATATAATTTATACCGCCATAAATACCGTCTTTTTTTCCCATTGGGAAGGAAGTAGTCTGCTTCCCCTTGTTCATCAGCTCAATGGATTAAAGCTAAGCCATTGGGAAAAGAACAGTGTCTGATCATCTACAAAAGGCAGCAACTTGTCTGGAAAGAGAAAGATAAAAAATATGTTCCTCACTTCCTCAAATAATAATATATACCCTTCAAAGCCTTACCTGTAGCCATTCTTGGGTGAGGAAGATACCTTCCTCAGACCTTCCTCAACTTCCTCACCTATACCAGCATTAACTATAGATTGTGTTAATGTGTGCATAAGCTGGCATCTAGGGCATGCAACCCGAAGAGCAGAACCCTTTCACTGCCTGATGCTGGCACCCCATTGAAAGGCCAACACCATGAAAGGAGTGTTGATAATGGCGTATCTGAATAAGCCAAAATATTTGATAAGTCAGGCTGCTGACATCATCACAACAGAAACCGGAATTAATCACACGCATCAGGACATTCTCGATTTGGCAAAAGATGGCACTATTCAGTTGTGCATCTATCGACCTGAAGAAAGGTACGTACAACACGGGGGCGGCTACCATCGTGAGTATTGCCAAATAACAGAAGAAAGCATCCTTATTCCCAATGGTGGCGGCAGCCTGTTTTACGACGGCAAGATTATTGCAGGGAAAGCTGACGAATACTTCCCCGTGCTGAGTCAGGCCAATGCTGAAAAGATAGCCAATGGGAATAAGGAGGTTATGCAATCAGCTTTAGAAATACCACTGAGGAATAATGAAGGCACTGAAATAACAGTCTGTCGGGTTTGGGTTAATAGCGCACCTCTGTCAGGGGATAAATACCACCAATTTATCAATTGGGCTGAACAATGGGGTATTAAGCAGTACCCCGAATCCATAAACGGCCTTATGGACATTGAGAGCTGGAAGGACTGGCATTATCTGACGTTGGGCGGTGGTATTGAGCAACACCTGATGATTAAGGCCGATGAGGTTGTTCTTTCCCAATGGGCTTTAGAGCAATATATTGGCAGCCTTCAGGGTGAGCGGGAAACCGTCACCGCGCCTGTGCCTTCCTATGTACCTGAATGCAACGATGCACCGCTTAAAGTTTCTGAGTACATACATAAAAAGCCTATTGAAAAAGCTGTATTTAGCTGCAAGTCCAGTAATGGGAATAACAATACCGAGGCAATGCTTGAGGTGGCAATGAGCCACAAACATCGGCATGGCTATTATCCAGCCAAAAACAAGCTGTTTGATCTGATAGTGAAAGCAGGTGACGGGTACGGCAAAAGAGAGAAGGAAGCGTTCGGCAAAGCCTATAAGCGTTATTTCGAAGAGGTTGGGAATAAAAATTGCCCGACACATCGGGACAGATAAAGACACATCGGACACATTAAGACATAACTAGGCAAGAATATAAATAACTGATTATCATGACTTTATTTGATCTAATTGAGACAGGTAAAGACAATGCAATCAGTAGAAGCCAACAAAGTTTTGTCCCCTTTCCCCCATGAAGGCAAGGTTAGGGCGAAACAGGCCGCCCCCTTTCTGGGTATCGGTAAATCAACTTTCTGGGCATACGTCAAAGAGGGTCGTATTTGCCAGCCCATGCGCTACGGCCCCCGCGTTTCTGTCTGGAGTGCCGAATACATTCGCCAATTGGCTGAAACAGGTATCCCCGATAAAGGGGGTGTGCAATGAGCATTCAGACACTTCAGGCTCACATGCTCCAGCATATCGGAGTGGCCATTGATAACCCTGTTATAGATGGCCGTTGGCACTCAGGCAGGGGCAAGGGGAAAGACAAGGTGTCCTATGTGGGGCATCATCTTCCCAAAGGTATGCTTGTCCGCTATCGCCACTGGCAGAAATCTGGTGAAGAATGCTTTACATGGAAAGAGTGGGCTGATGGTGACATTCGTTTTAATGCCAGCGAGTACCAACGGCGCAAGGCTGAATCAGACCGCAAGGCAGTACTGGCAGCAAAGCAGGCAGATAATGAGCGGGCGCGGATACTGGCTATTTGCCACACAGTAATGGGCGAATCTATTCCGGCTAGTCCTGAGCATCCGTACTTATCGCGCAAGTGTATTTTTCCCAATGGTGCCAGACAGTCCGCAAAGCGTTATCAGGTTCGGCCTCAGACCCATGAAAGCCCTGAGCAATACATACCTGAAGGTGCGTTAATCATTCCTATACATGATCGTACAGGCAACCTGCAAGGCATTTATCAGATTAACGATGATGGCCGGAAAATAGCCCGTGGCACACTTAAAGGTGGCAGCTTGTGGATAGGGGGCGGTTTAACAACAGGTGAAGTGCCGAACCGCATCTATATCGCTGAAGGCTATGCAACGGCGGTATCCGTACACATGCGTACCCGTAACCCTGTTGTGGCCTGTTTTAGTACCAGCAACCTGCTTCCCATTGGGAAAGAATTAAGGCAGCAGTATCCCAATGCTGAGCTGATCTATGCCGCCGATAACGACATAGGCAGCTTTATACAAATAGGTGGCAGGCGCATCGAAAATCCCGGTAAGTACTACGCAGAACAAGCCGCAAGGTCTGTTAGTGCATCTGTGGTACTTCCCCTTGTGGACGGGGTTAAGTCCGATTGGAATGACTGGCATTGTTTACAGTGCCAACAGAAAAAAGCCTGTAACGGCAATACAGGCTTTCCTTTTTAATAGCTCACAAGAGGTGTAATCAATGAGCAGCAACAACATTATCAGTAGCAATACTAACAGCAATATCACAACATTAACACAAAAAAATGACACGGTTCACGGTCTGGGCGGAGCTGAAATAATACCGTTTGGTACGCCAACAGACATTAACCCACTGGGAAAAGAGCAGCAGAATGAGCCGCTTGACCTTCTGAGACATTTGCCCGAAGGCGATTTTAAGCAGTACGTCAGTGACGTGGCTAAAATGTGTAACATCCACCCCAGTACCAGCCTGCTGATTGGTTTGGGTATCTTTTCCTCTATCGCTTGCCGTAAGTATGCCGTGCAATACCTGAATGGCGAGCCGTTGCCGCTGGGTGAATATGTTATTTGTGGCGGACTGCCGGGCGATTCTAAAAGCCGGATGTTGAAGGCCTATCAGTACCCTGTATTTAATGCACAGAAAGAGGCGTACAAGGCCTTTAAACAGCGTGAAGAAAATCACAGTGTGGAACAGGAAAAAAAGGTAGAGGCGGCTCTACGTCGTAAACAGGAAGGCGGGAAGGTAGAAAAGCATGAGGAAACTATACTGCCATTTGATGAAGAACCACCCTTGCGGAAAATCTTCGATACAGATGCAACAGGTGAGGCACTTGAGCCTATTCTGAGTGAGTCTAACGGTTACTTTGCTTTGGCCAGTGCTGAACAAGCCATTATTAACACGCTGACAGGTGCAACCTATGCAGCGAAAGGGCAGAAGACAAACAATGATCTTGCCCTGAAGGGCTTCAATGGCGAATATCATGCCAGCAGCAGGACAACAAGGAAGGGCTACGTGGGTATGGCAGTCGGTGCCATAACCTGTTTTGCACAACCTCAGGTTATTGAGACAATACTCAACCAGTCAGGAGGTACAGGATTGGCAGACCGTTTTCTTATGCTGGAAGAACCCACACAACAAGGAACACGTGACCATACTCAATGGCACCAACCGGATGAAAACAGCAAGCAGGCTTATGAGCGCATAGCCGGTGATTTGGCTTCCGACATACTGAAGAACGGGGCAGCCGAATGGGAAAACCTGACAGCGTGGCGCATCAATAAAGAGGACTGGCAAAAGATTGGCGAGTTTAGAAACGAGATTGAGCCAAAGCTAAAAGATGGAGGCGAGTACAGTCATGCAACCTTGCGCGGTACAGCTTCCAAGGTAGATATGCACATCATGAAGGTAGCAACACTGCTGGCACTACTCCACGATCACAAGTATGGTGAGATTCCGTCTAAATTTATTGAGGCTGGTATCGGCATTATGCGGGACATGCTGAAAAACAGGGTTGATCTGCTAACCCGTATCGGTGCTATCGGCTTTGATGCTGAAGAACAGGTTATCATTGAGTTTATTGGTGACAAGCGCGGGGCTACACTCAGGCAGATAAAACAGGCTAAGCGCAAGGTAAGGCCGTTCATTGAATCACAAAACCCATCTGAAGCGGTTGGAGTAGCGGTAGAGCGTCTGAAGCAGAAGGGCGTTATTGCTGAGTCCTATGATGCTAATGGTTCGCCACTGCTCAAACTGATGGCCTGACGCTCAGCCCGCAACATCACGAAACGGAGCCGGAGCATATCCGGCTTTTTTTGTACCTGTCTTTTTCCCAATGGGAAAGAAATAGCCTTTTATTAAGGGCAAATAATACGCATAAACCTGCTTACTGAGGAAGTGAGGAAGGTTTGAGGAAGGTACCTTCCTCAGCTGAAACCCTTACCCCATAAGGGTTTGAGGCACTTTGAGGAAGATGAGGAAGGTGAGGAAGGCACCCGCCCCCATGCCCTTTCCCAGTGGCTAAAAGTTAAGCCTGTTTCCGCTGAATAGGTATAACCTGAGCGCCATCACGCAAACCGTCCAGATAGTCCGCCCATTGCTGCATCATTTTCCGCCGCTCTTCAATGTACTGAGCATGGTTGTAAGCAGCCTTCACCTGATTGGGTTCCTTGTGGAACAAGGCCGCCTCAATAATCTCAGGCCTGTATCCCATTTCATGAAGCAGGGTTGATGCCGTACCCCTGAAACCGTGTGAAGTCATCAAGTCACCAAAGCCCAGCCGCTTGATGGCATTGTTTAAGGTATTCTCTGACATAATGCCGGACTTGGAGCGATTGGAGTAAAACACATACGGGAAGCGACCTGTAAGCGGCTGAATGTCTTCAAGTATGGCAACGGCCTGTCTTGATAGTGGCACGGTCTGCCCATCCTCCGGCCTGTTTGCATTCTTGAGGGTCTGTTTCAGCTTTATCTTATTGGCTGGTACATGCCAAAGCCCCGCCGCCATATCAACCTCTGACCATTCCATAAGCCGGATATTTTGCGGCCTTGTCATTACCAGCGGGATAAACTTTAGTGCCTGAGTGGTTGTATAGTCGCCCCCGTAACGATCAATCGCCCGTAACAGCTCACCCAGTTTTGCAGGGTCAGTAATGGCGGGATAATGCTTCACAGGAGTACGCTTGATAGCGCCTCTCAGGTCAGCAGTAGGGTCACGCTGACAGAAACCATGCTGGACACCATAGCGAAAGATTTGCCCCATGACTTGCCTTGCTTTGCGGGTAGTGTCCCCTACACGTTTTTCCATACGCCGAAGAATTTGCAGGAGTTCCGGTGGCTCAATCTCATTAACAGGCCTGCTACCCAGCCAAGGCAGAACATCACGACGTAATATACGCTCTACTGAGTTTGCATGGGATTCGCTCCAGTGTGTCGATTCGTAATCCTGCCACTGCTCTGCTATCGATTGAAAAGTATTTTCATGATGACGTATTGCTTCCAGCTTCTTGCGGTCTTTGGCGGCCTTCGGGTCTACCCCTTTGGACAGCCATTGTCGTGCCTGTTCGTGGAGTTCCCTTGCGTTTGCCAGACTCACAGAAGGATAGACACCTAACGCCAGTGTCCGACGCTTACCCGCGTACCTGTAGTCATACCGCCAATATTTGCCGGACTGGTTTACCAGCAGGTATAGACCACCCCCATCGCTCAGCTTGTCCGGCTTCCCATCGGGTTTAGGCCTTGCATTCTTAACCGTTGTATTTGTTAGCTTTTTTGTCATTTTGTCGGTATCTCCGATGACGTATCGGTATTGATACCGTCAAAAATACCGTACTTTTGTCGGTATGTCACTGGACATATTAGACTACGCTGGACAATGAAATATCCTGAAAGCCTTATATAGGCTGGTTTTGTGGGCTATCTGGGGTTATCTGAGAGGCTTAAATGGCGCACCCTAGAGGATTCGAACCTCTGACCTTTGCCTCCGGAGGGCAACGCTCTATCCAGCTGAGCTAAGGGTGCAGTGAAATAT
>PDRT01000103.1 GCA_002746895.1 Thiothrix nivea
TGGGGATCCAGCTGGAAATTCTGGAAAATCCGCCACTGATAAAAATGATTAGTGGTGTACAGGAAAAGGTGCGCAGTGGTGTGCATTTTGCTGATGCGCTGGAAGACAGCGGCCAGTTCAGCCGTTTCTATATCAATATGGTGAAGGCTGGTGAGGCCAGCGGCTCGATTGATGATGCGCTGGAAAAACTGCTGGAATACATGCAGCGGGCCAAGGAGTTACGCTCCACAGTGATTTCCGCACTGATTTATCCGGCGATTCTGTTTGTGGTGGCGATTCTGTCGATTATTGCCCTGCTGCTGTTTGTGGTGCCGCAATTTTCACAAATGTTTGCTGATATGGGCGCAGAGTTACCGATGATTACCAAAGCGGTGATTGCTGCCGGTGCCTTTCTGGAAAACTACTGGTGGGCGGTGCTGTCCGGCTTTCTGGTGGTGCTGCTGCTGATTCAATATGTATTCACTAACGAGAAAGCGCGGCTGTGGTTAGATCGTTCTGTACTGAAATGGCCGCTGGTCGGTGAGCTGGTCGGCAAGGTGGAAATGGCGCGTTTCTCCCGCAGTCTGGGAAGAAACCGGGCGCATGGAAGAGCTGCTGCATGATGTGGCAACTATCTATGATGATGAGGTCAAAACCTCGGTACGGCAGATGCTATCGCTGATGGAACCCTTGCTGATTCTGCTGATGGCAGTGGCCATTCTGGCGATTCTGTTTGCAGTACTGATTCCGATGATCAGCATGGGTGATCTGGTGCAATAGCCAACTCAAATAAACAACTAAAACTATCAGCAAAACAAGTTATAACCTGATAATTATAATAATAAGGAGCATCATAATGTTACACAAACCTCGTTCAATGCAAAAAACACAGGCCGGTTTCAGTCTGATCGAACTGATGATTGTTCTGGTGATTCTCGGCCTGATTGCCGGTATTGTCGGGCCACAGGCAATGAAATACCTCGGTAAGGGCAAGAGCCAGTCGGCCAAGGTGCAGATTGAAAATATCAGTGCCGCACTGGACATGTATCGTCTCGAAGTTGGCAGCTACCCCACCTCATCCCAGGGGCTGAAAGCATTGGTTTCATCGCCTTCCGGTGCCCGGGGCTGGAATGGCCCGTATCTGAAAAAAGGCGATGTGCCGCTTGATCCGTGGAATAACGAATACCAGTACAAGCGTCCAGGCACCGGTGGCCACCCTTATGATTTATTGTCGATGGGTGCGGATGGTTCTGCCGGAGGGGAAGGCGAGGATGCTGATATTTCGCTGTGGAAGCAGTAAATATAACTAAGCGTTAGCAATCATCATACTCAGGGGGCGTGATTCATGAGACTGCCGCGGGGTGCTGCCGGGTTTAATCTGCTGGAAGTGCTGCTGGTGCTGGTGATTGCCGGTCTGTTGATGGGGGTGGTGGCGACTTCACTGACGGAAGGGCCGGTGCTGCGCAAAACGGCAAAGGAAGTTGCGGCGAGTCTGCGTCATGCCCGTAGTGTGGCCGTGCTGCAACAGAAAGAAGTGGTCTGGTCAATGGATGTCAGCAATAAGCAGTTCTGGGTTGGTGGTCAGGATAAAAAGCGTGATTTGCACCCGACCATTGAGGCCAGGATTAATACGGCCCGCTCCGAGGTGGTTTCTTCGACACAGGGCAATATCCGTTTTTATCCGGATGGCAGCTCTACCGGCGGTTCGGTGGAGCTGACGGCGCGTAATCAGACGTTCAAGGTCAATGTGGAGTGGATCAGTGGCCG
>PDRT01000032.1 GCA_002746895.1 Thiothrix nivea
ACCGCCCGCAAAATCTCGCGGAATATCTCATAACAAACCGTCTCGGCAGTCTTGACATAACCCCGCCCCTTGCAGGTGGGACAGGATTCACACAATACCTGCTCCAGACTCTTGCGGGTGCGCTTGCGCGTCATCTCCACCAGCCCCAGCGGTGAAACATCACAGATATACGTTTTGGCATAATCCTTATCCAGCGCCCGTGTCAGTGTTCTTATTACCTGTTCCTTGTGATCCTGTTGCAACATATCGATAAAATCGAGAATAATAATCCCGCCCAGATTACGCAGCCGCAACTGACGGGCAATCGCCTGTGCTGCCTCCATATTGGTGCGGAAAATGGTTTCCTCCAGATTACGACTACCGACAAAACCACCGGTATTCACGTCAATCGTGGTCATTGCCTCGGTCTGATCAATGATTAGATAACCGCCGGATTTTAATGGCACTTTACGCTGCAACGACTTCTGGATTTCTTCCTCCACCCCGTGCAGGTCGAAAATGGGTCGCTCTCCGGGATAATGCTCAATATTGACCGGCAGATCGGGAATATATTTGGCACAAAATTCCTGCAAGGTCTCTACCGTTGTGCGCGAATCCACCAACACCCGTTCAATCGGCTCACCCACCATGTCACGCAGTGCCCGTTGTACCAATGGCAGGTCGGAATACACCAGCATGGCTTTTTCCGAAGCATCCGCACTGGCCTGAATATTCAGCCACAGTTTGCGTAAAAAATTCATATCGCGACGCAGGGTTTCCTCATTGATCCCCTCAGCCGCTGTGCGCACGATATAACCAAATTCATCGCCAAAGGATTCACGTAACTCCTGTACCAGGTGACGCAGGCGCTCGCGTTCTTCCGGGGTATCAATCTTGCCGGAAATACCAATCGTCTGATTGTCCGGCATCAGCACCAGAAAGCGTGAAGGCACCGTAACATAGGTGGTCAGCCGTGCGCCCTTGGTGCCCAGCGGGTCTTTAATCACCTGCACCAGCAGATTCTTGCCCTCGTGCAGTAAATCTGCAATCTGCGGTCGCACGGCATTGGTTACCAGCTCGGTATCGCCGTTCAGCTCTTCAGCATTCGGCAGGGAAAGATCAGAGGCATGCAGAAAGGCGGCTTTTTCCAGCCCGATGTCGATAAAAGCGGCTTCCATGCCCGGCAGTACCCGTGATACGCGGCCCTTGTAAATATTACCGACAATACCCCGTCGCGACAGCCGCTCAATCTGCACCTCCTGTAAAATACCGTTTTCCAGCAGGGCAACGCGGCATTCCTGCGGCGTTATATTTATCAGCAGTTCCGCGCTCATTATCGCCTCCTATCCTCTGTTCCTCTGTGCATGATTTAACCGGCGCGATGATAGGGATGGTGGCTCAGAATACTCCAGGCCCGGAATAACTGCTCAGCCACAATGACCCGCACCAGTGGATGCGGAAAGGTCAGGGCGGACAGCGACCACTTTATATCAGCCCGTTGCAGACAGGCGGATGATAAACCTTCCGGCCCGCCTACCAGTAGCACCACATCCTGTTGTTCCAGCAGCCAGTTGTCCAGTTGTTCCGCCAGGGTTTCTGTTGACCAGCTCCTGCCGTGTACATCCAGCGCCACCACCCATGCCCCTTCCGGAATCGCGGCCAGCAGCTTTTCACCTTCCGCTTCACGGATACGGTTCAGGTCAGCATTCTTCCCCCGTTTACCGGCATTGATTTCCTTAATCAGCAGCTGACAATGGGTCGGCATGCGCCCGGCATACTCCCGGCTGGCCGTTTCCACCCAGTCCGGCATCCGGCTGCCAACGGCCAGTAAATGAATCCGCACTCAGCAGGCTCCGCTTTGTGCAGCCTGCTGGTCATTACTTTCACCTTCACCCCAGAGCTTCTCCAGATTATAAAAATCACGGGTTTCCGGCAGCATGACATGCACCACAATGTCATTCAGATCAACCAGCATCCAGGCGGAATCCCGCTCGCCTTCCGTGCCCAGTGGCGGCTCACCGGCACTTTTGGCGGTGAGTGCAACATGATCAGCGATGGATTTAACATGACGGGTTGACGTGCCCGTTGCAATCACCATTAACTCGGTGATGGTGGATTTCCCCCTGACATCCAGAATGCGCACATCCCGGGCTTTCATATCATCCAGTGCTTTTAGCACCAGTGCCTGTAATTGTTCCAGTTCCATTAATACCTTCAATTATGTATACAGATTATTCGCCGCAATATATTCACACACGGCTTCCGGCAATAAATAGCGCAAACTGTGTCCGTTGCGACTCGCCTCACGGATAAACGTAGCAGAGATATCCAGTTGCGTCACGGCCTGAAAGGCAATCCGCCCGGCGGGTGAATGCCGGAGTTCGCAGCTTTCCTGTACATGATAACGGCCAAACCCGTCGGCTGTTTCCGGCTCATAACCGGGCCGGTGCATAATCACCAGGTGTGCCAGCTGCATAATCGTCTGCCAGCGATGCCAGCGGCGGAATGACAGAAAGGCATCCATACCCATCATGAATGCCAGCGGCATATCTGCCCCCAGTTCATCACGCAATGACTGCAAGGTCTCCACGGTATACGACTCACCCTCGCGGTTCAGCTCACGCGGATCCGCAATAAAATCCGGCTGCTGCTGAATGGCCAGTCTGAGCATGGCCAGCCGCTGTTGCGCTGTAGCTAGGGGTTGTGGCCGGTGTGGCGGAATATTACCGGGAATCAGTCTGACCTGCTCCATGCCACAAGCTTCGGCAATTTCCAGCGCGGGGCGTAAATGGCCAAAATGGATCGGATCAAAAGTGCCGCCGAGAATACCAATCATTGCGGTAATTCTGCCGGTTTGTTCACGGGGTTATTCACGGATATGTCCGTCACCAAACACCACATATTTCAGCGAGGTCAGCCCTTCCAGTCCGACCGGGCCCCGTGCATGCAGCTTGTCGGTACTGATGCCGATTTCAGCCCCCAGACCGTACTCAAAACCATCAGCAAACCGTGTCGAGGCGTTTACCATCACCGACGCTGAATCCACGGCCCGCAGGAAGTGACGGGCCTTATTAATATTTTGTGTCATAATGGTATCGGTGTGATGTGAGCCATAACGATTAATATGGCTTATGGCCGCTTCCATGTCATTCACCACCCGGATCGCCAGTACCGGCGCCAGGTATTCCGTCTGCCAGTCCTCTGTCGTGGCGGGCATGCAATCCGGCAGAATAGCGCGTGTTGCCGCACAACCGCGCAGTTCCACACCTTTTTCCGTATAGGCTGCCGCCAGCTCCGGCAGGACTTCGGCCGCAATATTTTTTGCCACCAGCAGTGTTTCCAGGGTATTACAGGTGCCGTAACGCTGGGTCTTGGCATTCAGCGCCACTCTAATCGCCTTGTCCTGTTCGGCTTCATCATCAATATAGACATGACAGATACCGTCCAGATGCTTGATGACTGGAATCGTGGACTCGCGACTGACCCGCTCAATCAGACCTTTACCACCGCGGGGAATAATCACATCGACAAACTCATCCGCCCGCAATAACTCACCCACCACGGCACGATCAGTCGTTTCGATCACCTGTACACAGGCTGCCGGTAAGCCCACTGCCTCCAGTCCCGTTTGCACACAACTGGCAATGGCACGATTGGAGTGAATCGCTTCCGAGCCACCACGCAAAATGGTCGCATTCCCGGATTTCAGGCACAAGGCCGCCGCATCTGCTGTAACATTGGGCCGTGACTCGTAAATAATGCCGATCACCCCCAAGGGAACCCGCATCCGCCCAACCTGAATCCCGGATGGCAGGTACTTCAGATCCGAAATTACCCCCACCGGATCCGCCAGATCCGCAATCTGACGCAGCCCTTCCGCCATTGTGTTCAGTGCCTTGTCACTCAGCGTCAGCCGATCCAGCAGGGCGGCTGCCAGCCCTTTCTCTCGTCCGGCAGCCAGGTCTTTTTCATTCTCGGCCTGCAACCAGGCTGCCTGTTCCAGCAGGGTATCGGCGATGGTATGCAGTGCCTTGTTTTTTGTCGCCGTCTCCGCATTCGCCAGTACCTGTGCGGCCTGTCGTGCCTGCTCGCCGATGTTTTGCATATAGCTTGTGTGATCCACGTTCTGTTCCTCAATGCCTGTTACTGTGTTGAACGGCACAGCCCGATAGTGAAAATCATAACATGCACAGGGCGTGAAACCGCAATGCGCTGATTTTCAAGATGAATATTTACAGCAAACCCGCTTTTAACTTATCCAGTAAATTCATCAATTGCTGCAATTCTGCCAGACTAAGGCTGGGTTGATGTGTTTGCAGTAATTGCTGCCTTTCTTGTTGAGCGTGGTCTTTAAGCCTTGTGCCAGCATCACTGAGTTTGACTTTTTTCATGCGCTTGTCAGTGGGGCTGGCAAGCAGCTCGATAACGCCTTTGTCACGCATTTTTTTCAACATCACGCTTAAACAGCCAATATCAATTAGCGTTTTTTGCTGCAATTCACTGATGCTGACATCGTCTTTTTCCCACAGCGCCATCATCACCACATATTGCGGATAGGTTAAGTTAACTCTATCCAGCATGGGTTTGTAACTCCTTGTAATAGCATTGGAAATTACATAAAAACGATGGCATAACTGGTTGGCTAGTTGCTGGCTATCGGTGCTTTTAGTGGCGGTATTCTCATTCATTTTGGCCTGATAACGGGTTATTTTTATCACTTATTATATTTTGCGTACAAAATACTTGCAAATACTTTTTTATCCGCTAAAATAGTTTGTATGCAAATTAAGAAATCTAACTGGAGTAAGCATGATGTCTATTTTAGCCGCCGCAAAACGTCGTTATTCAGCCAAGGCCTTTGACCCCAATCGCAAAATCAGTGATGCCGATATACACACACTAAAAACAATTTTTCAACTAAGCCCGTCGAGTATCAACATTCAACCTTGGCACGTATTAATTACCGACAGTGAGGCAGGCAAGAAGCAAATTGCCCAAGCCACGCAGGGCAACTTTGTTTTTAATGAACAGAAAATTTTGGATGCCTCGCACGTGATGGTGTTGTGTGTCCGTAATGATATTGACCAAAAACATTTGGATCGGATGTTGGCAAAGGAGCAAGCTGACGGGCGTATTTCCGATAAGGAAGTTTTCAATACAACCAAAACCTTGTATAGCGGTTATTTGGCGGGAGTCAGCGCCAATCTCGACTTTTTCAAAGCGTGGACGGCACACCAGGTTTATATCGCCTTGGGTGGTTTATTATTGGCGGTTGCCGATATGGGTATTGATAGTTTGCCTATGGAAGGCTACGACCCTGAAATTTTAAGTGAAGTATTGCACTTAAAAGAGAAAGATTTAACTCCCGCGGTATTGGTGGCATTGGGTTATCATGCCGATGACGATTTTAATGCCAAATTGCCAAAATCTCGTTTTGAATTAGATGAGATTTTTACGCATTTCTGATTAGCACTTTCCAATTATCGTAAACCAAGAGAGCAAAAAGTGTTTAAAAAATTATTAGGACTTGCCACGCAAACGTTTGGCCTCTTCAACCTGGCGGTAAAGCTGATCAGCCAGGTAGTGGAGTCCATATTGAAAAAGACTGTACGCATAGTGTTCATGCGTTTTGGTTTTGACAGGCGTTTGCTCATTTAGCCACTCTCCTGTTTTGTGCGCCCAACAGAAGCCGAGTGCCAGCAAAGGCGTTACCCCATCAATGGATTGTGATTTTTTGATGATTTGGCCGTCCTCGTTATAGGCGTAACTTATGCTGCCGGTGTTATCGGTTACGGTACACAGTTTGCCAATGCCATTATCACACTCGTCATAGCGGTAGGTCACAGTAAGGTCGGGGTGGTGATCCCATGTTTCCCTGGCTTTACGACCCAGCAAGTCATAGCGGGTGCGTTTGGTATCACCATTGGCGGTAGTAATTGCAATCTGCTGGCCTGCTGCATTGTATTGATAGGTGATGGTGCCACGATCGGCACTGACTTCACGGATGAGCTGGTTGAAGTTGTCATAAAAATATTCGGTAACTGCACCATTAGGGGCGATGACCTTGGTACGATTGCCATCAATATCATAGCTATAATGGGTTTCGCCGCCCAGTGCATCCATCATTTTTACCAAACGGTTTTGCTTGTTATAGGTATAGCGGCTGATATTGCCATTGGCATCGGTGATTTGTGACTGATTGCCATAGCCATCGTAAGTATAGGTGGTGGCATTGCCCGCACCATCGGTGCT
>PDRT01000104.1 GCA_002746895.1 Thiothrix nivea
CCCGAAGCCACTGCCGCAGTCATAAAATCAGTAATAATCTGTCGTTAAAAATGTAAAAGCCCGGACTGGTAATAGTTCGGGCTTTGCATAAGCGACATGCTAAAGTAGTCCTATGCACACAAGCCAACGATTCGATAAACCTGTTACGCTTACTCACCATGCGATTGATCAGATGGCAGAACGTCAGATTGACGAAGCCCTGCTGTATGATCTTATAGAATCCGGTGGGATAAAATGGAAAGATGAAGAACACCTCTGGATATACAAAAATTATCCAGATCGGCAGGATAACATGGTGTGTGCTGCCGCGATTGAGCGTAATCACCTGATTATCAAGACGGTCATGATTAACTGGGAGTTGCAGGATGAAGACTAAATACTATGAGGCTGACGATATTCTGGTTCAGCGTTTCAGTGATAACCCGATTGTCAGGGAAGTCTCACAAGACTGGAATATCAATATCAGTTATGACAAAGATGGAAACATTGTGCAGATTGTCATTCTGGAGGCGAAGGAGAAAGGCTTGTATCCGGTTGAGCCGATACAGGAGGCGGCCTGAGTGGAATGATGGACATTGACAAAGTAGCGGCGGCGATTAAAGCCGATGCCGGACAGGAAATCCCTGGTTTGGAAGACAGCTTACGGGAGATGAATGAGCAATTCCGGCGGTACGATACCGCAGAATATTTGAAAACGGATGAAGACATACAGGCTTATCTGGATGCCTGCATGGAAGAAGCCGGCGACGATCCGGCCTTTATTGCCCATGCGCTGGGTGTGGTGGCGCGAGCGCGGGGTATGTCACAACTGGCGCGGGATAGCGGGCTGGCACGGGAAAGTTTGTATAAGGCGCTATCCGGTAACGGAAACCCTGAATTTGCCACGATTTTAAAGGTGATCAGGGCGATGGGGCTGCGCCTGAGTGTGCGGCCTGTGCCAGTGACCCAGGGGGAAGCAGCCTGAGTCGCTGATTGATAACTGAATTAAGGGGAAAGCCCAGACTGGTAATAGCTCGGGCTTTCTTGTTCCCTTTTTGGGAGCATGGTATTATCTATTGATGAGAGTCATCGCCAAACGAACACTACGTGAATTCTGGGAATCCGAACCCCAATATGCGGATGCACGGTCAGCATTGGAGTCATGGCACGATGAAGCCATCCATGCGCTCTGGAGAACACCGCAGGACATTAAGGATCACTACCGCTCTGCCAGTATCCTGAAA
>PDRT01000033.1 GCA_002746895.1 Thiothrix nivea
GTGTTTAACCGTGTAATCGGCTTACGTGATACCTGGGGTAAAGCAGATCAATAGATCGGAACCCAAACTCCAGTCAGGCAGCGCCGCAGGCTCTGCCTGCTCCGGAAAAGAGCCGGTGAGTCAGTCGTCTCGGATTTATCGGGTTCCGGCTCTATATAGGGAAAAAGGACATTGCCGCCAATCAGGCTCAATGATCCATTGGAATCACCACTTTGGTGTTATTCTTTACATAGAAATCACGTTGACGGGTGATTACACCGCCATTCTTGATCAATTCGGCCTTTGCGGTATATCTACCGGGTGGCACCGTGATGCGGGTTAAATGGTTGCGAGCCTCTTTCACCTTTTCGGTTCCGTTACGATAAACCGTCCATTTAATAGCTTCCAGCGCCGGGCCATTATCCAGCGTGGCGATCAGTTTAACCTGAAACTCTTCTGCCAGCACCAAAGTGGAAAAAGAAGCCAGAACACAAGCAAAACTCAGAACCAGAGTTTTTCGGGTTAGTGACAACATGTTTGCCTCCTTGCAAATTATTGCGCTTAAGCAACATGACAAAAGTTCCTGGTTCCGGATGGGCTAAGGATTCAGCTTTAACTAATCAGGCTCCTGATAAACTTTTACATGTGCATTTATCGTTATGGGGTTTGACACATCTATAACTTTAGTACAGAAAAACTTTTATGTTGAAAAAAATAGCAAAAATAACTCAATAATTACTGCAACGGGTAATGACTGTTGAGTTAGAACAATAAAAAAGCAGGTAGTTCAATAAAATTGAACATTTTTTAGCATTATTGCCTGATATGACCTCAGTAACAGGGTGAGTCAGGTGTTTTCAGCAGGCGATCAGCAATTAATCCCTCAAAATACTGTTGTATCCGCGCCTGATGCTCGCCGGTAAAACGGATACCGACACCCTGCATCAACCCGCGTTGCGCACCCGCCGGTGTAATCCAGACCACCTTCCCCGGTACAGTTGCCTTTTTCCTCTCCGATACTAAATCAATTTGCAACAGTACATCAGCATTGAGTGCCATATTGAGGTAGGTGGGTACAAAAATACCGCCGCCCTGAATCATTGGCAGGTAATGATTATGCACTTCCTTACGATCAGAAAGTACCAGCGCCATTCTTTCGGTGTTGAGCATAAATTTTAATAATTGCTATAAATAATATTACTTCAACCACAACGATAACATATTTTCTGCAAACAGCCGTTGATTGAGCGGATGAGTGGCCAGCTGTTTGAGTTCCAGCAACTGATCATATAAATCCCAGAGGTTTTTACCGGCCAGCCTGGTTGCAAGTGTCCTGATTTCCTGCTGCCCGGCAGGACTCACTCCCAGTTTATAGCGGATCAGTTCCTGCAAGGTCTCCAGTTGCCAATTCAATAGCTGCTCACGGGGCTGGTTGCTCCATTCACTACCCACCTCGGCGATGGATTTTTCCTGTTGCAACACTGCCAGTAAATGCTGCAACCAGATTTTACGGGCAGCAATCAGTTCTCCGGAATCCAGCTCCAGTGCATGCAGCGGCTTACCACCCGCCAACCGGAGCAATACAGCACTTTCCTGTACCGGATGCTGCTCATCCAGCCATCGGACGGACAACGGTGTTTCAGGTAAGGGCAGGCGCAGTTGCTGACAACGGCTGCGGATGGTTGGAAGCAACCCTGAAGCCTGTGTACTGAATAACAGGATATGGGTATGCTCCGCCGGTTCCTCCAGTGACTTCAACAGACTGTTGGCCGCATTCACATTCATCTTTTCTGCTTCGAGAATCAGTGCTACCCGCACCGGACTGTAACTGCAGCTCAACTCCAGAAAATGATTCAATGCCCGGATCTGGTCGACACTGATCACCTGTTTATCAACCGGTGCTGCAATCCGGGTAAAATCCGGATGTGCATTGGCCGTAAATACCTGACAACTACGACACTCGCCACAGGCTTGCCCGTTCACCGGATCAGGTGACAGACACAGCAGATTTTGCGCAATAGTCTGCATAAAC
Source organism: Thiothrix nivea (assembly GCA_002746895.1). Lineage (GTDB taxonomy): Bacteria > Pseudomonadota > Gammaproteobacteria > Thiotrichales > Thiotrichaceae > Thiolinea > Thiolinea nivea_A. Next base: position 2,012 of record PDRT01000033.1, read on the forward strand.
GCTTCGTGGCCGCAACCTTTATCACCACTGAACAACAAGGCATGGGGTAAACGGTTGTCGGCTCTTGCCTGTTGCAGACTGGCCCAGATGGAATAATGCCAAGGATACATCATCCGCTATTCACTTCACGTTGCTGTATAATTTGCCGTAGAGTATTCCGTATTTCCTGCCTCACTTGCGCCATGCTCTGCGCAGCATTCAGCACATAAAACCTTTCCGCATTCTGCCTGGCACGCTGCAGATAGCCCTGACGGATACTTTCATAGAACTCATACTGCTCACGTTCAAAACGATCACGGCTGACATGATTCTGCTGACTGCGCTGCTTTACCCGCTGCATACCGATACTGACATCGACATCAAGCAACAGTGTGTAATCGGGTCGCAACTCACCCTGTACCCAGTTTTCCAGTGCACTGATTCGTTCCAGTGCCAGTTTGCGGCCATAGCCCTGATAAGCATAGGTGGCATCGGTAAACCGATCACAAACCACCCACTGCCCCTGTTGCAAGGCTGGAATAATTTTACGCTGGAGGTGCTCATTTCGAGCGGCAAACATCAGCAGCAGCTCGGTATCAGCGTGCATGGCTGGTAATGCCGGATCAAGTAACACAGCCCGTATGGCCTCGCTGACTTCAGTACCGCCCGGCTCACGAGTGATCACAACCTCAATCTGCTGTTGTTGCAGGTATTCAGCCACGGATTGCAGATGGCTGGTTTTCCCGGCTCCTTCGCCCCCTTCCAGGGTGATGAAACAGCCACGCACTACTTATCTCCCTGATAACGCGAACGCTTGCCATTTAACTGGTATTTAATCACTGCTTCACGGTGCTGTTTGTAGGTTTTGGAGAAATAGTGCCGCCCATCACCCAGACCGGTGGCAACAAAATACAGGGCTTCGGTGTCCTGCGGATTAAAAACTGCATCCAGTGCCGCCTTGCCGGGAATGGCAATCGGCGTTGGTGGCAAACCGGTACGGGTATAAGTATTGTAGGGTGTGTCCATGCGCAAATCTTTCTTACGGATATTGCCCTGATACTGATCACCCATGCCGTAAATCACCGTCGGGTCCGTCTGTAACCTCATTCCTTTTTCCAAACGGCTCAGAAAGACCTGCGCAATCAGTGGCCGCTCATCCGGGACACCGGTTTCCTTTTCGACAATCGATGCCAGAATTAACGCATCATAAGGTGTTTTGATAAACGGATGTGGTTTACGCTGCTGCCATGCCTCATTCAGATAGGCCACCATGGTGTCATAACTGCGTTTCAGCACATCGAAATCGCTGGAACCCCGCGGAAAGTGATAGGTATCGGGGAAAAACCAGCCTTCTGGATGAGTTCCTTCCGGCGCGCCCAGTTTGACCATTAACTGCTCATAATCGGCATCAGTCAGTGTCTGTTCCAGCTCGGGATGCGCCTTGACTGTGGCGATAATATCCTTAAAGCTGCGACCTTCAATAAAGCTGATCTGATACTGCAGGGTTTTACCGGCGACAAAATGTTGCAGCAAGTCACTCACCCGCATACCTGCTTCCAGTGCATACTCACCCGCCTTGATTTGACCAGCCTGCTGTGTATAGCGGGCATGAGCGATAAACAGCCATTCCGGCTTGATAAACGGGATAGTGGATGAGGGCAGGATATTTTCGGCAACCAGACGACGGGCAACCGTACGGATATGACTGCCGGATTCAATGGTAAATGTCTGATTTTCAGCGGAAAGATTAGCCGGTTGATTCAGAAATAACTGATATTGCTGATAACCATAGACAGCCACCGCCCCCGCAAGCAGCAACAGTATAATCAGAAATAGGGAAAAACGCTTCATAATACCCCGCTGCCAGCCTTGCCGGAAACCGACAATTTCCGGCACCTATTCACCTGACAGGCAATCAGATCTTGCGAAAAATCAGGGTACCGTTGGTACCGCCAAAGCCAAATGAATTGCTCATTGTGACATTGACTGCCGTTTCACGGGCGGTATTCGGCACATAATCCAGATCACATTCCGGATCCTGATTATCCAGATTAATGGTCGGTGGCAGCACCTGATCACGAATCGCCAGCACGGAAAACACCGCCTCAATACCACCGGCAGCACCCAGCAGGTGACCGGTCATTGATTTGGTTGAGCTGATGGCAACATGGCGTACCTGATCACCAAAAGCCAGCTTGGCCGCTTCCGTTTCCGCCTTGTCGCCGGCAGGTGTGGAGGTACCATGTGCATTAATATAATCCACCTGATCCGGATTCAGACCAGCATCCTTCAGCGCATTCGTCATGCAACGCGCCGCACCCTCCCCTCCCGGTGACGGTGAGGTCATGTGATAAGCATCACTGCTCATGCCATAACCGGCCAGTTCACAATAGATACGTGCCCCCCGGGCTCGGGCAACTTCATACTCTTCCAGTACCAGTACCCCGGCACCATCCCCCAGCACAAAACCATCGCGATCCATATCCCACGGGCGGCTAGCCGCTTCCGGGTCGTCGTTCCGGGTAGACAGGGCGCGGGCCGCCGCAAAACCACCAATCCCCAGCGGCGTGGAGCCCATTTCGGCACCACCGGCAATCATGACATCCGCATCGCCATAGCTGATCATCCGTGCCGCATCGCCGATACTGTGTGCGGCGGTGGTACAGGCCGAAACAATCGACATATTTGGTCCCTTCAGGCCATACATAATCGACAGATTACCGGCCACCATATTGATAATACTGGCCGGGACAAAGAAAGGAGAAATTTTACGCGGGCCACCGTTCAGATACGCATCATAGTTACGCTCAATGGTACCGAGACCGCCAATACCGGAGCCCATCAGCACCCCGATACGCTCGGCATTTGCCTCAGTCACTTCCAGACCGGAATCCTGGATCGCATCCGCTCCGGCAGCAATACCATAATGGATAAAGGTATCCATTTTTTTCTGGTCTTTCGGCTTGATATATTTACCGGCATCAAAATCCTTAACATTACCGGCAATTTGCACACTGAAATTACTGGCATCAAAAAGCTCAGGACTGATGCGGTTAATACCACTCTGACCCGCCTTAATATTACCCCACGCTGTTTCCAGCTCAGAACCAACAGGGGAAACAATCCCCAGGCCGGTAACGACTACACGTCTCCTGGACAAATCTCTGTACCTTCCTTCACGTCAATCAATCTTGCAAACCATGTCCGGCGGATACCAGCCCGGAGCATGGCCTGTCTTCCGGTGTTGCTTTATCACCTGAGGGTTCAATCAGTCCTTATGCGCATTGATGTAATCAATGGCTAACTGAACGGTCGTGATTTTTTCAGCCTCCTCGTCGGGAATTTCCGTGCCGAAGGCTTCTTCCAGCGCCATAACCAGCTCAACCGTATCCAGTGAATCCGCGCCCAGATCATCGATGAAAGAAGACTCGTTCTTTACTTCTGCCTCGTCAACTCCCAGCTGCTCAACCACGATCGCTTTGACGCGCGTTTCAATATCACTCATGATGTTTCATTCCTCGTAATAAAAAATGCTTAAGCCTACACACCGGATAATTTCCGGATCGTCTCCATAACCTGAAACCCAGGCACGTTACCAATCAGGCACGTATTGTATTGAAAAGCTTTGCTGCATGCCAGCACCATCAGCCGCCCTAGTCGGCTTTTCACCTCAACTCATGTACATCCCGCCATTCACATGCAGGGTTTCACCGGTAATATAGGCACCCAGTGGCGATGCCAGAAACAGGACCGCTCCGGCAATTTCCTCCGGTTGCCCCAGCCTGCCCAGCGGGATAGTCTGTAACATTGACGCACGCTGCTCTTCAGACAGTTCGCGGGTCATGTCCGTATCAATAAAACCCGGTGCCACCACATTGACAGTTACCCCCCGTGAACCGATTTCACGCGCCAGCGACTTGGAAAAACCCACCAGCCCGGCCTTGGCTGCGGCATAATTCGTCTGCCCCGGGTTTCCGGTTGCCCCCACCACGGATGAAACAGAAATAATTCGCCCTTTCTTCGCCTTCATCATGCCGCGCAGACAGGCTTTACTCATACGATAGACGGAACTGAGATTGGTATTGATAATGCTGTCCCATTCCTCATCTTTCATCCGCATCAACAGATTATC
>PDRT01000034.1 GCA_002746895.1 Thiothrix nivea
GAAGTTGAATCCGTCTTTTTAATGCCGGGAGAGAGTTTTTCCTTCATTTCATCAACGCTGGTGAAAGAAGTGGCCAAGTTGAACGGTGATGTGTCGCGCTTTGTTTCACCACGGGTGCTGCAGGCCCTACAGGAAAAAATTGCTCAGACACCGCTAAATGAGCGGGTACAGCATTAATAAATGGGCGTGACTGACTTTCGTCAACGTCCGGCGGGCTGACGGGTGTTAAGCTGCAAGACCGTGAACAATTATGGCTTATTTGCTTGCGATTTGATGCTTGCTAGAATTGCGCCAATCTGAATTTACCTAGGAGTCTTGCCGATGGCATTGATGATAACTGATGAATGCATCAACTGTGATGTGTGCGAGCCTGAATGCCCGAACAATGCGATTTCCCCGGGTGATGAAATCTACGAAATTGACCCGCAGCGTTGTACCGAGTGTGTCGGGCATTTCGATGAGCCGCAATGTGTGGCAGTGTGTCCGGTGGATTGTATCCCTAATGACCCTGACCATGAAGAGAGTAAGGCCGAGTTACAGCTAAAGTATGAAAAGCTGATGGCCGAATAAACGCGTGTCTGTTTGAGAGCATGACCACAATGCCCGCTTTTGTGCGGGCATTGTTGTGTTAGGAGGTTTTATTTCTTTAACTTTTTAAGCATAAACTGAATCCGTTTAAAATCTCTTTCGCAATGTTCTTGGAGATGAACTTTGCAATCCGGGAAGTAGAACCAATTTTTATGTATAATGACTTCACTCTGAAAACCAAATGTTTCTTTTACCCAATCTTCTATTATAGACTGGCTGCGGGCATTTAGTGTTTTGATTGTAGCTATTCGTTGCTTGGAAAGTCCCTGGGTTGTTGAAACAGAAATGCCAGGTAGGTAAGTCTTATCAATAGAGTGATTCATGTCAGGTGAGAGAAAACGGTAACCTTTAACTACTTTATCCCATTTCAGAATTGCCATGTATTCCGCATTAACTTCAGCGGCCCCACCATATATTGTAAGTTCTGCAGCTTGCTGGGTGCCTTTGATTGGGATGAGTACTTTGCTGGATACCTTAATCTCATTTTCATCCTTCTCTTCTGTAAAAGCCATCGTCCCGCTTATTGTTTTCACGATGGCAATAATATCAGCTCTCTGATAGTAATCTTCATTATCTGATAATTTGTATAATTCGTGCGTTTCAAAAGTCGTAGAGGCAGAAGTCGGGAAGATAATGAGCAAGAATACTGAGGCGATATAAAATATAGATTTATTCTGGTGCACGATATATTTCCCTGAACATTTCTCTGTACTGATTCTTCCATGAAAGTTCTTGCTTCATGAGGTCACTAAATAAATTGATGTCAGGTTTATACATTTAGTCTATTGATTTGGCTAAAACATAATAAACTGGATCAAAGGTCATGTTATCAGGTTATACGCACCATTTGGCAGTGTCTGTAAGGGTTTGCTTTTGGTGTACATGGGGTATCAGGCCAGTCTTTATGGCTAACAGTTATTTTTATGTCGGACAGTGAAGTCAGCCTGCAACCGATTGCATCTATCCGCTCCTGTTATCGGGAGAAGTTTGGTATTCCGCGTCAGCCGGGCCTGGTGACGGCAGCACGGGGGGAGGTACGGTTATTGCCTGAGTTTTCACAGCCCGATATTGTACGCGGGCTGGAACCATTCTCACATCTCTGGTTGATTTTTTACTTTCATGCCACCGCAGATGCTGGGTGGAAACCCACCGTGCGGCCGCCCCGGCTGGGTGGAAACCAGCGCTTGGGTGTGTTTGCCACCCGATCCATGTTCAGGCCGAATGCGCTGGGTTTGTCGGTGGTCAAATTGGAAGGCATTGCGCATGAAACTGGTGGAATTGTATTGCAGGTTTCCGGCCTGGACTTGCTGGATGGCACGCCGGTTCTGGATATTAAGCCTTATTTGCCCTATGCCGATGCTCTTGAGGCTACGGGTGGTTTTGCCGCAGTAGCACCAGCCGCTGAAAGAACCGTCGTTTTTTCGCCGCTGGCTGAGGAGCAATGCCGACTGCACGCCGTGCGGCAGAAGACTGATATACGGTTGCTGATTGAGCAGATTTTACAGCAGGATCCACGGCCATCCTACCGTTTGTCGCAACAGGATGACCATCAGTATGCCATGCAGCTGTATGATTTTGATGTGCGCTGGTGTGATCGGGGTGATAGGATTGAGGTGCTTGAGCTGGCTGACCTTGGGCACTGAATCAGTGCTGGTGATTAATAGGGGCTTATCTTTAAAATAATGACTAATTTTTATTCTCTTTGTGGGTTTATTCTGTGGCTATTCCTGCCGTTACTGGCTGCTGCGGCGAAGGCCGATTCGGAGGCAGTGCAAACTGTTGTCAATGAGCCCCTGCCAGCCCGGCAGCTGATTGTACGTACACAGGAAGTTCAGGCATTGCCAGAATCACTGCAAAAATACATGAAGAAAAAAAAGGTCGACCCGCAAACGGTGAGTATTTTTGTTCGTGATGTGAATGCGGATTTACCTTTGCTGCAATATAACTCGGATGTGCCGCGTAATCCGGCTTCAACCATGAAAGTTGTTACCACCTGGGGAGCGCTGAAAGTGCTTGGTCCGGCCTGGAGCTGGGATACTGAGGCCTGGTTGCGGGGGGAGTTGCAGGGGGACGTGCTACAAGGGGATCTGGTGTTGAAGGGCTATGGCGATCCTTTTTTGGTTTACGAAACATTCTGGCAGCTGGTGCATGAGCTGCGCCAGAAAGGTATCCGGGAAATTAGCGGCGATCTGATTCTTGATGACAGTTTTTTTGAGGTGCCGGATTTTGATCCCGGTGCGTTTGATAATCAGCCAACCCGGGTCTATAACGCGTCACCGGCAGCACTGATGTTTAATTTTAATGCCACCCGCTTTTTATTCTCACCTGATGCCGCTGCCGGTAGCGTAAATATCAGCACACTGCCGCCTCTGAATCGTACTATGATTGATAACCAGCTGGAGCTGGTCAGCGGACGGTGCCGAGGTAGTCATTTGCGGCCGGTGGTTGTTTTGCAGCCGGATGGCAAGTTGTTGATCCGGGGTAAGTTTGCTGACAGTTGTGGCCAGAGAGTGTTACAGCGTCTGGTTTCATCACCACAACAACATGTATTTAATGCCTTTAAATCGTTCTGGGAGGATCAGGGGGGTTATCTCGGTGGTGGTTTACAGACCGGGCGGGTGCAAGCGACCGATACACGTTTTCATGTGCATACTTCGCGGCCATTGGCAGAGCAGGTGCGGCTGATTAACAAGTGGAGTAATAATGTCATGACGCGCCACTTAATGTTGAGCACAGGTGCAAAGCGTTATGGTGCACCTGCGACACTGGAAAAAGGCCGTCTGGCTGTCATGGATGTGTTGCGGCAGCAGGGTGTGCCGACCACCGGGATCTTCATTGATAATGGCTCCGGTTTATCGCGTGATGCCCGCATCAGTGCTGACCAGCTCGGCACCTTGTTGCAGGCCATCTGGCATGATCCTTATATGCCGGAATTGCTGAACTCCTTACCACTGCTGGGTGAGGATGGCACGCTGGCGCGGCGGTTTCGTAACAGCGTGCAAAAAGGCCGTAGTCGGCTGAAAACCGGAACATTGCGCAATGTTGCGGCGATTGCCGGTTATATGCTGACCCGCAGTGGTAAACGGATGGTGATTGTCATGCAGCAGAATGGTCGGCGTGCCGGTAGTGTGGGGCAGGCTTTACAGGATCAATTGCTTGAATGGGTTTTTGAGCAGTAGGAATACTTATGGCGGATACAGCGGATAAATCAGGCTGGTGGACTTTACTGGTGGTGCCGGGGCTGTTATTCAGCAGCGGAGTGCCGGCAGCCGATAAGAAAGAGAAGGAAGCCTCAGCCTTACTGAATCTGGAGCAATCACCGGTGGCAGTCAATGTTAGTGGTGCCTCCGAAAAGCTGGCCAACAACCTGAAAGCATTTCTGCCTTCCCTGCGGAATCTGGATTGTGAGTCATCTCCGGAGCGGGTAGAGCGGTTTATGGCAGCCTCTGATGAAAAACTGGTCGAAGGGGCTGAGGCAATGGGTTACTTTTCTGCACAGTTCGATATGACCTCGGCACGGGAAAATAACTGCTGGCAGTTGAATATTGCGGTTAAACCCGGCCAGCCGGTCAGGGTCAGAGAGCAGAATATTTCCCTGGAGGGTGGTGGTAAAAATCTGAAGGAATTTTCTGCCTTAATGGCCAGGAAACCTTATGATCAGGGCGATATTTTCGTCAACAGTCATTACGAAGATTTTAAAACACAGCTGAGCCGCACAGCGAGTCGGTTGGGCTTCTTTGATGCCAGTTTTACCCGGCATCAGGTGCTGGTGAATGTGGATAACCGTACCGCTGATATTGAACTGGCCTTTGAAACCGGCAAGCGTTATCAGTTTGGCCCGGTTAGTGTGGAGCAGGATGTTCTGGATCAGCGTTTTATCAATCGCTATATCCGTGTCAAGCAGGGGCAAACCTATGACTCTGATGTGCTGCTTGATCAACGCCGCGTGCTGGAGAGCAGTGGTTATTACAAGGATGTTCAGGTCAGCAGTCGTTTCGGAGCAGCTGAGAATCAGCAGGTGCCGGTGGAAATCACCACCGTGCGCCGTGACCGTTATACCTATAGTGCAACGTTGGGTTATGCCACCGATACCGGGCTGCGTATTGAAACCGGTATGGAAGCACACTGGGTCAATCGTCGCGGGCACAAGATGGAAGGCAAGCTGCGCCTGTCACAAAATGATCCGGCTATTGGTGCGGCTTATACGGTGCCATTATGGGATCCGGAGAATGAATACGCCAGTTTTGTGGTTGACTGGAGTAAGAGTGACAATAAAGATATCAAGGGCGAGAAGCTGGAGTTTGAGGTGAATTATAACCGGCTGAATAGCAGTGGCTGGAAGCAGGCCGCGTTTATCAGTTATCTGAATGAAAAGACCCAGGTGGATGGTGCGGATGAGGTGACTTCCCAGTTGACCCTGTTCGGTGCGCGGGTCAGTAAGACCGAAAGTGATGATGCCCTGTTTCCTACTGAGGGCTGGCGGGTCAGAGCCGAGGTGCAGGGGGCGCATGAAAACCTGTTGAGTGACCTGACGCTGTTGCAGGCCAGCCTGGAAGGTAAATACCTGTACACTTTTGAGCATAAGGGCAAAGCAATCGTCCGCGGTGAGTTTGCTACTTCCATGACCGATGAGTTTAGCAGCCTGCCGAAGTCACTGCGCTTTTTTACGGGCGGCCAGAACTCGGTACGTGGCTATCGCTTTGAATCTATTGGTGAAAAAGATGCTGAGGGGAATGTGGTCGGCGGTAAGCACAAGCTGGTGCTGAGTGCCGAGTATGAGTACCCTGTGACGGAAACCATTGGCTTGGCGGCATTCGTCGATGCCGGATCGGCGTTTGATGAGTGGGATGATTTTGGTTTTGATGTCGGCTACGGTATCGGTGCACGGTACAAGTCACCATTAGGGCCGATCAGGGTGGATCTGGCGGTACCTGAGGATGATGCCAGTGATATACATTTCTATTTTAGTCTTGGGCCGGATTTATAATCAGGGGCTTGTTGAATCTGGGATGGTCGGGTGAAAAATCTCTTTAAATACCTTGTCGTGCATCCATTACTGGTGTTGTTGCTGGTGGTGGTTTTGCTGGTTAGTGCCCTTGCCTTGTTGTCGCTGACCCAGACCGGAACCGGTTTGCTGGTACAGCTGGCTGAGCGTGCCCTGCCGTCGTTGACTCTGCACAAAGTGGGCGGGACACTGGTGAGTCAGGTCGAAGCCGAGAGTCTGGTCTGGGAAAATGACGGTATCCGGGTTGAAGCGCAGCAGGCGGTATTTAAGCCGAACATTGAGCTGAAATTTCCACTGAACCTGGTGGTGAAACAGCTGACTGCCAGAAAACTGGTGGTTGATTTACCCCCCTCGGAAGATAAGCCGTATGAGCCGTTTGTATTGCCGGATTTGCGGTTGCCGGTTGAAGCGGAGCTGGATAATGTTTCGCTGGATGAGCTGGTCATCAATCAGGGCGAAACCGAAATCATTATCCGTGATGTGGTGCTGGAGGCTTATACGCGATCCGATACGCTGTATCTGGAAAAACTGGATGGCATTCTGCAAGGGCAGTTTCAGGCTTTACTGATGCAGGCCAGCGGTGAAATGGGGCTGGATGAGCCACACCCTCTGCAGTTAAATGCACGGATTAATGCTGACAGTAAGGTACTGGGCAGCGGTGAGCTAATGCTGGCCGCCAGTGGTGAATTACAGGCTTATCAGGCGGAGCTGAAAGGTCACTGGCAATATGCGTCTTATCCGGAGTATCAGGTCAATATGCTGGGCGAAGGTAATCTTGAAGGCATGATGCTGGAGGATGTGCGCCTGAACAGCCGCGCCGGTAATGCGACGTTGCAGGGCAAGCTGGTCTGGTCGCCGTATCTGGACTGGAATTTGCAGGGGGCGGCAGAAAATTTCAAACCGGAATTCTTCAGTAAGGATATTAAAGGTGATATTACGCTGGCACTGAACAGTTCAGGTAATTTTGAGGCTGAGCCGGTAGCGAAACTGGAAGTGACCCGACTGGAAGGCAGGCTGCGTGAGTTTCCGCTGGATGCCACTCTGAATGCCGAATTGCAGGGTAAGGATTTGCTGCTGCGGGCGCTGGATGTGCGGGTGGGGGATAATCGCCTGACGGCCAGTGGGCAGGCAGATGAGCAACTCAATATCAACTGGCAGCTGGCTGCGGAACAGCTCAGCCAGTTCCACCCTGATCTCAACGGCACCCTGAAGGGGCAGGGCATGTTGTCCGGCAAAGTGGACGGTTCGGCGTTTCAGCTGGGCATAGAGCAGTTGGTCGGTAAGGTCATGGATTATCCGGTGGCTGCTGAAGGGCATCTGGCCTTACAGGATCAGGTGATTACCGCGCGGAATTTACAGCTGAAAGTGGGTGATAATCAGCTGCAAATGGATGGTGTGGCAGATGAAACGCAGGGCATCGACTGGTCACTGACGGCGGCGAAGCTGGAGCAGTTGTACCCCGAATTATCCGGGCAGCTGAAAGGACAGGGTAACGCCAAAGGTTTGCTGGATGGTTCAAGGCTGGCACTGCGGATTGATCAGCTGGCCGGGGAGGTGAGCGATTATCCGGTGGCCGCAGTGGGTGCGATACGCATTGAAGGTAAGCAGCTGTCAGCGGAAGATTTAAAGATCAATGTCGGCGATAACCGGGTGACGCTTAACGGTCAGGCTGATGAGGCGGGCAGTATTGCAGATTGCGGAACTGACCGGGCAGGTTCAGGGTTATCCGTTGCAGGCTGCCGGGGCGGTGCGCGTTGACGGTAAGCGGTTGTCCGCTGAAAATCTGCAGATTCATGTCGGTGAGAACCGGCTTGGCCTGAATGGTCAGACTGATGAGTTGAGCGGTATCAACTGGGAGCTTGTGGCACCGGATCTGAAAACACTGCATCCGGAGCTGGCTGGCAAGTTACAAGGCAAGGGTAATGTGAAAGGTCTGCTGGATGGTTCGCGACTGGCACTGCGGATTGAAGAACTGACCGGTCAGGTTAAGGAATATCCGCTGCAGGCGGCAGGTGAGGTGCGGCTGGCTGATCAGGTACTGACCGCGAATAATTTGCGCCTGAATGTTGGGCGGAACAGGGTGCTTCTGGATGGTGCAGCGAATACTGATAAGGGGGTTCGCTGGCGTGTGGATGCTCCAGCACTGGCTGAGCTGGCTCCGGGATTGCAGGGGCAGCTGAAAGGCAACGGCAAGCTGTCCGGTCGTCTGGATGGCTCGCAGTTTGCTGTGGAGGTGGCGCAGTTAAGCGGACGGGTGAATGGTTTTCCGCTCAATGCCCAGGGTGGCCTGAGCCGGAAGAAAGGTGGGTTTGCCGTCGATGATTTGCAGGTATCACTGGGGCAGAATCGTGTCCGGCTGGATGGGCGAGTTAATCAACGGCAGGGTATCCACTGGCGGCTGAATGCACCGCGTCTGGCTGATATTAATCCGTCATTGCGCGGCAGTCTGCAGGGTAAGGGTGCAATTCGTGGTTTGACTGATGATTCGCAACTGAGCGTGCAGATTGTGCAGCTGAATGGTCGCGTGATGGATTATCCGCTGAGTGCTTCTGGTCATGTCAGTCTACAGGGGCAGCGGCTGTCGGCGAACAAGTTGTTACTGAATGTCGGTGAAAATACCCTGAATCTGAACGGAGTGCTGGATGAGCAGACCGGGCTGGGCTGGTCACTGAATGCGCCGAAACTGGTACAGTTGTCACCGGCGCTGGATGGTCAGCTTAAAGGGCGGGGTCATCTGAAAGGTGATCTGGAGGCGGCACTGATGACATTGAATATTGCCGAGTTGAACGGGCGGGTGCGGGGTTTCCCGGTCAATGCGCTGGGAACCGTACAGTTAAGGGATAAGAAACAGTTACAATTGAGTCAGTTGCGGCTGAATGTCGGCGCGAATGCCGTGCGATTGAACGGCTCGCTGGATGAGGTCAGGGGTATCGACTGGCAGCTGGATGCCAGGAAGCTGGTTCAGCTGAATCCGGCACTGGATGGGCAGTTGCGTGGTCATGGTCATCTCAAGGGGGCGCTGGAAAGTTCGCGTTTTGCTGTGCGGGTCAATACCTTGACGGGTCGGGTGAGGCAATATCCGGTGCAGTTGAGCGGTGAGGTGACTAGCGATGGGAAAAATGTCACAGCGCATAATGTGCTGCTGAATTCCGGGCAGAATACGGTCAAGCTCAACGGCAGTCTTGGTAAGAGTGCCGGGCTGGACTGGCAACTGGATGCGCGGAATATCGGTCAGCTGGTACCGGGGGTGAAGGCCAGTGCTAAAGGCAATGGCACCCTCAGCGGTCAGCTGGACGGGCCAAATCTGACCGTGCAGGTTGCCCGCCTGAGTGGACAGGTAGACGGGCGTCCACTGACGGCCAGGGGGGCGGTCAGTCTGCGGGGTGAGAAAATCAGCCTGGCGGGTGTGCAGGTATCAGCCGGAGGGAATAACCAACTGGCACTGCAGGGCGATGTCAGTGAGCCGCTGAACCTGAGCTGGAAAATCAATGGCCGGAATCTGGCTCAGGCTTGGCCGGGTCTGGCCGGTGGCCTGCAGGGCGAAGGCACCGTGCGGGGTACATTGGCGCGACCACAGCTTAAAGGCTTCCTCAAGGGCAGCAATGTACGCTATCAGGATACGTCGGTACAGGCGCTGGATATTAATATCAGTCAGAGCGGGGCTGAATATCATGTACAGGGTGTGCTACGTAATCTTCAGCAGGGTGATCATGTGTTGACCCATGCTGAAATCAAGGGGCAGGGCACCGTTGAGCGCCATTCCGGAACATTGGCGGCAGTACACAAGGACGGCAAACTCAATGTCAGTGTCAGCGGTGGTTTGAAGGGTGGCCGGTGGGACGGTGCTGTGAATACGCTGGCTCTGCGCGATACGGTGGCCGGAGACTGGCAGCTGACCGCACCGATCCGGATGAGTGCGTCTGATAAAGCCGTAACGGTGACAAACTCCTGTCTGGTCAACCGCCAGAATGCGCGTTTGTGTACGCAGGCAGACTGGTCGGCACCCGGCGGCCTGGTGGCCAAGGGGCAGTTGCAACAGATACCGCTGGCAATGGCACGGTCTTTCCTGCCGGATAATATCCAGTTACCGGGGCGGGTGAGTGCTGATTATCAGTTTGAGCAGCGGGGCGGTAAGCCGTTTGCCCGCGTCAATGTGCAGTTGCCGGATAATGTGATGGTGGTGGTGTCAAAACGCGGGCGTAAAGACACGTTCCGTTACACCAACGCACGAGCTGATCTGGTGCTGAATAATCGTAATGCCACCATTGAAGCACGGCTGGATGTGGTCGGGCATGGCCAGCTGCGCACCCAGGGGCAGGTAATACTGTCGCCGGAAAATAATCAACACCGTGTGGATTTGCGTACCACGCTCAATATGCCAAGTATCACCAGGTTGCAGCGTTTCTCGCCACAGGTGGATGCACTAAAAGGTAGTGTCACCGGTGATGTGCGTGTTGCAGGTCTGTTAAATAGGCCTCAGGTTACGGGTGCGCTCAGGCTGCAGAATGGCTCGTTGTATTTGCCGGAAACCGGTTCGCGACTTAATGATATTAACCTGACTGTGCAGGCCAATCGGGCTGATCAGCTGTCGATAAACGGTACGCTGCGGGCAGGCAGTGGGCAGTTGACGGCTAACGGTACTTTGCGTCTGGCGCAGTTGCCAGACTGGAGTGCTGATGTGCGTATTGCCGGACAGGATCTGCTGCTGATGAACAGCCATGAAATTCAGGCTAAAGTCTCGCCGGATCTGAATGTCAAGGCCGGGCCGCAATCAGTGGTGATTACCGGCACCGTGCGTATTCCGGAAACGACAGTAACCTTGCGTGAGCTGCCGTCCAGCGCCAGTGTACGTTCTGATGATATTGTGATTGTCGGCAAAGGTCGGCCACAGCCACGTAAAGTCACGATTGCTCCGGATTCCGGCAAGCCCCTGTATATCCGGCCCGATGTAATGATTGAGCTGGGAGAACGGGTATCGTTCAGTGGTTTTGGTCTCGACGCGCGGATGACCGGTAGAATGCGTCTCCTGCGTAATCGGCAGGATATTGTTGCAGAGGGCAGGCTGAATGTGATTGATGGTGTGTATAAAGCCTATGGTCAGAATCTGAAAATTGAGCGAGGGCGCTTGTTGTTTAGTGGGCCTGTCGATAATCCGGGGCTGGATGTACGGGCAACGCGTGAGGTGGAAAATGATATTACTGTGGGGATTGCTGTGAATGGTACGGTAAGAAATCCGGAGTCATCGTTGTTTTCAACACCACCACAAACACAGACTGACACGCTGAGTTACCTGCTGACCGGTCATGCCTTGTCCGGTGTCAAAGGTGCTGAAAGTGCCATTCTTTCACAGGCGGTGACCGGGCTGGGGCTTTCCGGCGGCGAAAGTCTGGCGCAGCAGTTGGGCGGATCGTTGGGGCTGGATGATGTTGGCTTGAACGCCACCGGTGGTGATTATAAGCAGAGTGAATTGTCGCTGGGTAAGCGGCTGGGGCCGAAGCTGTATGTTAAATATATTGTTGGTTTGTTTGATTCGTTACAAAAAATAGCCGTCACTTATGATATTAATAAAAAACTGCAGCTAGAAGCGACCAGTGGTATACAACAAAGCGTGGATTTGATCTATAAAATTGATACAAACCGCGGTCCTTTCGGAAATTGATGATTGGGTCGGATATTTTATAGGAAATTCTCATGTTGTCAGTTGACATTGCAAATTGATTGGCTCAGAATGCGCGACTTTCCAGTCGGAGGGATTCCCGAGCGGTCAAAGGGGACAGACTGTAAATCTGTTGGCTCAGCCTTCGAAGGTTCGAATCCTTCTCCCTCCACCATTCTTCTCCTGAATGGCTGCCGTGGAATAATTCGTTAGATGCGGGTGTAGTTCAATGGTAGAACCTCAGCCTTCCAAGCTGATGGTGTGGGTTCGATTCCCATCACCCGCTCCAATCGAATTAAATATGGTTGGGTATGGAATTTATTAATTATTGGCCCATTTAGCTCAGGCGGTAGAGCGCATCCTTGGTAAGGATGAGGTCGGCAGTTCGACTCTGCCAATGGGCACCAGTTATAGCTTTCTTGATGGGGTTACTCCAATGGCGAAGGATAAGTTTGAGCGTACGAAACCGCACGTGAATGTGGGTACGATCGGTCACGTTGACCACGGTAAGACAACCCTGACAGCGGCGCTGTCGGTGGTACAGAGTGAAAAGTTCGGTGGTGAAACCAAGAAATTCGACCAGATTGATAACGCTCCGGAAGAAAAGGCGCGGGGTATCACCATTTCCACCTCACACGTG
>PDRT01000019.1 GCA_002746895.1 Thiothrix nivea
TGCATGATACTGCAGTGCATCTTCGCGTAATTTACTGGTCATGTGTGATTCCTGAATAGTCCTGAGCAAAGAAGTTCATTAATCCGAGGTATAAAAATGGTATGGGGAAAATATCATAGCGCCAAAATGAAAAAAGCGCCTTGGAAAAGACGCTTTTTTCGCTAGATTCTGCTTGTCCGCCATGACGGACTTCCGGCTTGTGCCTAACCGCGTGAGAAACGACGGTTAAATTTGTCGATCTGACCGGCCGTGGTATTGAGTGATTGTTTACCGGTGTAGAACGGGTGAGACTGACTGGAAATTTCCACCTTAACCAGTGGGTATTCCTGTCCTTCGTAGTCAATCGTTTCTTTGGTGTTCACTGTCGAACGGGTCAGAAAGGTGAAGCCGCTGGCCAGATCCTGAAAGACGACTTCTCTATAATTTGGATGAATACCAGGCTTCATACCGTGTCCTCATGTTAATCGGATTGTGAGAAAGGGGCATAACTATACCAAATCAGCCCCCTTGGTCGCAAACAGAATTTACCGGCTTTGATGATTATTTTTCAGAGAGTTCAATCCGGGCACCAACCGTAACCTGAACAACCTGTTTACCGGCATCCAGACTGGGTGCCACCGGTGCCGTATCTGCCATCATCCCTTCTGCACGGACGGCACGGATCATCGGCTGCGGCATATCATCTGCGGTCTGAATATCCAGTTGTACCACGCGGTATTCGGCGCGTTCCATATTTGCCTGCACCTGTGCTGCACGGTTTTTGAAGTTGGCCAGTGCCTTACTGATTAAGGTCTCCTCGGTGGCTCTACGCACTTTGTCAGACAGGCTGTAGGCGATGGATTGCACCCGCAGCTTCTGCTGCAATTCACCCAGCAGGCTGCTGAGTACTTTACTGTCTTTGCTTTTCAGTTCGATACTTTGTTGTACCTGCCAGCCATCTACCCGACCCTCTCTATTGTAAACCGGGCTGGTGATATAGCCGAGAGTTCGACTATCAACAGCATCCTGCTTCCTGATAATCTCTATGGCCCAATTGATATCCTTATTGACGGTATCTGCCAATAACGCTGTGTCCTGACCACTCTGACTAGCTGTCAATACAGCCGTCAATACGTCATTTTCAACTTTTTTTTCTGCGCTGACTGAAAAGCTAACCTGGTTATAGGTGGTTTCTTCTGCAATGCTGCTTCCTGCGCCGAATAACAACAGGGTTGTCAGCAGGCTGGTGTGAAATAATTGTTTAGCTGTCATGTGATGACCTCTTGAATTACCTTGAAATATTATGGTTCTGATTCTGACTTGGCAATACGGCAAAAGTTTATTTTTTAGCGTAGTGCGTAATCCAGCCCGATGCCGACAAACAAGGTCATACCGACCCAATTATTGTTCAGAAAGGCACGCAAACTCAGCCAGCGATCACGATTACGAATCAGGTATTGCTGATAAATAAAAAAACCGGCGGCAACCAGTAGTGATAACCAGAAACAGATGCCCAGTTCGTTTAATTGCCCGACAATGCTGAGCATGAGCAGTGTACCCAGTTGTAGGATACCGACCCACAGCCGGTCATAATTACCAAATAAAATGGCTGTTGATTTAACACCAATTTTCAGATCATCTTCACGGTCACACATGCCATACATGGTGTCATAACCTGTTGTCCAGAGCAGATTGGCAATGAACAACAACCAGGCACTTAACGGTGGTAATGTATTGGTTACTGCAGTAAAGGCCATAGGAATCGCTGTTGAAAAGGCCATGCCCAGATAAACCTGCGGCAGGTGATGATAGCGTTTCATAAAGGGGTAGGAAGCGGCCAGCAGCATGGCAGCCAATGAAAAGGCAATGGTGAGCAGATTAAGTTGCAGGACCAGAATCCATGCGACCAGTATCAATATGACAAAGACGGCAATAGCTTCTCGCAGGGTGATAAGACCGGAAGCCAGTGGCCGGTCCCGGGTACGTTCAACGTGAGCGTCAATATGACGATCAGCGATGTCATTAATGGCACAGCCTGCCGAGCGCATAATAAACACGCCCAGTGTAAAGATGATGAGCAGTTTTATGTCCGGAATGCCGGCTGAGGCTATCCACAGGGCCCAGAGTGTCGGCCACAGCAAAAGGTAGGAACCAATGGGGCGTTCAATGCGAATCAGGCGACCATAATACGGCAGGTGGGTTAATACCAGCATGTTCAGTCCAGCATTAGCCGTTTGACAGGCTTACCATTAACCAGATGGCTGTCAATAATTTCATCAATGTCTTGTTTGTCCGTCCAGGTGTACCAGGTACCTTCGGGGTAAACCACGATGACAGGTCCCTGTTTACAGCGATTCAGGCAGCCTGCGGTATTGATGCGGGTATGACCGTTTTTGTGTAAGCGCAGTGTTTTACAGCGTTGTTTGGCGTAGTCACGCATAGCCTGTGCATTAAAATTTCCGCAACCTGAGTCACCATTAGTGCGTTGGTTGGTACAGAAGAAAACATGATGCTTGTAAAACGACATAAGAGATTCCGATATTATGTACTCTGTATGAGGGTAGAGGCTTACTTTCCTTCCAGTTCACGCAGCGATACCAGGCCGCCGTTAATGGTTGCCCCCTGTTCGACATGGATTTCTGCATAATGAATATTGCCCACGACTTCAGCAGTTGATTTCAGTGAAATGCGCCGGGTGGAGAAAATATCGCCTGAGATTTTGCCGGATACAACCAGTAGGGGTACGCGGATTTCACCGATGACCTCACTGTTTTCCTGCAAAAACAACGAGGCATGGGAATCATTGGGAGCCACCAGGTTGCCATTCACCCGTCCCTGTAGGTACAGTTCTCCGGCGAAAGAAACATCACCGACGATTTCAATATCTGTCTCAAACAGGGAAGCAGAACCCGCCCCGGAATTTTTTTTTGTCATCTTGATCTCCTGAGTTTTGTGCGCTCTCTCTGTGTGAAATTTGCACTTTCACAGCAGTTAGCGTAATTTTTCAAGCTCGCCTTCAAGAATAGCAATTGTATCATCGCGGGCCTGAATGTCTTCCATTAAAGCATTGGCGCGTAATTCTGCCGCCTGCAGTTGCTCAAGCAGCGCACTTTCCTCCTGTCCCAGATGTTCCGCCCGCTCCATCTGTTCCAGTTGTTCTTCCAGTTCCTTCAGATCACGCCTGAGTTCCGCGTTATCCCGGTGACATTGTTCCAGACGGGAACGGGCACCAAACGGATCAACTTCGTCAAAACTGTTATAAGCCTCTTCGGTCTGTATATCAGCCATTAGTCCGCGTGACCACCAGCCGAGGAACAAGCCCAGCAAGGTGGCTAACACAATGACCAGTAAAATCTGCATCGTCAGATAAAGCACACTATCTCTCCACAAGCACTCCAGTACACTGCATTAATGCTGACTTAAAGCAGCCGGAACATCAAGCAATAAGCTATCAGTTTCCGTCGGTTTGCTGTACTCAAACAGAAGTGTTGGGCAGATTGGACACTACCCGGCGTAACTTTTGTATGGTAAATGACCGTATGTCCAGTAAAAGCATCCTGCCGGATTTTTATGAGTTAAGATACAAAAAATCTTATCAATCCTGTACTTAATAGGCTATAAAATATACCGGAGTGTTAAGTTTGGTTTCAGCTGTTATGATTTCGGCTGTTTTTTCGTTCGTACTTCAGTGTTGTCAGTGATGCCGCCGGTTGGTCATCGGCAGTTCACAGGCAGTAAAGCAGTTTATACTGGTTGATAACTTATGTTAGGGAATTTGTTTTCCACAGGGACAATCGTTTCTTCTGCCCATGTTCCCCTGCCTTTCTGGGCGGTTGCGGCACGTCAGTTACGGCTGGCTCCGCTGGCTGACAACAGCAGCGGAGAGGGTACTGAAAACGAGCTGTTACAGCTATGGCGCTTTCTGTCCCATCATATCCGCCGTTATCCGTATGATCTGCGGGCCCATGTGCAACGCATTCTGCTGACCAGTCAGGAAGGCCTGTTGAACCGCAGTGGTGGTTCATTGCTGGATCTGTTTCTGGCACTGGGCAGTTCCGGCAGAATGCTCCGTGAGCGGATGCTGGAAGAGTGCCGGGAACGACTGGATAAAGCGACGTATGAACGGTTTAGTCGCTGGTTGAATGAGGGTGTATCCGAACGGGAAAGCGGCTGGTTGTGCGGTTCCATGTTGACAACCGGAGAGGTAGCACCAGTCCGTAAACTATTGCAGCAACAGCGTTCGTCTGCGGAGGAAGCCACCGGTTATGCTGATGTGCTGGCGGAAGTGCAGGATCATCTGGAATACGGTCAGGTCGATCTGGCCCAGGCATTATTGGAAACCGAGATTCTGGAAGGACGAAGCACACCTGAACTGGAACAGGAGCTGCTGACCGTCTATCAGTATACCCGTAATCGCAATCGTCTGGAGGAAGTTGCCGGGGCACTGACTTCAGCGGGGTATGAGTTGTCTGGAATCTGGCATGAGGCCAGGATGAGTGCTGAAACGTGGTGAGTATGCAGGCAAAACAAGTGGCGAATGCTGTAATTTTTTACAGTATCGGGGTTGCGGAGCGTAACCGTCGGCGATCTTTGTCATGCGACTTAGGGAAAAATAACAACAGGCAGGATTTATGCTGAATTCACCGAACAATCCGTTGAAAGTGGCGTTACTGAGTATCAGCCCTCATAACAGGGCGATTCTTGAGTTCTTTTTCGCCGGAGCGGGTAAACAGATCTTTAAACCGGTGACGCTTGAGGAAGCGGATGCACTGATTGTCGATTTTGATCACCCCGGGGCACAACAGGAATGGCAGGACAGGATAAGTCAGGTTCCGACTCCGGCGATTGTGCTGTCTGTCAAGGAAAGTGATACCGGGAATACTGTCTGGGTTCCGAAGCCCTTGACATCTCAGGCATTGGTACGGTCGGCGGAACAGATTCGTAAAATGTTGCCGGACACCACAGAGACGGAATACGCTGAAGTGACAGCGGGAAAACAGAAATTTGCCAATGATATGTCACCATTGCGGGCCTTGCTGGACTCACAGCGTGAAGATAAACAGGTCTTTGGACTGTCCGGAGAGTATAAGCGCAGCAATGCCGGTCGGCCCACCTACCAGGGTGCTGAATCATTAGTCAAAGAAAACCGGTCTTTTGTCACTCGGGCAGAACCGGATTCAGTAATAGCAGCAGATACTGTCAAGGCCGATGAACAGCTGATTGCGACAGAAGATGTCTTTATCCCGGAGCCGTTGAGTGATGAAGAAATTATTCTGAAAACTGAGGGTGAAGGCATCAGTCTCGGGCAGGTGACGACACCGGATGAAAGTACACCGGATAAGGAGCAACAGGAACGGCGCTGGGCAATGCTTTGCGGGGAGGCAGAGGAAAGACTGACAGCACGTAACTGGCAGGAAAGTGCGCAGCTTTATACGCCGGAAAACTATCTGTTGAACAGTCTGGTGGATGCACTGAAGCTTTCTCGTGAATCAAAGCAGTATGTACAGGTCGTACTGGAAGAAAATGGTGCATTTATCCTGCTGATGCCTGACGTAAACTTGGCCTACAGTAGTATCGACCTTTATTCTGATGCATTTACACATTTGTGTGATAAACCCCTTCAGGGCGGGAGAGCCAAACTGCATTTGCCCGATACCGGCACGCTGAGTGAGCTGGAGGAAATCGTGCGTCAGGACGCGTCGCACACTTATGATATGGAAGGTCTGATCTGGACAGTGAGTCTGCTGACATCGCATGGCCGCCTCAGCCGCAATGCCGAAATGTCATCATTCCGTCTGCGCAGCTGGCCCAATCTGACCCGGCTGGAGCAGTTTCCGCATGTGATGCCAATTGCAGCACTCTGGAGCCAGCAGCCGGGTAATGTCTTTGATATGTCTGAGTGGCTGAATGTACCGCAACGTTATGTGCTGGCCTTTTTCAATGCCGCACATACGCTTGGCCTGTTTGAAGTGGATCATGGGAAAGCCGGACACGAACAGAAAGCTGCACCGAAAAAGAATCGTGGGTTATTCTCACGTTTGCTGAAACGTTTACTCGGAGGGGGCTCTAAGTAGTATTTATGACTACCACCAACAAAAAAATTATTTTTACCGGCCCGGTCGGTGCCGGTAAAACCACGGCGATTGATGCTATCAGTGATATTAAAATCGTTAAAACAGATGAGTATGCGTCTGATATGACCAAAAGCCGTAAACCGCAAACGACGGTGGCAATGGACTACGGACTGATTCAGCTGGGAGAAAACGAACGGGTGCATCTGTATGGTACACCAGGTCAGGAGCGTTTTGATTTTATGTGGGATATTCTGACCAAAGGTGGTATCGGCCTGATTTTATTACTGGACAATACGCGTAAAGATCCTTTCCGGGACATGAAATTTTACACTAATGCTTTTCGTGACTTTATTACCCGAGAGCAGATGGTAGTGGGTGTAACACGGATGGATTTACAACGAAAACCGGGTATTAATGATTACCGGAACTGGTTGAAGGCACTGGACATAGAAGCACCGGTATTTGAGATTGATGCCCGTGATAACAGTGATGTGACAGCATTATTGCAGGCACTGCTTTACTCACTTGATCCCGGAGTAACAACCTGATGAGCGAATATATTCTTAGTGAAAACCTGTATTTGAGTGCTACACCGGGTGGTGCTTACTACGCTGTGCAAGATAATGCCACTGAACCGGGCAGGAACTTTCTGCACCAGTTACTGAAGGAGCCGGAAACTCCGCTGTTTAATGTGGAAGTGGCCTGTAAGCTGAGCGGCCTTAACAAAAAACGTGCACTGGAATTTGTCCACTGGTTGCAGGAAGCCGGGCTGATTTCTGGTCGGGAACAGCCGGAAGTGGCCTCTGAAGAAGCCTTGGAACGGGCACTGCCGGATTTATTACGTACTTTTTCGGATGAAGGTAAAGCAGTACTGGCGGAAAGCCAGGGTCTGTACCTTGGCAGTGCCGGTTTTCCGCATGAAGCTGCTGAAGAATTGGCAGCATTAAGTGCAAATTTATCTGAAGTTTATGAACGCCACAAGGAGTTGCTGAGCGGAAACCTGGGTTATCGCCAGCGAGCCTGGGGGTTAGTGGGGGCCGGTGGTAACAGTGAAGTTGGATTCTGGCCGGTTTATATTGAACAGAATCGGTTTACGCTGATTATTGAGGGTGTCCCTCAGCTCAATCAAATTGCTTTCAGAAATTTAATCTGGGCATTAGAAATCCGTTACGGTAATACGCAGCTATAACAATCATGACTGTCTGTAATATTAGTGTAACGACTATAACTTAAATCAAGGAGATATACTGAATGCGTGCTGAAATGTTGAATTCCATTTTAAGCGATCTTAACGGCTCATCTGCTGATATTGAAGCATCTGCCGTACTGTCGACCGATGGGTTAATGATGGCCTCCCTGCTACCAACGGGGATGGATGAAGACCGTGTGGGTGCCATGAGTGCTGCCATTCTGTCATTAGGTGACCGGACAGCCGAAGAGCTGGCGCGCGGGGCACTGGAACAGGTGCTGATTAAGGGGGCTACCGGTTACATTCTGATGACTCACGCTGGAAAAGATGCAGTGGTGACCGTACTGGCCAAACCGAATGCACGGCTGGGGCTGATTTTTCTCGATGTACGTCGGGCAGCAGAGGGTATTGCCAAATTTATTTAACGTTTTCAAGTAGTAACACAGGTTGTCACTTCAAGAACAACAATAAAACTTCAGTCTGAAGGAGGAAGTGCGATGAAAGACATGCAGGAAGCAGAGGTGCTTGCACCCTGCGAAAAAATGCATCTGAGCTATCATGATAAAACAGTCAGGGGAATATTATTTAACAAACAGGAAGTCCCCTTCCCCGACGGGAAGCTGATTGTTTCCCGTACGGATTTAGCGGGAGTAATTACACACTGTAATCAGTCATTTGTGGATATGTCGGGTTACCGCCGCGAAGAATTGATCGGTGAGCCACATCATATCCTGCGTCATCCGGATATGCCTGCGGCTGCCTTCGGCGATCTCTGGCAAACCATTGAGAGCGGTAAGAAATGGCATGGTTATGTCAAAAACCTGCGTAAGGATGGCTGTTACTACTGGGTATATGCCACGGTGATACCCAATATCCGCAATCAGCAAATTGTCGGGTACACTTCGGTACGGCGCAAACCTTCGCGCACCCGGGTGGAAGAATGCATCGCTTTGTATGCTGAAATGAAACAGGCGGAGGAATAACCATGCGCTATAACATGACAGTCAGCCCCGATTTTCCGCCGGACCACATTGCAGGCTGGTATATATTTAATACCTGGCTACAGCGGCAACTGGGTGAAGCGATACATCTGGAGTTGTACAACGATTTTCAGGAACAGCGTACTGCGATCAAGAATGATGAGATTGATCTGATTTACGCCAATCCGTTTGATGCCGCGATGTTGGTGCGGGAAAAAGGATTTACGGCATTGGCTGCTCCGGCTGGCCGGGCGGATGAAGCAGTGGTTGCGGTAGCAGCAGACTCTGCGGTACAGGTGATTGAAGATTTACCGACACAGTGTACAGTGGTGTCAACGGATGATCCGGATATTAACCTGATCGGAATGATCCTGGTGGAGCCGGCGGATATCAGCCGTGACACTGTACAGGTACAGCAGGTGGATACCTATATTCTGGTGGCAAAACAACTGATGCAGCAGGCGGATGTAGGATTTTTTCTGGCTGAAGCGTTTGATAATCTTTCTACATTGGTGCGCTCACAACTGAGAGAGCTGATTCGCAGCCAGATTTATGATATCCGCCATGTGTTGTTGGCAGGGCCGCGCTTGCAGGAGCATCACGCAGCGATTCAGACAGTTCTGGATCAGATGGGTAATGA
The DNA here is from genome assembly GCA_002746895.1 of Thiothrix nivea. Taxonomy (GTDB): domain Bacteria; phylum Pseudomonadota; class Gammaproteobacteria; order Thiotrichales; family Thiotrichaceae; genus Thiolinea; species Thiolinea nivea_A. Next base: position 8,863 of record PDRT01000019.1, read on the forward strand.
GGATAAAGGGCGTGATGTACTGGCCAATATCAGGTTTGACAGCTGGGAAATTCTGCAGCAGGAAGACACTGAGTTTATGATTGATTTAATGGATACACTGGTTAGTTAATGAATATTTCCTTCCGTCTTCGTCCGCTGGTTCTGGCCTTTCTGTTGAGTGTTGTTACCGGTACTGCCGTTGCGCAGGCCGGTACGACGATCACGGTAAAGGAAAATGATACCTTAAGTGCCATTGTCCAAAGTGCTTATCCGCAGTTTCGTAACCGCAATGCGATTATGCAGCTGATTCTGCAACGTAATCCGCAGGCATTCAGGAGTGGTGACATTAACTTCCTGATTATCGGCAGGGAGTTGCAGTTGCCGGATACCGGGGAATTGACTGAACTGGGACTGTCTCCGGTACAGGCACCCTCTCAACTCAGTCAAACTGCCAAGGTTGAGCCTGATCCCGAACTGGCACAGCGCTTACAGCGTATTGTCATGGAAAAGGATCAGTTACAAAAACAGTTGCAGCAGTTGGAGAGTGAGAATCAATTATTACGTGACAATATTACCCGGCTGGAAAAGCTCAAGGAACAGCAGGATGAGCAAATCCAGCAGTTGGAGCAGCGATTGCAAGCCCTGCAAGCCACTCTTGAGCAACAGCAGGCTCAGCAGCCATCTGTGGATAATACTCAGGTTGCAGATAACGAGGCATCAGCTGCACTGACAGAAACCCGGGAACAACTGACACAGTTGCAAAGTCGTTTTGAGACCTCGGAGCAACAGCGACGAGAACTGCAAAATCGTTTCGAGACTTCAGAGCAACAACGGCAGGAACTGCAAACTCAGTTGACCGGACTGCAACAGCAACAGACCCAAGGGGTAGTGGATGCTGAAACGGGTGAAGATGCCGGTACGGCAGCTGATTTACAGGCAGCACAGAATCAGCTGATGATAAGCGAAGCCGATCTGAAAATATTGCGGGCGGATAATGAACAGTTAGTTGCTGATTTACAGGCGGCGAAAGATCAGCTGATTCTCGGTGAGTCTGATCTGGAAACCTTACGAACCGAGCTGGATGTGCTGGATAAGCAAAACGTGGTTTTGCAGACTGAGATTGATCAGATCAAAGCTGCTGCTGCCAAAGATGTGACGTTGGCACCCGCCGGGGCATCGGAGCAGTCATGGACTTCACTGGGACTCTGGTTGCTGATGTTGCTGTTACTGCCGGTAGCCTGGCTTTTGGGGCAGCGTAGTCGTCCGGCACCGGCTGTTGCTTCATCATCTGCACTGGTAAGTAGCACAGATACTGCGGCAAAGCCGACGGTGGTCAGTGATCCGGTGGCACCTGATCCTCAGGTTGCTGATGACTTGTCGGGAACAGGGTTTGGCAGTGGAGCAGCTGTAATACCCGATGATCCGGATGTGGCAATCAAGCTGGATATGGCCCGTGCCTATCTGGATTTACGTGATGCTGAAGCGGCTAATGATGTGCTGCAGGAAGTGATACGTGAAGGAGGCTCCGCCCAACAACAGGAAGCCCGGGAGATACTGTCTTTCATTAGCTAACATGATGCTTTCACTGGTCATATTTTATGAGCAGGTCAGTATGGTGTCACTGACCTGCTACTGGCTGCCTTGTTTTGTTGTAGTCCATTCAATCTGTTAATCGGGCATCACTTCCCATATATCCCTGTTCCGATAGCAATAAACAGGTCATTTACCTAGCCTAGTCTACAGATATAACTAATCTACTTAATTAGTTCGATTAATGTTATTAATTTGCCCATCTTGCCCGGATGATGTTTTATACATGGAAAAACACTTTTTCTATGTACGGGAGTGATTTATGGCTGTAACAGGGAAGAATTCACAGTATCCGCCTTTCCGGTTGATTTTACTGGCTTTAATACTGGCGGGGTTGCTGGCCGCACTGACTATTAAATTGAAGAAAGATGACATAGCACTGAACCTGACACAGGAAGTGAATAAAGCGTTGGTGTTTGCAGGCTTGCCGCTGGTGGATGTCAGTTTCGAAGGACGGGATGGTATTATCAGTGGTGTGCTGGGCAGTGAAAGTTTACCACAACAGATCGTGGTGGCAGCCAGTCGAGTCAATGGGGTAAGAATTATTGATAATCGACTACAGGTTAATCCGGTGGTTGAGTCACCTCCGGTGAATACAGATGATATCGCCATTGCTGAAGCTGAATTTGAAGACGGTCTCTATGTACCTCCTAAATACCATCCGCTGGAAAAATATAATCTGAGCAAGGTGGCATTTGCTTATGGACACTTAAGTTTGACCGCAGAAAGTTATCCAGTGCTGGATAAACTGGCAATGATTCTCAAACGCAATCCGCAAATTACTCTTGAGCTGTCAGTACACACCGATAATCAGGGCACTGCACTGGGTCAGATTGCCGCCAGTCAGTCCCGGGCGGATAATGTGAAATATTATCTGGTGGAACAGGGAGTCGCTGCTGAACAACTGGTCGCAAAGGGGTATGGTGCCAGCCGCCCGATTGCTTCTAATGAGACGGCAGAAGGTCAGAGACAAAACCGCCGGGTGGAGATCAGGGTGCTAAAGGATAGCTGACTATGCCTGATGCCCGCTGGTCACTGCAATTCGTGATTATTGCATTGTGCCTGTTTGTACTCGGTGTGGTACTCGGCTGGCTGGTTGCACAGCGTAAAGGCCGGAAAATTGAACAGCGTTTACTGGATGAGTTGACAGGGCTAAGGGTAAATTATAGCTATATCCGTGAAGATGCACATGAGTTGCGGGTGCAGTTAAAACAGGCTGAGGCAAAGAATAACCGTCTGGCAAAGTTACTGGATTCTACCTCAGGGTATGACCGTTTTCTGAAGGTGCGTACGGAATTGGAAACGGCTAGAAAAGGCATACAGGCTTTAAAGAGCATGCTCGGTAGGCTGGAGAATGAAAAATTTGTACTGAAAGAGACTGTCCGCCGCTACCACCGGCAACAAATTACCCGTTCTCCTTTACATCTGCTGGGGCCGGACTCCGGACAGTTACCCGCTTTAAATGATGGCCATGATAACTTGCAGCATATTACCGGAATCAGTGCGCAGCTTGAACATAAGCTACACAGCATGGGCATTATGAGTTTTCGTCAGTTGGCAGAATGTACTCCCGCACAGTTGCAGTCTATTCAGAATCTGGTGGGCGATGAACAGCCACTTCCACTGCATGATTGGGTAAAAGCTGCACGGCAGTTATTTTTGGAGAAATATTGCAACTCTGAAAATGATGCCAATGTTTTTGCCGAGCAACCGTTATTGCAATCTGTTGTTTCCGGAAAGCTTCATTGATTACTTTCGACCAGTAAATAGCCGTTTTTATTGTCAGCGTTGTAAATCAGCTTGATCCGGTTAGCACCATCACTGCCACTGAAGTAGCTTTTGCGTTGTAAACTTCCTGGTTGCCACCAGTCGACCGGCGGTCTTTTTGTCAAAAATTGGTTGTTCAACACGGCATCATCCAGCTCCATCTGTTGTAGTTTTAAGCGTCTGATAAATCGTTCAACCGGGGTTCGTTCAACAGAAAACTGATACCAGCGCCGGTTTTGCTGTGCAGACTGATAGCGGATGGCATGAACCTGGCTGAGTTCAGTAGAAGGGACACCAAACCAGTTGGCCAGTGCTTCTCTGGCTTCATGCGGGTTGGCTTGCTGGAAATGAGCTTGGCCGGAAGGAAAAAAGTATTCGGCAATATAGGGAGTCAGTTGGACACCCAGACCAATGGTAATGACCACTGCCATCAATAACGGGAAAAAATATTTCATTATCTTTTTGTCATCTGGTTTCAGACATGATTCCAAACAATTGTTGTGCATTCCGGGTGGTGATGGCTGCGATCTGCTCCGGGCTGGTTTGACGGATTTTTGCCAGTGCTGCCGCTATCACCGGCAGGCGGGCCGGTTCGTTACGTTTGCCTGACCAGTTGCTGTCCGGTTGATCCGGTGCATCTGTTTCCAGCAGTAGACATTCCGTCGGAACAATACTCATCACTTTCCGCAGACGTTTGGCACGTTCGTAAGTGATTGTACCACCGACCCCCAGATAAAAACCCTGTTCTATTAATCGCTCTGCCTGTTGCCGACTGCCGGAAAAACTGTGAATAACACCTCGTACCGAACCTGTTTGCCTGATGTATTTCATAATTTCATCCAGCGCCTTGCGGGCATGAATAATCAGTGGTAAATCAAAATCTTTTGCCAGCCACAGCTGTTGTTTAAACAGTTCGGTTTGAGCCGTTTTATCCGCTCCGGGGATATAAAAATCCAGACCACATTCACCCACGGCAACAGGGCGCTTATCTTCCAGCCATTGACGTAATTGTGCAATATCTCCGGTGCGATGTGTAGCCATAAACATCGGGTGCAGGCCATAGCTGGCATGGAAATGGGGTGAACTATCCGCCAGTTTTTTCAGCCTTGGCCAGGTAATGGCGGTTACCGCCGGAAAAATCAAATCACTGACACCAGCCTGTTGCATGGATTGAACCAGATCCGGGCGGTCTGCGTCAAAAACCGGAAAATCAAAATGGCAGTGTGTATCAATGAAATGCATGTGAAGCTCGTGTTGTTAGGGGTATACTTACCGTAGCATCGTCAGCAGCTAAATGTCCTGTCAAATATAAATCTGGATAAATGTTAAAATAGTCAACAGGCCGGAAACAAATGATATCAATCACAGGGGTGTGGAGGAGGATAAAGCAGCGATCAGCGGCTGTCAGGCTGTTACAGATTTCTGATACTCACTGTTATGCAGATGATGGGGTGCGTCTAGCATGGACAAAGTCGGTGGTTTACCCCAATCGTTCATTGCTTCGCTTATTGACACACCTGGAAAGTCAAAAGAAGCCGTTTGATGCTTTAGTGATCAGTGGTGATCTGGTGCAGGAAGAAACAGCCGCCACTTATCGCCGTTATCGTGAAATATTACAGGATTTTCACTGGCCGGTTTATATTCTGCCGGGTAATCACGATGTGCCGGAGCTGATGCATAGTGAACTGGCTACTGCTGAGCATATCCACTTTCAGTTTCATGAGCAGTTTTCAGGTTGGCACTGTCTGTTTTTAAACACTCACCGTGACGGTCATGCCGAAGGTTATCTGGAGACTGAACAGCTGATTGCAGTGGAGGAACAGCTCAATCAGCTGAAGGCCAATGAACATGCGCTACTGTTTATGCATCATCATCCTGTTCCCATCGGCAGCTCGTGGATGAATCGCTTAGGGTTGCAGCATGCCGGTATTTTCTGGTCACTGTTAGCACAGTTTCCGCAGGTCAAAGCAGTGAGTTTCGGGCATATCCATAGCGAATTCAGTCAGGACTACTGCATTAATCAACACAGGGTGATACAGACATTCAGTACACCAGCCACCTGTGTGCAGATAAAGCACACGGATGAAAAACTGCGTTTTGATCATACCCGCCCGGCATGGCGTGAGCTGACGCTGCATGCTGATGGTCAGCTGGACACCTGTGTACATTATCTGCCGGATTAGGTATTAACACTGATCAACATTGGTTGTCTCTGTTATATCTATTGTATCAGGCGGCTATCGCACTGTTTTGCAGACAGGCCAGGTTGTTCCGGATTTCCTGTTGTACATAGTCTTTAAGTCCGGGATCAGCTTTCAGCCAGCTTTCCGGCCACTGGATTTTATCCGGTGTCAGCCGCAGCGGATCATTATCATCGGCGGTAAAATCCGCATCAAAAGCCTCACTGTAGAGATCAAATACACCATTATCAAATGGCAATCCGGAAGGTTTACGGCAGATGGCAAAACGCTCTCTGATTCCCCGTGCCGCATTCACCAGTGAACGGTGATGGCAGTAGGGATTATTGCCCCGGCGATCAAAAAAGACATGGGCTGTCCAGTTACACGCGCCCCGGCATAATGCGGCATAGTCACAGCTTTTGCAGAAGCCCCATAGATGCTCGGTACCTTGATCCGTACCGGCTTTCAGATTAAAGGTCAGTTCTTCGCTGCCGGTGACAATATCAATCAGTGATTTTTCACGAATATTGCCACCAGTATAAGCGGCGGTCGGCAGGGATGGGCAACCTTTAATGGTTCCATCAGCCTCAATGCCCAGCGTTGATAACCCGGCATTACAGCCATTCCAGAACATCCATTCTTTTTCCTGCCCCATGCCGCGCAACAGGCGTTCATAAGGCCCGTAATAGCCGAAATTATTGCCGGGCTGAACATAGAAGCCACGCTCATAACCCTTACGCGCCAGATACGCCAGCACCGGATGAAAGATCAGCAGCTCATCGGGCTGTAACAGAAGATCAGAGTTATCCGCCGCATTGCCCATTGGCACGGTCATCTGAATCTGCCAGGCTTTTGCTCCGGCATCAACCAGTGCTTCGTACAGTCGCGGAAATTCCGGTGCGGAATGGCGGTTTACCTGCGTATTTGCACCGAATGGAATCCCCACTGCATTCAGGTGCTGCATGCTTTTAAAGGCGTATGTCCAGGAGCCAATGGTTCCGCGCAGACGGTCATGGGTATGTTTCATGCCATCCACCGAGATTGAAACCTGATTGATACCGGCCTGTTTCATTCGTTCTGCAATGGTGCGTGATATGCCATAACCGCCTGTGGTCATTGAACAGATCATACCGCAGCGGTTAATTTCCTCAGCAATCTCCAGCCAGTCCTTGCGCAAAAAGGCTTCTCCACCAATCAGGGTGACTTCAGTAATACCAATGTCCGCCATCTGGTGTACCAGATCCAGTGCTTCTGCGGTACTGAGTTCATTGACTCTGGCATCACCCGCCCGTGACCCGCAGTGATTGCAGGCCAGGTTGCATTTCAGGGTAATCTCCCAGACTGCGTAGCAGCTGCGCTGCGCCGGTTTATAAGGTATTTGTTTTGTTGTTGTGCTCATAAAATATCTGGCTATTTATCCTCGGGAGCCTGTATAACACCATAGACCGGCTGGATGGGCGGTTTTTCAATCGGTGGCTTTTCAGGGGGAAGGATAACTCCGTAAACCGGCTGCATGATCGGAGGCCCCTTATCAACCCCCGGTGGTTGAATAGTGCCGTAAACCGGTTGGGGTGTGGGTTCGGGCAGTGGTCCCGGTTTGGGGTCGGGTTTTGGCCCGAAACCCTGTATTTGCTGAATCAGTGACAAAATCAGCTGCAACAGATTTTGCAAAATTGCCGTATTGGGCTTACCCCAAGTACTGTTAAGCTGTTGTGCGGCCTGGGTTCGATGATTACTTTGCTGATTGGCACCGTCACTGTTGCGCGGCAAAACAGTCTGCTGGCGTGGGGTGGTCGATCCTTGTGTATTAATCGTCATGATATGTCTTCCTGATGGGGTTGTTCATACCTCCTATTCTTTTAACCACATCGGTTTTTTTACAAGCTTATTACGATTAACGACCCTGTAGCAGCGACACACCGCAAGGATGGCAATTTTAGGCTGGTGGTTTTACCCTCCAGTCAGATCATCCGGTGATTATGGGTTTAAAAATTCAGCACGGGTATGGATATTTTCCCGGAAGCAACCGCCCAGTGCTGTGGTGCTGGTCTGTGAGTTAGCATCCATGATCCCGCGTGATTTCACGCAGTAATGCACCGCATCAATACTGACGGCAACATTTTCAGTGCTCAGCAGTGTTTGTAATGCGACCAGAATCTGTCGGGTCAGACGTTCCTGCACCTGGGGGCGTTGAGCGAAAAAACGCACAATTCGGTTGATTTTGGACAGGCCGATAATTTTATCGCCGGGGATATAGGCGACCTTGGCTTTGCCGTCAATGGTGACAAAGTGATGTTCACAGGTACTGGTCAGGTCAATATTGCGCACTTTGACCATTTCCCGCGCACCCATTTTATTTTCAATCAGTGACAGGCGCGGGAAGTGCTGGTAATCCAGCCCGGAAAAAATTTCATGCACATACATTTTGGCAATACGGTGCGGTGTTTCGGCCAGGCTGTCGTCTTTAAGATCCAGCCCCAGAGTGCTGACGACTTCGCCCATTAATGCTTTAATGCGGTCATATTTTTGTTGTGAGTCCAGGCCATTGTCCAGCATCGGTGTTTCAAGACCTTTTTTAATCAACGCCTTCCTGACCAGTTCCGCTTCTGCGCTTAGTGCCAGTGCAGCTGAGCGGGGTGGATATGTTGACATAATGTTTCTCCATCTGTGTGCCGTATCGCTGATCGACAGGTAATCTTGCAGTGTAAATAGTGATGGCTGGTGGATGATTTATCAAGGAAAGTTGCCGGATTACAGGGTTTTATCTTTATGCAGAAGCGGTGATGACGGTAAATTGGTTGGTCTTAATGTTTCGGTGTGAATAGATGCGGATATTACTTGCGCCCATGGAAGGTGTGGTAGATTACACCATGCGTGATCTGCTAACCCGTATGGGGGGTTTTGACCGCTGTGTGACGGAATTTGTGCGCATTACTGAACAGCGCTTACCGGCCCGTGTGTTCCGGCGTTATTGCCCGGAGCTGGATCAGGGCGGCAGGACATCGGCGGGCACGCCGGTATATGTGCAATTATTAGGCGGTAATCCGGCTTATATGGCATTGAATGCCCGTAAGGCCGCCGAAGTCGGTGCGCCCGGTATTGACCTGAATTTCGGTTGCCCGTCGAAAACAGTGAACCGGAATGAGGGTGGCTCTGCGTTACTGCGTGAGCCGCAGCGGGTGCGCGATATTGTGCAGGCGGTGCGTGAAGCGGTGCCTGCGGATATTCCGGTGACGGTAAAAATTCGCTTGGGTTTTACCGATGCCGGTGTTCTGGAGGAGATTGCAACGGGTGTGGCGGAGGCCGGAGCAGATGAGCTGTGTATTCATGCCCGCACGCGGCTGGACGGTTATAAGCCTCCGGCCTATTGGCAGCATATTGCCCCGTTGCACAAAACGCTGGATATTCCGCTGGTGGTGAATGGTGAAATCTGGTCGGCAGCCGATGCGCGACAGGCGCAGCTGGACAGTGGGTGTGAGGACATTATGCTCGGCAGAGGCAGTTTGTGTCAGCCGGATCTTGCCCGTGCAATCCGTGCAGATCAGGCCGGTGATTCCTATACGGCACTGAGTTGGCAGGAAGTGCGTGAGCTGATAATCAGTTATCTTCCAGCACTGGACAATGGTAATCCAAAATTCGCCCCCAACCGGATAAAGCAGTGGCTGAATTACCTGCGTCGCGAATATCCTGAGGCAGAGGCGCTGTTTCAGCATGTGAAACGCCTGAAAACACGGGATGATATTAAATACAGCCTGCAACATTGGCAGGCCAAACAAGGAGTAATGGATGAGTCAGTCGGATAAGCAGGAACAAACGCTGGATACGGCAAAAAACCAGCGGCATAAGGAACGGATGCAGCGCAAAAAGGAAATTATTGATACCTATATTGCCAGTGCCGATCAGGAAAAAGGTCTGCTAATTGTGCTGACCGGTAATGGCAAGGGCAAGTCCAGTTCTGCCTTCGGTATGGTGGCTCGCTCCGTCGGGCATGGGATGAAAGTCGGAGTGTGTCAGTTCCTGAAAAGCCGTACCGATACGGGTGAGGAGGCTTTTTTCAGTAAGCTGGATCAGGTGGAATGGCATGTACTGGGTGATGGTTTTACCTGGGATACGCAGGATCGGGCGCAGGATATTGCCACTTCCGAACGCGGCTGGTTAATTGCGGAGAAAATGCTGGCTGATCCGTCTTATGATGTGGTAGTGCTGGATGAGCTGACTTATCTGCTGAGCTATAAATACCTGGATCAGGATAAGGTGCTGGATGCGTTACAGAACCGTCCAGCCATGCAGCATGTCATTGTGACCGGACGGGCAGCGACTGCCGAGTTGTGTGATATGGCGGATACGGTGTCCGAGATTCGCGATATTAAGCATGCCTACAAAGCGGGGATACAGGCACAGCAAGGGGTTGATTTTTAAAAAATAATAACCGAATGATCGGTGGTATAATTTATAAATACTCGCGTATTTTCGCGGCCAGCTCAGTGGGTGTTGCTCCATGCTGTACTTTTGCTTTCAGCGCCCCCTGCTGGTCTACCACATAAATCACCGAAGAGTGATCCATCGTATACGGCATGGAAGATTCCGGCGTTTCCACCTTGCGGTATATTGCCCCGTACTGCTTGGCGACATGTGCAATGTCTGCCGGTGTTCCGCTCAGGCCATGAAAATTCGGGTGAAAATACTGCGCGTACTGCTCAATCCGTTGTGGCGTATCCCGCTCCGGATCAACGGTAATAAACAAACCCTGCACCTGCGCCTGTTCCGCTGCACCCAGCTCCGCCATAGCCGCTTTCATCGTGCCTAGCGAGGTCGGGCAAACATCCGGACAGGAAGTAAAACCAAAATAAATCAGCACCAGCTTACCCCGATAATCCGGCAGCCCGGACTTGCCCCAGGTCGCATCCAGTTCGAAATCACCGCCATAGGCTTCTACGCCGGCAGGTGAGACCGGGGTCTCACTGCGCCATTGTTGCATGGTCCAAGCCAGCACGATGCCCGCCGCAAATGCCGCCAGAATGACTAAACTGTAGGTCAGGTAACGGGTTCTGGATGATTTTTTTTCAGCTGGAGTCGTCATAATCTTTCTCGGTCATTACTACGAACACAAGTTGCAGTGTATCACTTTAGATTACAACATTAGACCCTAATCAAAATTAAGCAGTAGCCAAACTTATCAAAGACTTGTATTTTTTCTGAAATACATACCTCTACATTTCCCCCCCGATTCATGCTCTAATCGCGTGTCTGAATGACAGCAGCCACAAACAGGAGCAGGACGCATGGCCGCACAATTACAGCAACGTTTGCAGCGTATCGAAACGGATAACTTATACAATTTTCTGCGTGAATCCCGCACCGGTCTGGAGAAGGAAAGTCTGCGCGTCAATCCGGATGGCTATATTTCCCAGACCGCACATCCGGCTGAATTCGGTGCGGCGCTGACTCATCCGTGGATCACCACCGATTACGCCGAATCCCTGCTGGAACTGATTACCCCGCCACAAAAACGGGCAACCGCTGCACTGGATTTTCTGCTGGATGTGGAAACCTTTGTCTATCAGCAGCTACAGAACGATGAACTGCTGTGGACAACCAGTATGCCCTGTATTATCGGTGGTGAGGATGACATCCGTATCGCCGAATATGGCAGCTCCAACGCTGGGCGCATGAAACACATTTATCGGCAGGGACTGGCCCGGCGCTACGGTAAAATCATGCAGGTGATTGCCGGGGTACACTTTAATTATTCCATTGCTGAAACTTTCTGGCCGATCTGGCACCAGTTCGAGGCGGAGCCACAGCTGAGCCTGCGCGAATTCCGTGACCAGCGTTACATGGGCCAGATTCGTAATTTGCAGCATTTCGGCTGGCTGATTATTTATTTGTTTGGAGCTTCCCCGGCTATCTGCCAGAGCTTTCTGAACGGCAAGGCACCTTCCGAAACCATGAGGTCATTCAACCATCGTACGGTGTATGAGCCTTACGGCACGTCATTGCGTATGGGCAATATCGGTTATACCAACAGCAAAGAACACGAAACCGGCATTCATGTCTGCTACGACAGTGTGGACAGTTATACTCGCAGTCTGCGCTGTGCGATTAACAAGCCGTTTGCGGATTATGAAAAAATCGGTGTCAAGGTCGGCGGTGAATACCGCCAGTTGAATGCCAATATTTTGCAGATTGAAAATGAGTATTACAGCACCGTTCGCCCCAAACAAATCCTGCAAGGTTTCGAAAAACCGGTTGATGCCCTGGCAGAACGTGGCATCCGTTATGTCGAGCTGCGTTCGGTGGATGTCAATGCTTTCCATCCGGCGGGTCTGACTAAAAATCAGTTATCCTTCCTTGAAGTGTTCATGCATTTCTGTCTGCTGCAAGACAGTGATTTACTGTGTGGTGATGCGAAAAAAGCGATCGACCACAATCACTATCTGGTTGCGCATCGCGGACGTGATCCGGAGCTGAAATTGGATCGCCGGGGTGAACCGGTATTATTGAAAGACTGGGCACTGGATCTGTTACAGGCAATGCAACCCGTCGCCGCCACGCTGGATAAAGCCCATGAAAGCCAGCGTTATGCTGCCGCTGTCGACAGGCAACTGGAGATGGTGCAAAACCCCGGTCTCACCCCGTCAGCCAGAGTGCTGGATGAAATGACCCGTCGAGGCCGGGAAGACTTTTTCACCTTCGCCCAACGCAAGTCACAGGAACACCGCGAATACTTTTTGCAACGCGTATTGAGTGATGAGCGGCAAAAACAGTTCGAGGATATGGCCCGCACCTCCATCGCCGAACAACAGCAAATCGAGGCGGCGGATGAGATTGATTTCGATACCTTTCTGACGCGTTATTTTGAAGGCGGACTGGATTAAATGTCGTCCGCACGAATATGATCAATGACTGCGCTGCTGTGCAATTACCACCAGCGTATCCACTCCAACACGATTATACAAATCAATCACATCCCGATTTGCCATGCGGATACAGCCATGCGAGGCGGGCTGCCCCAAGCGGCCTTCCTCATCGGTGCCGTGAATATAAATATAGCGTTCAAAGGAATCGACATTGCCACCCTTGTTGCGGCCCGGTTCCAGTCCGTCCAGCCATAGAATCCGCGTGGTCACATGATCAGCATGACTGCGAGCTCCCGGTTCGGTGAGAATTTTGGCGATACGTCCGGTATTGCGCCGGGCCTTAAAAATCGTACCAAGAGCCGCACCATCGCCAAAGCGTTTTTTAATCCGGTGCACACCCAGCGGGGTTTTATTACTGCCCTTGCGACTGCCCAGCCCGGCCTCACTGGTGGAAATCACCCAGTTCCGTACCACCTGGCCGTGTTCAATTAACATCAGACGCTGGATAGTGGCATCAATCAGCACCACCTGATCTGTCGAATAGACGGGAAAATGTTCTGCCAACTGGCGCAATAAACCATCAACCGGTGGGTGATCGGGTTGCGTCTCCCCGGCCTGTGCCGTCACCGATAAACCACTAATCGCAATCGCAAATATCAATAGCCATTGAGTCACGTTCCTGAGCAGATTTTCTTTGATCATTTCTGAGTGCTTCCAGTTCTTTAAAATAGTTATTATCTTCACCAGTCGCATAATCCCCCGTGAATACCGAGCAATCAAAATGCTCCAGACGCGGATTACCCTGTTGTACCGCTGCTTTCAGATCCTCCAGCGCCAGATAAAACAGCCCATCCACCCCCAGTGCATTGGCTACCTCCTGTTCCGTGCGTCCGTGGGCAATCAGCTCACTGGCCGCCGGCATATCAATACCATAGATATTCGGATAGCGAATCGGCGGTGAAGCCGAGGCAAAGTACACCCGTCTTGCACCGGAATCACGTGCCATCTGCACAATCTCTTCCGAAGTAGTACCTCGTACGATGGAGTCATCCACCAGCAATACATTCTTGTTTTTAAACTCAATGTCCAGCGGATTCAGTTTCTGGCGCACTGATTTTTTACGCTGCTTCTGGCCCGGCATAATGAAGGTACGACCGATATAACGGTTTTTCATAAAACCTTCCCGGTAGGGGACATTCAACGTATAGGCCAGTTCCAGTGCCGAGGTACGACTGGTATCCGGAATCGGCATTACCACGTCAATGTCATGCTCTGGCCAGCGTTTCTGAATACTTTCCGCCAGCAAATGCCCCATGCGCATCCTTGCCTTGTGTACAAAGACATTGTCGATCACCGAATCCGGGCGGGCAAAGTAGACATATTCAAAAATACAGGTGTTATAACGCGGATGATCACTGCACTGACGGGTGAATACCTTGCCGTCAATCGTCATATAAATAGCTTCACCCGGCTCAATATCACGCACCAGCCGGTAACCTTGTGCACTAAGTGCGGCACTTTCGGAGGCCAGCATGAATTCCTTGCCTTTGCCAGTATCACGCACACCATATACCAGTGGCCGGATACCATTCGGATCACGAAAGCCCAGCACACCGTCACGAGTCAGCATTGCCACCACCGCATAAGCCCCGGTACAACGTTTATGCACCCCACGTACGGCTGCGAAAATATCATCCGGTGTTACCCGCATGGCATCCTGGCGGTGTAATTCCTGTGCGAATACATTCAGCAGAATTTCAGAATCAGAATTGGTATTAATCTGGCGGCGATCCTGCCGATAGAGTTCTTTGCGTAATTTCTCTGCGTTAGTCAGATTGCCGTTGTGGGCCAGTGAAATGCCGTAGGGACTATTGACATAGAAGGGTTGGGCTTCGGCGGATGACGATGAACCGGCGGTTGGATAGCGCACATGACCGATGCCGACATTGCCCTGCAATCGGTGCATATGCCGCTCCAGAAAAACCTCTTTTACCAGACCGTTGCCACGACGCAGGTACAGTCTGCGCCCGTCACTGGTGACGATGCCCGCTGCATCCTGCCCCCTGTGCTGCAAAACGGTCAGTCCGTCATAAAGTGCCTGATTAACCGGCCCCTGACCTACAATCCCGATAATTCCGCACATAATTCATCAACCACATGGTAAAAAAATGCATTCTACCCTTACCGAAACAAAACGGCTATGTGCAGTGTACTTCAGAGTGATGATCCAACCCTTCCTCTACCACCCAGTCATCCACACTTTTCAGCTTGCTGCTGAAGTTAATGCCCAGTAGCACTTTCGGACGCGGGTCAGCATGGAAAGCACCTGCATAATCACGGTTTTTGATTTGTGCCATTGCTGCTGCGGCAGTCTGGTCGAGCTTGAATTCCACGATGTAAATATGGGTCGGTGTTTTTACCACGCAATCTACCCGCCCATTGCTTTCGTTCACCTCCGCCTCGGCGAATTGCCCCAGATAAAAGAAGGTCAGGTAAATCAGGCTATGGCAATAGGCTTCACGGTCTTGCAGGAAAATCTGATAGGGAATTTTTTTGAACACGTTTTTAATGATTGTAATAACAGCGGGGATGTCGTTGGCCAGAAATGCCTTGTGCAGCTTCACCACCATGGGAGTGGTGTGGGCAGGCTCCTCGTGTGCCCATTCCGCCATCAGGTACAGGGACATGGAAGCCCGCACTTCCTGGTTGGGGTAGTCGAGACTGTACAGGCCGTATTCATCACGTTGCTTGAGTGTCAGGTAGCCGGTCTGAAACATGACTGGAGTCAGTTGCAGGCGCTCCAGATCGTAGTTACCGAGTGTGGCTTCGGTGACTTCCAGATTATCCAGCCGGTATATCTTGTTGCGCCGCATCAGTTTGGGCAGGAAGGTGGGCGTGCCGGTTTCAAACCAGAAATTGCGGAAATCCTGTGCCTGGAAAAAGCTCAGGATAGAGTATGGGTTATATACCGAGGTGCGTAAATCCCATGTGTAGCCATTATA
Source organism: Thiothrix nivea (assembly GCA_002746895.1). Classification (GTDB taxonomy): domain Bacteria; phylum Pseudomonadota; class Gammaproteobacteria; order Thiotrichales; family Thiotrichaceae; genus Thiolinea; species Thiolinea nivea_A. Next base: position 24,241 of record PDRT01000019.1, read on the forward strand.
CCAGTGCCGTACTTTGGTGAGCAGTTCCTGGCGTGTCAGGTCGAGGAGCTGCTCAACATCAGGCAGGTAGGGTGTGAAATAATCTTCCAGTTCTGTCTGTGTATAACCCAGCAAGGCGGCTGACTTGCGGTCAATACTCAGGTCGTACAGGTTGTTCAAATCGGAAAACAGTGATACCCGGCTGAATTTTGATACCCCGGTAATCAACAGAAATTCAATATACGGGTCGCTGTCCTTTACCACTGAATAGAAGGTTTTCATCACTTGCTGGTTGGCTTTGGCCAACGGGATGTCATCAAGATAATCAATCAGTGGTTTGTCGTATTCGTCGATCAGTACGACGACTTTGCCCTGTCGCTTGGCGAGTTGCTCCAGCAGCTCGGCAAACTGGCCGGAAATACCGGTATGGGCAGATAATCTTATGTCATATTCCGCTGCCAGTGTTTGCTGGTGTTGGTGGATTGCGGTTTCCAGCCCCAATTCCCGGTAGCCCATGCGGGCAAATGACAAATGAATGACCGGGCTGGTTTTATTCCAGTCCCAGTGGTCGGTAATCCACAAATGGTCAAACAGAGTGCGGTTGCCCTGATAGATTTCCTTGATCGTGGACAGGAGCAGTGATTTGCCGAAGCGGCGTGGACGTGACAGGAAAAAGTATTTGCCCCGCCACAGCAGGTCATAAATCTGCCTGGTTTTATCCACATACAGGTAATTGCCGTTACGCAATTCAGAAAAGCTCTGGATACCGACCGGGAGACGTTGCAACATGTTCAACTTTATTGCGTAAACATGGTACGACTGTTTTCGAGATAGCGGGTGAAATCATCAGGAATCTGCTCTTTCAACCAGCTGGCGCCTTGTTCAAAGTGCGGAATCAGCTGTGATTCCATCCACCATGATTTTTCCGGTAGCGAAGTGACCCCGACCAGAATAATCAGCAGTACCACAATCAAACCACCACGCAGGGCACCAAAGATGGCCCCCAGAAAACGATCCACTCCACCCAGGCCAATGGAGGAGATGGCGGCACTGAGCAGAAAATTAATAAATGCGCCGACTACCAGTACCGTAAAGAAAATAATCGCGAAGGCGATGCCCAGACGGGCGACCTCGTTATAAACTGCAAATGGCAGTTCATCCGCCAGTGTTCTGAAATATAACAGTGCAAAGCCTATCGCCAGCACCCAGGTTGTCAGAGAGAGAAACTCTCTGACAAAACCCCGGATCAAACCGATAACAAGAGAAAGGATAATGAGTATCACAATCCCCACATCAAGCAGTGTCGCGGTCATTTGCATAATTTGTAAACCTGATTGTTAAGTATGTTATGCACTGAACCGCTTGCCTGACAAGGCCAGGTTATCAGGCTGCAACACCTGATAACCTTTCCGTGTCAGTGTCCTGTTAGTTTTTAGTGACAAAGCTGTTTTGCACATACTGGTTTTTAGTGTAACGTGCCTTCATTTTAGCCTGCACAGAACGCGCTGCACTTTTGGCCGGATAAGGACCAACACGAACCCGATAAACTGTCTTGCCATTCACATTGGCTTTCACCACAAAGACCGGATAACCATCAACGGCAATGGATTGTTTGACCTGTTTGGCGGTACTGTGACTGGAAGCTGCCAGAACCTGAATCACATAACCACTGCCACTGACAGGGGCTGATGATGACTGGGAAGAGGCAGAAGAAGCACTACTGTGGCTACTACGGGAAGAGGCTGCTGGTTTGGATTGAGTAGCGGAACTCTGGGATCTCGGAGCCGGAACCGGTTTTTCACCCACTAAACGTGGCTTGACAGCTTCCTGTTTCTTCGGTGCTGCCTGAGTAGTCTGGCTTGTACCTGAAGAACCTGAGCTATGACTACCAGAGCTGTTATGGGTCTGTTGAGTGTTATTTGCTGCTGCATCAGTGCCTTGTGTCGTACCATTATCGGCTGACGGTGCCTGTGGAACCTGATTGGCTGCACCCGTGTTGCCGGAGCCTGAATCCGCTTGCTTCGGCAGGGCAATTTCACTGCTACCCATGCTGCCAACACCATCTTTCACCTTGGTACCATCAACCACCTGACGCTGTTTGCCATCCGTGTCATGAACCTGGAAATTACCCGCCAGATTTTTTACGGCTTCCTTGCCTGCTGTTGCCGCTCCGGCAAGTTTGTCACCCACGCTGTTACCATCGCCATCTTTCGTTGGCTGCTGAGCGGTCTGGGCCTGTTCACCCTTATTCTGTTGTGCTGTACCGGCACCCTCCTGATCCTCTTGCTGTGCATCAGTACCGCCGATGACATAAGGTGCCTCACCCTCCTGGGCAACCTGCGACTCACCTTCTTTCACACCCGGAAAACCAAGAATAGGCGTTGCCCCCTGAGTTTGCTCCGCGATTAATTCCTGCTGCTCCTGTACCGATTTGTTTTTGCCCTTTAATAACCAGGCCAGTAACAGTGCGGCGATTAATACCAGTACAACCGCACCGATCATGCGCTTAGTAGTAGACTTATTGTCCATTGTTTAAATACTCCTTGTGTAACACTCTAAAAATCCGGGGGAGGCAAAGCCTCGTAAAACACTTAAGGTAAACTCTCTAACATATTGGATACTACCAGAAAAGAACCGAATACCACTACCCTGTCAGTACGATTTAACTGTGGCTCCAATGCCTGTCGTGCCTGTTTCAGACTCTCATGAGACACAGCCATGCTTATATGTTGCTCATCCATTGCAGCCTGCATAGCGTACAGCGGCATAGCCCGTTGATCTTCCAGTGGAAAAAAATGCCACTCATCGACCACTTCTGATAATGCAGCGATAATACCGTTGATGTCCTTATCCGATAAGACAGAAAATAGCACATAAGTGCGGCCATCCGTCGGATTTTTTTGCAGCCAGTCAGCCAGTTGTGTTGCAGCCTGCGGATTATGTGCTACATCCAGCAAAATATCAGGGTCTGAACTTAATTTTTGCAAGCGCCCGGGCAGATGGACATTACATAAACCCTGCTCCAGTGCCCTGCGGCTTACCGGCAATGTTTCACGCAGCTGATACAATGCCGACAACGCACAGGCCGCATTCAGTAATTGCACCGCACCTGGCAAAGCCGGTAACGGCAAATCCCGCCACAGTAATTGCTGTGACCGTTTATGTGCTGTCATGGCGGGGTAATGAAGGGAAAACCGTTGGGGAGATGCCTGACGATGTTGCACAAAAAAATCGACCCCATATTGCAGATAACGGGCATTCACTTCCGCAGCAACCTTTGCGATACTGGCCGGAGGCGCGGGATCACCACAAATCAAAGCCTTGCCCGACCGGGCAATAGCGGCTTTTTCCCGGCCAATCATTTCACGGTTATCACCCAGCCAGGCGACATGGTCAATACCAATACGGGTGACAATGGCCACCTCCGCATCCCACAGATTAGCCGCATCCAGCCGTCCGCCCAGCCCCACTTCCAGCACTACCACATCCAGACCGGCCCGCTGGAATAACCACATCGCCGCCAGCGTACCAAACTCAAAATAGGTCAGCGATATATCACCCCGTGCCTTATCAATCGCTGCGAAAGCCGCACAGATTGATTCATCATCCGCCGGGCAGCCATTCAGAGTGATCCGTTCGTTGTAACGCAGGATGTGCGGGGACGTGTAGGTTCCGACCTGATAACCGGCAGCCTGTAATATGGAGTCTAACAGGGCGACGGTGGAACCTTTGCCATTGGTACCGGCCACGGTGATCAGCGGAAAATCCGGCTGCAGCAGGTTCATCCGTTTGGCAACCTGCCTGATGCGATCCAGCCCCAGGTCAATGGTGGAAGTATGCAGGGACTCCTGCCAGCTCAGCCATTGCGCTAAATTTTTTTTCACTCGTCAACCTGCCAGCATGGTTTGGTTTTGAGGGTTACATTGAATTTATGCCTGATCTGCCTTAGCCGTTTCATTCTCTGCCGGGGCATCTACCGATTTTGCAGTGTCAGTTATGACCGGCTCTGCTACTATCGGCTTAGGTTTATGCTGCAAGGTTGCCAGCAGGTCAGCCAGCGTTTCGCGCATGTTATTACGATGCACGATCATATCAATGGCCCCTTTTTCCAGCAGAAATTCACTGCGCTGGAAGCCCTCCGGTAATTTTTCGCGCACGGTCTGTTCAATCACACGTGGCCCGGCGAAACCGATTAATGCCTTGGGTTCCGCAATCTGAATATCTCCCAGCATGGCAAAACTGGCGGAAACACCGCCCATGGTCGGATCCGTCAGTACCGAGATATACGGTACTCCTTGTTCAGAGAGTTTAGTCAGTACCGCACTGGTTTTCGCCATTTGCATCAGTGAAAACAGGGCTTCCTGCATTCTTGCACCACCACTGGCGGTGAAACAGATAAACGGAACCTTATCATCAACCGCCCGCTGTGCCCCACGTACAAAACGCTCTCCGACCACTGATCCCATAGAACCGCCCATGAAGCGGAAATCAAACGCTGCTACCACGACCGGAATACCCAGTACCGTGCCTTTCATTACAATCAGCGCGTCTTTCTCTTCGGTCAGCTTTTGCGCTGCGTTCAGGCGGTCTTTGTATTTTTTGGTATCACGGAATTTAAGGGCATCCAGCGGTTCAATATTGGCACCGATTTCCTCCCGTCCGGCTTCATCCAGAAAGACATCCAGCCGTTTGCGGCCATAAATCCGCATATGGTGTTCACACTTTGGACAGACCTCATGATTACGCTCCAGCTCAGCACGGTATAATACCGCCTGACATTCCGGACACTGATGCCAGAGTCCTTCGGGAATCGATTTCTTTTCGGTCGTACCTTCAGTGCGAATCCGTGATGGCAACAGTTTTTCAAACCAGCTCATGATCCTGTTTCTCTGTACTGTCCGGCAGACATCTGCTGATTTATCTGCCGGACTTCGTTCATAAAAGCGACCACCCTGGCACGATCCTTGATGCCTGGCGCAGCCTCCACACCACTGCTGAGATCTACTGCATAAGCCCGGGTAGCTGCAATTGCCGCTGCAATATTATCAGGCTTCAACCCTCCGGCCAGAATAATCGCTTTGGGATAGTCTTTTGGCACCTGTGTCCAGTCGAATATCTGCCCGGTGCCTCCGGCTGCTCCCGGTTCATGGCTGTCAACCAATAACCCCTGTGCAGACGGATACTGATCAGCAAAAGCCCTGAAATCTGTGCCACTCAAGCCGCTCATACCCAGACTTTTAATATAGGGGCGGGAGAATGCCTCACAATAAGCCGCTGACTCAGTACCATGAAACTGCAATCTGTCCAGCGGCACCTCGGCCAGCACCTCGTGTATAAAGTCTTTATCCGCATCGAGAAACAGTCCCGTACTGCTGACAAAAGGGGGTAAGGATGCACAAATTTCAATGGCCTGCTGAATCGTTACATGGCGCGGACTCCGTGCATAAAACACCAGGCCGATGGCATCCACACCGGCGGCACTGACCATCCGGGCATCGTCCGTTGAAGTAATTCCACAAATCTTAACCCGACAACGTGGTGCTATCTGTTCTGTCAATGGAGCGCCTGTACCCTTGTTGCTGAATTTTCGCTAAAACCTGCCTAGCCTATCATGACCTGCAATTCTAAATCATCTTCATTGCCTTCATCAGGATGAACATTTCCCGCAGTTGATTACCGTTGGTGGAGGAAAAATAAACCGGTTGTTGGCGTCCGGCAAATTTCTTTTTATGCGAGATATTGCCCTGGAATGGATACAGGTGATTCAGGTTTTTCGCCGCGTAACGCAAGCCCTTCATGGTGAAATCATTTTGCCGGAAGTGGGCCCGTAATACATGCAGAGGCATCAGTCCCAGTGACACCACCTTGACCTGTTCCTCAGCGAACACTTTCATTGCCTCAAGAATAATATAGGCACTGGTACCATGCGGCGCATCCGCCGTAATACGGTCAAAATTGTGATAATAGCCCACGGTTCTGCCGTTATTGTACATCGGATCAAAAATCGCCAAGCCAATCAGCTTACCCTCTTTTCTGGCCCAGAAACAACGTACTTCCGGTTCATCCTGTTTAATGAAAGGCCGGGTCAGCAGAATCAGCTCCTTACCGCCTTTTTCCTGCATCCATTGCTCAGACAGCGCCTCAATTTCGGCCAGATCACAGGCGGAAATAGCCCGCTCTTCCACCACCACGCCCTCACGTTCACATTTATTGCGCCACTGGCGGATTTTGGCACGGTTTTTACCGGTCAGCGGTAACGGCACCGGCAGTTCACACTCCTTGCCGAACATATTAACTTCATAGCCCAGTTCATCCATGACCTTGCCGGTGGCTGCCCGGCATTGTAACAAAATCACCCGTTTATGCCGGGCAATAAAACGCTGCAACATGCCCTTAATATCATCCGGCGCACAGATCGGATCAGCCAGCACAATCTTGCGCCCCAAGGGTGCCAGCAACAGGTGGCGGAAAGAGTAATAGGCAATAAAGCCGACACCCTCTTCAAGATAATATTCCATACCCGGCTGGAGTACGGAATAGGTCAGGCAGCCCCGGCCATATTGCTTTATGTAAGGTGCCAGCTGCACCCAGTCAGTATCAGACACTGGTTCAGCTCAATAAAAACACTTTTTCATCAATGGTCGGTACACCTTTTTTAATCAGGCCGGGAAAATCGGCTGAAGCAGCAATCGTACGCAATAAATCCACCGTATAACCGGCTGCATAATAATCCCTGACTTCCGGTTCTGTTACCGAAAACGGAGGCCCTTTGGTAATGCTTTGCTCATATTCGACAGTAACCAGCAGTATTTTACAATTTGCAGGAGCAATTTGCTGAATATGTTGTGCGTATGCCGGGCGCATTGCCGGTGGCAGGGCAACCAGCGAAGCACGGTCAAACACCGCACCGTATCCGACCAGGTCATCAGCACTCAGATCGAAAAAATCACCGAGCAGAATCACAATGCCATCCTGTTCCCAGCGCTCAAATTTTCCCTGTCGGCTGATTTCAGGTTCCAGCTGATTTTCGGCAAAAAAATCACGCACTGCGATTTGACTTAGCTCGACACCGAGTACCGTATGCCCTTGTGCTCGCAGCCACAGCATATCGCTGCTTTTACCGCACAATGGCACAAATACTTGTTCGGTACCGGACAGTTTCAGTTCCGGCCAGAAATCCTGCAGATGTGAGTTGATGCCGGACTGATGAAATCCGATCTGATTTTTTTCCCAACGAGCATGCCAGAAATCTGCTTCCATTATGTTTACCTTAAAATTTATACTGTCTGACAGGTGCGGCAGTATAGTCGAATGATGATGAAAGTTCACTGTTCCAACTGCGAAAGGTGAGTGATATCAATGTACAAGAACACTGAATTATCCAGCTGGATACAGCGGTTATCTCGCGGCCCTGGTGCCTTTATGACCGGTACTGATACGGATGTCGGTAAAACCTGGGTCGGTGTACAGTTATTGCATCATCTGCGGGCAGCCGGTTGTCATATTACCCCGCGCAAGCCAGTGGAATCCGGCTGGCCGCAACCACCGGCTACCACCGAAAACACGGATGCATACAAACTGTTGCAAGCCTGCAATAACCCGCAGCAGACCCTGGAGCAGGTGTGTCCGAACCGCTTCCGTGAACCCTTATCGCCCCCGCGTGCCGCACGGCTGGAAGGAGTACGGCTCACCATTCAGTACCTTGCGGCACAATGTCGTCAACACCTGTCTCAAGATACCTTTTTGTATGTGGAAGGAGCCGGTGGTTTTTATTCCCCGCTGGCGGAGAATGGTTTGAATGCCGATCTGGCCACAGCACTGAATCTTCCGGTAATTCTGGTCAGTGAAGACCGGGTGGGTTGTATTAACCATATTCTGCTCACTATTGAGGCGATGCAATCCCGTCAGCTGAGCATTGCCGGGATTATTCTGAACCCGATAACCGGACGTAATCCGCCACAGACGATGGATAACCTGACAGATCTCAGGGAAATGCTGGAAATTCCGGTATTACGCTGGCCAGATTGACTGGCCGCCCTGTCATGATTAATCATCAAACCGTTGTCGGTAACGCTGTTTCCGCGCTTTCTAGCGGCTGTTGATCCAACGCATTTGACCCGATCACTTTCTCATACACTGTTTTGCCGTCACCTTCTTTATACGGATCACCGGAGAAGCCAGTACCCTTACCGAAGTTAATCTGCCATTCCAGATTGTTACGTGAGGTGGCATATTCCAGTGCACTTTGCTTGCTGATCTTGCCTTCCTGATACAGGCGCAATAACGATTGATCGAAACTGACCATGCCGTCGGAAGAACCTTTTTCGATCACTTCAGTCAGCTCATTAAACTGCCCCTTGCGGATCAATTCTGCGGCATACGGCGTATTCACCAGCATTTCTGCTGCCAGGTGCAAACCTTCGCCGTTTTTAGCCGGGATCAGTCGCTGGGCGACGATACCCCGCAGATTCAGTGATAAGTCCATTAATACCCGGCTCTTGGTTTCACCGGGGAACAGGTAAATAATACGTTCCAGTGCCTGAATCACATTAATGGCATGCAGCGTTGAGATCACCAGATGTCCGGTATCGGCAAAGCCCAGTACCGCTTCCATTGTTTCAGCATCCCGCACCTCACCGACCATAATCATATCCGGTGCTTCGCGCATGGCCTCACGCATGGCATTGGCATAGCTCAGGGTATCAAAACCGACTTCACGCTGGCCGACAATCGACTGCCCATGACTGAAACGATTTCTGAGAGTACAGTTGGCAGACACAAATCCTGTGGCGAGGCAATATTGCTGCGGATATGGCGAATCACCATGGAAACCTCGCCCCGTTGAAAATAAAGATTCATCCGGAACCGGCCGATGCCTTTCAGGGCCAGTCCTTTATTCAGCTCACGGTTTTCAAAGAAGCTCTCGATTTCACTCGGACTCAGCACCTCTTCGGCCAACTGGCGGATATTGCCCGGCTTCATCGGCTCGCGGCTGATACGCTGCAATTTGCCACGTACCTTGATAGATGCATGAGCACCTGTGGTCAGATAAATATCGGAAGCCCGCTGCTTTACCATCATATGCAACAGGGGTGTAATACGCATATCCTCATCAACAAGATTACTCATCGTCTTATGTTCTTATTTTTTCTACAGGTTCAATTTCGAGCTTCTCGGTACCACGGTAAAAATCGTTTTCCCTGGAGAAGCGGCTTTCCAGTTTCAGCTTCAGACGCAGATCGTTCACCGAATCAGCATTACGCAGTCCCTCATGCACAGTAATCTTGCGTGCCTCAATCAGATCAAACAAGGCCTGATCAAAGGTACACATGCCATGTTCCCGCGAGGCGGCAGTCAATTCTTTCATGCCCGGCACATCGCCTTTAAAAATCAGATCTGCCATCAGCGGGGTGTTAATAATTACCTCAACAGCCGGTACCCGGCCCTTTTCATCAGCGGTACGGATCAGGCGCTGCGAGATCACCGCCTTCAGATTCAGCGACAGATCCATCAATAACTGATCACGCCGTTCTTCCGGGAAGAAGTTCAGAATCCGCTCAATGGCCTGGTTGGCACTATTGGCATGTAAGGTCGTCAGGCACAAATGTCCGGTTTCCGCATAGGCATTGGCATATTCCATGGTTTCCCGGTCGCGGATTTCGCCAAGCAGAATCACATCCGGTGCCTGGCGCAAGGTATTTTTCAATGCAACCTCATAACTGTTGGTATCCATGCCCAGTTCGCGCTGGGTAATCAGGCAACCCTTATGCTGATGGATAAATTCAATAGGATCTTCAATGGTGACAATATGTCCCTTGGAATGCTCATTGCGGTAATCCAGCATTGCCGCCAGAGAGGTAGATTTACCGGAGCCGGTGGCACCGACAAAGATCACCAGCCCACGAGTGGTCATCGCAATATCACGCAGAATTGGCGGCAGTGACAGCGATTTAAAATTTGGTATTTCGGTGGGAATATGTCGCAACACCATGCCGGAACAGCCACGCTGGGTAAAGGCATTGACACGGAAACGCGCGGTACCGGGCAGGGCAATGGCAAAGTTGCACTCCATCTCCTCCTCGAACTGACGCAACTGATGGTCATTCATAATCGAACGCACCAGCATGCGGGTGGTCAACTCATTCAGCACATTGGGTACCAGCGGCTGCATATAGCCATCCACTTTTACCGAAGGCGGCGCATCGGAGGTAATAAATAAATCCGAACTGCCAATATCCAGCATCTTCATCAACAGACGCTGGACAAAACTCATTGCATTATCGCGATCCATAAATACTCCTAGATAGATTCCGGATTTTCCGCCTTGTGGCGGGCCACCTCACGATCCACCTCGCCTTTCATCACCAGATTGCGCAGTGACTGATCCAGTGTCTGCATGCCATCACCCTGACCGGTTTGCAGTGCGGAACGCATCTGGGCCAGCTTGTTTTCACGGATCAGGTTACGAATGGCACGGGTACCGATCAGAATCTCGTGTGCCGCCACCCGACCACCGCCTTTCTTTTTCAGCAGTGTCTGGGAAATAACCGCCTGTAGCGACTCCGATAACATGGAGCGCACCATGTCTTTCTCTGCCGCCGGGAAGACATCCACAATCCGGTCAATGGTTTTCGGCGCACTGGTGGTGTGCAGAGTGCCGAAGACCAGATGCCCGGTTTCCGCCGCAGTCAGGGCCAGACGAATGGTTTCCAGATCACGCATTTCCCCGACCAGAATGGTATCGGGGTCTTCACGTAATGCAGAGCGCAGGGCGGCTTCAAAACTGCGTGTATCACGATGCACTTCACGCTGGTTGACCAGGCTTTTCTTACTTTCGTGAACAAATTCAATGGGGTCTTCAATGGTCAGAATATGCCCGTAATCGGTATCATTTTTATAGTCGACCATTGCCGCCAGCGTCGTGGACTTACCGGAACCGGTTGGGCCGGTGACCAGTACCAGACCCCGTGGCTTATCAGAAATTTTACGGAAGATATTCGGTGCATTCAGCTGCTCCAGTGTCAGTACCTTACTGGGGATTGTCCGGAATACGGCCCCGGCCCCCCGGCCCTGATTAAAGGCATTGACACGGAAACGTGCGATCTCCGGTATTTCAAACGAGAAATCCGCTTCCCAGTGTTCCTCAAAGGATTTACGCTGATTATCGTTCATAATGTCGTAAACCATGCCATGCACCTGCTTATGATCCAGCTCAGGCAGATTGATACGGCGCATCTCGCCATCGACACGAATCATGGGCGGTAAACCGGCAGATAAATGCAAATCCGATGCATTATTTTTGACGCCAAAGGCCAGGAGTTGAGTAATATCCATTGAATTGATTGTCGTTTATTATTGTTGTGATGAATGACTGGGACGTTACAGGGAAACTAACACAAAGCATGACTATTCATGAAAATCTTCAGATAATCGGCCAGCGTATCCGTGATGCTGAACAACGGTATGGCCGGGACCCCGGCAGTGTGCATTTACTCGCTGTGAGTAAACGCCATCCGGTCAGTGCCATCCGTGCCGCGATTGACAGTGGCCAGACGGCCTTCGGGGAAAACTATGCGCAGGAAATGGTTGAAAAGGCGGCTGACCTGCATACGGCTGATCTGGAATGGCATTTTATCGGGCCGATACAATCCAATAAGACCCGGCAGATTGCTGGAATAGCGTACTGGGTACATGCCGTTGACCGCCTGAAGATTGCCCGCAGGCTGGGGGAGCAAAAACCGGCTGATGCGGCGGCAATCAATATTTGCCTGCAGGTGAATATCAGCGGTGAAGCCAGCAAATCCGGTGTACATGCGGATGAATTACCGGAACTGGCTGAACAGGTGGTGCAACTTCCCGGTATCAGGCTGCGCGGTTTAATGACCATTCCGGCGGCAGAAACCGACTTTGACCGCCAGCGGCGCAGCTTTGCCAGGTTGCGTACTTTACAGGAGCAGTTAATCAGCAATGGCCTGGAACTGGATACTTTATCCATGGGTATGACCGGTGATATGGAAGCGGCTATTGCCGAAGGTGCGACCCTTGTCAGGATTGGTACAGCTATTTTCGGGGCACGGGATTAAAGTGGTGATGAATATATTTACCCGGTTTTGTGAGCCGGTTTGAGCCTCATCGACAGTACAGCGCCTAGTTTTACCTTGACATCACAGGTACTATCGGATAATTTCCGGGGCCTTTTTTACGGGCCAGCAGCATCCTCGTCATTAGGGAGTCCAGCTGGTTTTTAACAGATAAGATTAGTTTTTTTGGTAATTTATCATGAAAAGAACGTTTCAACCCAGTAAGATTCGCCGTGCCCGCACTCATGGTTTCCGTGCCCGTATGCAAACAGCTGATGGACGCAAGGTGCTGAATGCCCGTCGTGCCAAGGGACGCAAGCGCCTGATTCCCTGAACTGATCCGGATTTTTTCGTACACACTTGGCGAGCTTTCCGCGTGCAAACCGGCTGACCCGTCCTGAAGAATTCCGGCGGGTGTTTGAGCGTGGTCGTCACCGGCGTTTACAGATAACCGGGCTGACATTGCGGGTACGTGAAAATACCCTGCCCCATGCCCGGCTCGGGCTGGCGATTTCCAAACGGTCACTGAAGCTGGCTGTACAGCGTAACCGTGTAAAACGTCTGGTCAGGGAAAGTTTCCGTCACTCTTTCTCCGATCTGCCAGCTGTTGATATTGTCATGATGAGTCAGTCAGAACTGGCATCCATGGATAACGCTGCTATACTGCAGCAACTTGAAGTGTCCTGGCAGCGTGTGAGGCAGTTGTATGGAGCATCAGCCAACAAAACTCAACCATCCGGACACCACGCTCCATCTAACCGAAAACCGGATTGAGGAATTATGGATTCTCAACGCCCCTTTCTGTATCTCACCCTGATTTTTCTGGGCTTTCTGCTATGGACAACCTGGCAGGCTGACCATGCACCCAAACCGGAGGCACCTGCTGTACAAACGTCGTCGTCTGCCGGTGACAACGCTGTGCCCGTGGCAGGCACGGCAGCAGATGTGCCTTCAGCTCCGGTAGCCGGTCATGTGCCCACTGATACTGCGCAAACGGCTGCTCAGGCGGCAGGCGCACAGATTATCCATGTGCATACCGATGTACTGGAGCTGCAAATCAGTACGCAAGGGGGCGATGTTGTCGTTGCAGACCTGCCAACCTATCCGGTGAGTCTGGATGAGCCAGATAATCCGGTGCGGATTCTGGATCGCAATGCGAAAAATTATGTGGCGCAATCCGGTTTACAGCATGTGCCGGTGGCCGGTGTGGATACAACCGGGCTTGCACCCAATCACCAGGCCATTTATCAGGCAGCACAAACGGATTTTCAGCTGGCTGAGGGGGCTGACGAATTAGTGGTGCCAATGAGCTGGCAGGGTGCCAATGGTATTACTGTGACCAAGCGTTACCGGCTAAAGCGTGGCAGCTTTCAGATTCAGGTTGAGCACGAAGTACAGAATAACTCTCAACAGACCTGGGCCGGTACTGAATATCGTCAGCTGAAACATGGGCCGGACAATACTCCGCGCGGTCTGCTGATGGGTGTGCGCGCCTTTGTCGGTGGTGCCTATTATAATAATGATAAATATGACACCCTTTCATTTGATGAAATGAAGAATGGCATTCCGGAGGAAGAAAACCGTGCTACGGGTGGCTGGATCAGTATGTTGCAGCATTATTTCATCAGTGCCTGGGTGCCGAATCAGGCCGAAAAGACCCGGTATTACAGTAATGAAGTGATGACGCTGGGTGTGCCGGGTTATATTCTCGGGGCGCGTGGCCCGGTCAGGCAGATTGCTGCCGGTGCGACGGATACCTTCCAGACCGGTTTATGGGTCGGCCCGAAATTACAGGATGATCTGGAAGTGATTGCGGAAGGTCTGGATCTGACCGTGGATTACGGCATCTTTGCCTTTATCTCCAAGCCAATTTTCTGGGTGATGCAGGTGATTCACAGTGTGGTGCAGAACTGGGGCTGGACGATTATTTTTCTGACCCTGCTGATCAAGATTATTTTCTTCTGGCCCTCTGCCGCCAGCTACAAGTCGATGGCCAAAATGAAGGCTATGGCGCCGAAGCTGAAGGAGATTGGTGAGCGTTACGAAAATGATCCGCAGGCCAAGCAGAAAGCAATGATGGAGATTTACCGCAAGGAAAAGCTCAATCCACTGGGGGGTTGTCTGCCAATCCTGATTCAGATTCCGGTGTTTATGGGACTGTACTGGGTACTGCTGGAAAGTGTGGAACTGCGCCAGGCTCCGTGGCTGTTGTGGTACAAGGATTTATCAATCATGGATCCGTACTTCGTGTTGCCACTGATCATGGGTGGCAGTATGTACCTGCAACAAAAGCTGAATCCGCCACAGGTTGACCCGATGCAGCAGAAGATTTTCCAGTTCCTGCCGGTGGTTTTCACTTTCATGTTCCTGTGGTTCCCGGCTGGTCTGGTACTGTACTGGGTTGTCAATAACCTGTTGTCGATCGCCCAGCAGTGGTACATCAATAAAAAGATTATCGGGCACGCATAATGCCTGCCCCTGCCGACACCATCGTCGCTGTGGCCACACCGCCGGGGCGTGGTGGAGTCGGCATTATTCGTCTGTCCGGCACTGATGTTGCGGGGTTGGCTGAACAGATTCTTGGCCAGTGCCCACCCCCGCGCCGGGCGGTACATAGACAGTTTCTCGCGGCTGACGGTACTGTTCTGGATAATGGCATTGCCTTGTATTTCCCCGCCCCGCATTCCTTTACCGGTGAACAGGTGCTTGAGTTACAGGGGCATGGCGGTCAGATCGTACTGGACATGTTATTGCGCCGTTGCCTAGAGTTGGGGGCACGTTTGGCCCGGCCTGGCGAATTTTCTGAACGTGCCTTTCTGAATGACAAACTGGATCTGGCTCAGGCGGAGGCCATCGCTGATCTGATTGATTCCGGTTCGGAGCAGGCTGCCCGCTCGGCGTTGCGCTCGTTGCAAGGTGAATTTTCTCAGGTTATTAATACGTTATTGCAGCAGATGATTGAGCTGCGGGTTTACGTTGAGGCCGCATTGGACTTTCCGGATGAGGAAATTGATTTTCTCGCCGATGAGTCGGTGAAACAGCGCCTGGAAAATATTAAACAACAGCTGCAAACGATCTTCCGCAAGGCTCGTCAGGGCAGCCTGCTGCGTGATGGTATGCATCTGGTGATTGTCGGGCGACCCAATGCCGGCAAGTCGAGTCTGTTAAATGCGTTGGCCGGTCAGGATACCGCGATTGTGACGGATGTTGCCGGTACCACACGGGATGTATTGCGGGAACGTATTGATCTGGACGGTATGCCGTTACATGTGGTGGATACTGCCGGGTTGCGGGACAGCGATGATCCGGTGGAGAAGATTGGCATTGAGCGGGCCTGGCAGGAGATTGACAAGGCTGACCTGGTGTTATTGCTGACCGATGACAGCGATACTGAAGCTACCGGAAGCAATGCGGAACTGCTGGCGCGGATTCCGGCCGCCATTCCACGTTTGACGGTACACAATAAAATAGACCTGAGTGGCAAAGCTGCCGGTAAACACGGAGAACATGTGTATATCTCTGCCAAACAGGGGCGGGGCATTGATGAACTGCGAGCGGAACTGAAAAACTGCATGGGCTATCGTGGTGAGGCGGAAGATACCTTTATTGCTCGACGGCGGCACCTGCAGGCACTGGAGCAGGCTAATAAAGCCGTGGAGCGGGCGGAACAGCAGCTGTTAGTGTTTAATGCCGGTGAGTTGATGGCCGAAGAACTACGCATTGCTCAGGATGCACTGGGGCAGATTACCGGGCGTTTTACGCCGGATGATCTGTTGGGAGAGATTTTCAGCTCGTTTTGTATTGGTAAGTAACCTGATAGGAGTAATAAAAGCTCCTTTTCATAAAATCAGCCAAATATAACCCATTGATTTTCATAATATTTGGGTTTTTAGCGCTTAATTCACATTTAAGGCCATATTATGTTACGCGGATTTTAATCGCTAGTGCAACACATTGAAAAAGAACGGCCAGTGGGCGAAGCTCACGGTCGACTAAAACACAATGTGAGAGAACACGATGCCA
>PDRT01000106.1 GCA_002746895.1 Thiothrix nivea
ACTCTGCTTTTTTGTTGTTAGCCCCTGGAGTCCGGTGAGGACTCGTATTGACATAAAGGTCTTAGCCCTTCCTTTATGTTATTTTGGCCAGGCATGTTTTCATGTCTGGCTTTTTTAATGCTGCGGCTATAGCTTTGAAATGATACAGTAGCGCCTCAAATTTTTTACCCGGTTTTACCAGAAGGACTTGATGTGTTAGTCGCAGCCAATATCATCATGCAATTCGGCTCCAAGCCGTTGTTCGAAAATGTTTCCGTTAAGTTTGGTGAAGGGAACCGCTACGGTTTGATCGGTGCAAACGGGGCGGGTAAATCGACATTCATGAAGATTCTCTGCGGGATTCAGGAGTCCAGTGCCGGTAATATCTCCAAAGAGCCACATGAACGCATGGCCTATCTGAGACAGGATCAGTTTGGCTACGAAGATCAACGGGTACTGGATGTGGTCATGCAGGGTCATGAGGAAATGTGGGATGTGATGAGCCGACGTGATGCCATCTATGCCAATCCGGAAGCCACTGAAGAAGATTACATGAAAGCTGCCGAACTGGAAGGCGAGTTCGCAGAAATGGATGGCTATACGGCTGAAGCGCGGGCCGGTGAATTATTGCTGGCGGTGGGTATTCCGACCGGACAGCATAATGGGCCAATGTCCGAAGTGGCTCCGGGCTGGAAGCTGCGGGTACTGTTGTGCCAGGCATTGTTTGCTGATCCGGACATTCTGTTGCTGGACGAGCCGACCAACAATCTTGATATTAATACCATCCGCTGGCTGGAAGAGACACTGAACGAGCGTGACTCAACAATGATTATTATCTCGCATGACCGTCACTTCCTGAATCAGGTATGTACCCATATTGCTGATCTGGATTACGGCAAGATTCAGGTCTACCCCGGTAATTACGACGATTTCATGGAGGCATCACGTCAGGCGCGTGAGCGGCAGCAGCAGGCGAATACCAAAGCCAAAGAACGCATTGCCGAATTACAGGATTTTATCCGCCGTGTCTCCGCCAATAAATCCAAATCCCGTCAGGCGACCAGTCGCCGCAAGCTGATCGAAAAGATTCGACCGGAAGACATAAAACCCTCCAGCCGTCAGTATCCGTGGATTCGTTTTGAATTCGACGAAAAGAACAAACTGCA
>PDRT01000020.1 GCA_002746895.1 Thiothrix nivea
TATAGTGCCACTGAAGCACCACAAGGAATTGCTTTTTCTGTCAGCAGTCCGGAAAATGCTGCGGTACACCTCAACAATATTACGATTCGAAATTGCCAGATTATTAATTATATTACTGCGCTGGATGTGAAATTGAATCTGAGCGATGAAACAAAGCTGGCGCTGCGTAATGGAAGTGGTGATGAGGACAGTCTGCGGACTAGGGCACCAACAGATATCAAAGTGCTGAACAGTAGAATTATTAACAGTCATGGTTCCGGTATTTATATTAACCGCTATGTAACCGGTTTTGAGCTGGTTAATTCAAGTGTTAAAGGCTCCGGAGGGCCGGGAATTTATTTGGATGCAGGAAGTCGTGCTGCAAATATTTCAGCTTCCGTGATTGAGGGTAACGGCTTTTTCTCTTATAGCCCGGAAAAATTACAGCGTGAAGCCAGGCGAAGTCATTTAGCAAAACGGGAGGGGATAGCCATTGATGCGACAACCCGGAATATTATTAGCAATAATACGTTTCGGGATAATGCAGACGGTGGAGTGTATCTGTATAAAAACTGCTGGGAAGATGTGACGGATCCGAATGAATGGCCACGCACGGAAGGTGCAAACTTTAACCGTATTGAAGGTAATCGTTTTATAGATGAAAGCGTCGGGGTCTGGTTGGCCGAGCGTGCGGATCGAGACTTAAGCGGTTTTGATTGTGGTGACAAACTGGTTTATTCCAGCGGTGATGAAAAGTATTATCGCGATTACGCCAGAGAAAATACCGTATCAGGTAATACTTTCACTAATAATGAAGAGGCGATCAGGGTAAAAGATAATGCCAATATTGTGCAGAACAACACCTTTGTTGGCACAGAAAAATTCGATATATCCATTGGTTCGGAGGTTCGGGAAAAAATGGGTGATCCGGTGTCGGGGACACTGCTATCCGGTAATAATCTGAGTAAAGCGGATGGTATCCACTTTGGTAACGGTGCCGATTAATCCCTGTTACTGGTGGTGGGCCGTTAAAGCGCAGCGGGCACGTAGCAACGGTGTTTATCAGCGGCAAACATTACGGTATTTTTTCCGGGCATGGAAATTGTCCGGAGATATTAATGACTTACTTGCTTATATCTTATTCCGGCGGGATCTGGGCTATACACTGTCAAACTGCTGGGCGGTTTATTTGGAGCGTAAGATTCAGCACCTTAAGCCCGCACGGCAGTTGCTGGTGGCGGCACTGTTATTTGAAGCCCGGGGGAAGTGTCCGGATCATTTTTTTCCACTTCTCACCGCCATAGACCAGTGTCAGTCTCCCGTTGTTTTATCCTGTTTATCCAGAAACGGAGCAGAATTAAGCACACTACAAGCACGCCTTGGGCAAATTCATAATCAACAGCAGGATTGGCGTAAAGCGTTTCAGGCCGGGTTATTAAAACAGGCTCATCGGGGTGGTATCTGTGTGGTGGGGAATGCCGGAAATATGAAAGGGGCATTACTCGGTGAAACTATTGATCAACACGACTGTGTTGCACGTTTTAATACATTTTCCAGTCCAAAAACTGATGAAAAGGATATGGGATATAAGCATGATATCTGGGTTATTACACCGGGTTTTCAGGTAACGGTATTGCCGAAAGACTTTTCCGGAACAGTGATATTAACCGGGCCGGATGTTCGTTACCAGTTATTGAACTGGTCTGGTGTTTCTGCTGTGGTCAAACGTGAATTGACTTTGCTGACTACACCATTGCCAGTCTGGCAAAATCTGGTTCGCGAATTAACGGCTCCGCCCAGTGCAGGGATTTTATTTCTGGCATGGTTGAAGGTATTACTGGGTTCATGGAGTGGGGTTTCTGTTGCAGGCTTCAGTGCCTTGAATGATGTGAAGAAGGCTTATCACCATACAGATGCAAAACATAAGCCCTCTGCAAGGCATAACTGGCTGGCCGAAGCTGCCCTGTTGCGACGTTGGCAACAGGAAGGTCTGACTTCTTTGCATGGTTAAACTGTGAAACAGCCATTACTATTAACATGTTCCCGCAAATTGGCATGCCACTGGGCTATCGAGGCATTTATGCAGGTTGCGGTGAGCTTTGTCTCCAGTCACTATAAAAAATCACAAAGCAACGCCACAGCCGTTTTGGCGTGGGGCCGTAAACCCAGTGCCACTAAAGCTGAAAATCTGGCCCGACAACTAAACTTACCCCTCTGGCGTCTTGAAGATGGTTTCATTCACTCCCTCGGTCAGGGCGTACTTGGTGCTGCGTCCTGTTCTCTGGTAGTCGATAAAACCGGTATTTACTACGATGCCACACAGCCCTCTGACCTTGAAAACATCTTGGCAAAAGATCCGGAAGGAGCATTGGCTGATGCCGGATTATTATTGCGGGCCAACCGTTTAATTAAACAGATAACCGTTGGGCATATTTCCAAATACAATAATGCCCCGTTAATACTTGATCACCTGAACCTGCCTGAAAGTCAAAAAGTGCTACTGGTTGATCAAACTGCGGGTGACATGTCGCTGAAATATGGTCTGGTTGAAGCTGATGCCACAGCTATTTTACAGACAGTACTGGATGAGCAACCGGCTGCGACTATCCTGTTAAAGGCCCACCCTGATGTGATGGCCGGAAAGAAAAAAGGTTTTTTTCCTTCCCGGTTAAATCATCCCCGTATCAAGCTAATTGCCGAGCCGGTCAATCCACTGGTGTTATTGCAACGGGTTGAACATGTTTATGTGCTGACCTCACAATTGGGTTTTGAGGCATTATTGCTGGGTAAGCCGGTTACCTGCTTCGGGGTGCCCTTTTATGCGGGCTGGGGAGTGACCGATGACAGGGCTGATCATAAGCACCCGGTATTTCAGCGTCGCAACCGGCAACGGTCAGTCACGGAAATTTTTGCGGCGGCTTATCTGCTTTACTCGCGTTATGTGCATCCGGATCGGCTGGAGCGTTGTGAGGCGGAGGAAATTGTCAAATATTTTGCGGCACAAAACCGTCTGTTCAGGGAAAACAAAGGCCAGCTATACGCCTTCGGTTTCTCACGCTGGAAGCGCAATTACATCCATCGTTTTCTCTACTCCCCCGATAACCGGCTCCATTTCACCAACACGGTCTGTGCTGCCCTGAAAAAAGGCTTTAATGCTGATAGTCATCTTATCACCTGGGGTGAACGTGCCACTGCTGAGGCCAACAAGCTATCCAGGCAATACAATGTCCCGCTCTGGCGCGTTGAAGATGGTTTCATCCGTTCCGCCGGTCTTGGCTCGGACTATACGCCGCCGTTATCACTGGTGCTGGATAAACATGGTATTTATTATGATCCGGGGCAGGTCAGTGATCTGGAGCATTTGTTAGAGCATCATGACTTTTCGCCGGAATTGTTGCAACGTGCGCAGAATTTGCGTGCATTATTACTGAAATACGCACTGAGCAAGTATAATCTGGGTGAAACGCTACTGAAAGAACAGATTGCAGCAAAACCCGGCCAGTGTATTCTGCTGGTGCCGGGACAGGTGGAGGACGATGCGTCTATCCGCAAGGGTTGTCGTGATATTAATAACAACACGGCCTTGCTGCGTGAAGTGCGTCATGCTCACCCCGATGCCTATATTATCTATAAGCCGCATCCTGATGTGGTGAGTGGCAACCGCAAGGGTCGGGTGGCGGATGAGGTGATACGGGCCTGTAGTGATCGGGTGCTGGATGATATCAGTATTACCGATTGTCTGGATTTGGCGGATGAGGTGCATACCATGACCTCACTGGTCGGGTTTGAAGGCTTGCTGCGCCATAAAAAAGTGGTGTGTTACGGTCTGCCATTTTATGCCGGTTGGGGACTGACCCAGGATCGTCACCGGCTTGAACGTCGCCGCCGGAAATTGAACCTTGATCAGCTGGTGGCAGCCACACTGATTTTATACCCGCGTTATATTAACTGGCAGACCGGTACTTTTACCACGCCGGAGTTTACTCTTGAGTACTTGTACAGGCAGCTACTGGCTCAGGGGGGTAAGAAAAAGAATAAAATACATGTTATTCGGCGATCGGTGACAAAAGTAATTCATGTCTGGCATGGTTTTGTCAGTTTCCGAAGCTGAAATTTGCCGTAGTATGTTCATTCAAATAAAACAGTTATAATTATCGGATAATCAGCACTGCCGGAGACTTCTGATGCCAACTGCGAAACTGAGTGACCTGCCCCGTTATACCTATGATGACTATTGTCAGTGGGAGGGGGACTGGGAGCTGATTGAGGGTGTTCCTTATGCCATGGCTCCTGCACCGGTAAAAATTCACCAAATGTTGAGCTTGCTGATTGCAGCTCAGCTGGATGATGCTTTAGAGGACTGTCCGGATTGTGAGATTTTGCCAGATACGGACTGGAAAATTGACAGTGAGACCACAGTACGTCCGGATGTTGCGCTGGTGTGTCATGACCAGCATCCGAAATACATCAGTAAGACACCGGAGATTGTATTTGAGATCATCAGCCCGTCCACGGCAGCCAAGGATGAAAATCTCAAGTTCCGGCTGTACGCTGAGGAAGGGGTGCAATACTATGTGCTGGTTTATCCTGATGCCTTGCTGGCAAGAGTCTTTCAGTTACACCCGGAGGGTGAGCGGTTTCGCAAGGTGGCTGAATGCGATACTGAGCGTTTCACCTTTACGGCAGCGCGTTGTCCGGTCAGTGTTGATTTTGAAAGGGTTTTCCGGCGTTTCCGCTGAGTTGTCGTAAAAGTGACACAGGCATATCACGGAGTTTTCACCTTTCGCGGCCAAACATGTAGAATGCGCGGTTTGATTATCTTCCTGATTTCTTGAACTGTGACGAATGAGTAACCATAAAACAACAGCCGATGTAACTGATAAAATTGCCATTGTGGGGGTGGCCTGCCGTTTCCCCGGGGATATTGCCTCTCTGGATGATTACTGGCGGGTATTGAGCGAAGGTCGGGATGTCGTTACGGAAGTCAGTGAAGAGCGTTTTGGGGCCGCTTTTTATCAGCATCCTGATCGTAGGGAACCCGGTAAAAGTGTCACTTTTTCGGCGGGCGTATTGTCGGATATTGAACATTTTGATGCTGCCTTCTTTGGCATTGCTCCGCGTGAAGCCGAGCAGCTGGACCCGCAACAGCGCCTGTTACTCGAATTATCTTGGGAGGCACTGGAGAATGCCGGTCAGGTACCGGAACAATTATCCGGTTCTGATTGTGCGGTGTATATCGGTATCGCCAGTACCGATTACCTGAACCGGCGGGTGGACGACCCGGCATCAATGGATGCCTATACCATGACCGGTAATACGGCCAGTGTGGCCTCCAACCGTATTTCCTATATTTACAATCTGCATGGCCCCAGTGTATCGGTGGACACCGCCTGTTCTTCTTCGCTGGTGGCGGTACATCACGCCTGTCAGGCCATTCGCTCCGGTGAAGCGGGGATGGCGATTGCCGGTGGGGTGAATATGCTGCTGCATCCTTTTGCTTTCGTCGGTTTTTCACAGGCTTCCATGTTATCCGAACGCGGGCGTTGTCGTCCGTTTGAAGCCACGGGTGACGGCTATGTGCGGGCGGAAGGGGCGGCGGTACTGATTCTAAAGCCATTGGTGCAGGCGGAAGCGGATGGTGATCCGGTTCATGGGGTGATTGTTGCCTCCGGGGTCAATTCCGACGGGCGTACCAATGGTATCACTGTGCCCAGTTCCACACAGCAGGGTGCATTACTGAAAAAGGTGTATGCCCAGGCTGATGCGGATGTAAACGATCTGGTGTATCTGGAGGCGCACGGCACAGGTACCGCAGTCGGTGATCCGATTGAAACCCGTGCTATTGGCGAGGTGCTGGGACGGGGGCGTGATGCAGATAAACCGCTGCTGATCGGTTCGGCCAAAAGTAATCTGGGGCATATGGAAACAGCCTCCGGTATGGCGGGTTTGCTCAAGGCCCTGTTGACATTACAACACCAGACTATCCCGCCATCACTGCACATTGAAACGCTGAACCCGAATATTGAATTTGATAAGCATAATATACAGGTGGTCAGAGAACTGACCCCGGTTCGTCAATATGGGCAGCGGCAGCTGGTCGGGGTGAACTCCTTCGGTTTTGGCGGGGCCAATGCGCATGTACTGGTGGAGCAATATCCGCCTCAGCCGGAAATCGCTTTATCTAATGGTGCGAATAATAAATGTAGTGATATTACGTATTGTGAAGCGGCAGATGAACAGCTACAGGAAACCCGTTTGCCACCGCTGCTGTTATCCGCAGACAGCACATCGGCCCTGGCAGCAATGGCCGGACAATATGCAGAGCTGCTGGTGAACCAGCCTCAGACCAATTATTACGACATTGCCTGGTCAGCACTACAGCACCGTCAGCAACTGCATTATGGTTTGTTATTGCATGCAAAAAATCGTCAAGCGGCGATTGAGGCATTACAACGTCATGCCAACGGGCAAAGTAAAAGCAAGGCCCTGACCACCGGGCAGTTAATCCAGGGCGGTGCCCGACTGGCCTGGGTATTTTCCGGTAATGGTTCACAGTGGCAGGGGATGGGGCAGGTGCTGCTGGAATACAGTTCGGAGTTCCGTGAGGCGGTGGCTGAAGTCGACCAGCTATTGGCAACATATGTAGATTATTCATTGCTGGACGAATTCGCGGCCAATGAGCAGGATTCGCGTTTACAGCTCACTGAGATTGCCCAGCCGATGTTGTTTGCCTTTCAGGTTGGTGCCGTACGAATACTGGAACAGTTTGGTGTGCGTCCGGTGGCGGTCACCGGTCACAGTGTCGGTGAGGTGGCAGCAGCCTGGGCTTGTGGTGCCCTGTCACTGGAGCAGGCGGTGCGGGTCATTTATGAGCGTAGCCATGCCCAGGGCCGGACAGCCGGACAGGGACGCATGGCCGCTGTAGCACTGGGGGTGGACGCGGTTAGGGCGAAGCTTGAGGCTCTGGGGTTACAGGAGCGGGTGGAAATTGCCGGGGTGAACAGCCCGAATGCAGTGACCTTGTCCGGCGAGCTGGAGGATCTGGAAGCACTGGGCGGTTTGCTGGGTGCAGAGCATATTTTCTTCCGCCTGCTGGATCTGGATTATGCTTTCCACAGCCGCCACATGGAGCCGATCCGGGAGGATCTGCTGGTCGCCCTTACGGATTTAACCCCGTTGGCACAGCCAAATAATGTGCAGTTTGTGTCCACGGTGAGGGGTGGGGTGGTTAATAAGGCCGAGCTGACGGCTGAATACTGGTGGGACAATATCCGCCAGCCCGTGTTGTTTGATCAGGCATTAAATACCCTGCTGAACAATGATGTGCAGGTGCTGATGGAAGTTGGTCCGCATGCCATCCTGCGCAGCTATATCACGGAATGCCTGAAGGCTAATAATGTTAATGGTCAGGTGCTGGCGATCAGTAAGCGCAAGCAGGAAAATGTACGGCGTATGCAGGAAGCAGTGGATGCGGCGTGGCTGGCTGGTTATCGCCCTGATCCGGGCGGGTATTTTCCACGACGTGGCCGGTTTGTCCGTTTGCCGAATTACCCGTGGCAGCGTGAACGCTACTGGTATCCGCTGACCAGTGATGGCTATGATCTGGTAAATCGTCGCCGGGTGCATCCTCTGCTGGGCTATCGTTTGAAAGATGCAGAAGCCGGATGGGAAAATCAGCTGGATAGCCGGATTGTACCATATCTGGCCGATCATGTGGTGGATGGTGCCGTGGTTGTGCCTGCTGCCGCTTATGTCGAAATGGCACTGGCAGCTTCGGCACAGTGGTATGGCACTGATTCGCATGTTATTGAGGATTGTGAAATTCGTGCCCCTGTGCTGCTGGAGGATGGGCAGGCGAAGTCCATACGTTTTATGCTCAACCCCGCAGACGGTAGCTTTACCATTACCAGCCGTGAGCGCTTGAGCGAGGATGCCTGGCAGGTCAATGTGGTGGGCAGGATGACCGGCAAAACACTGAAAGCTGCTGACACCGTGATGTGTACGGCACCAGAGGTGTTTAAGGCACAGGCAACCGTCGGGCTGACCGGTGCGGAACATTATCAGCTTACAGCTGCGGTGGGGCTGAGTTATCTGCCTGCCTTTCAAACGGTTAAACAGGTATGGACAGCTCAGGATACTGCGCTGGCACAGTTACAGATTCCGCTGGAAATTGCGGCGGGCCTTGATGAGTATCTGTTGCATCCGGCCCTGCTGGATGGTGCGTTTCAGGTTCTGGTCGATGTATTGCGCGATGAGTTGCTGGCCGGGCCGGGTGCGGCACTGATTCCGGTGCAGATCGGGAAGCTGAATCTGTTCGATACACAGGCCGCAATAACTTATCTGCAGGTGCAGATTAAAAAGCAAAGCCCCCGTTCAGTGGTGGCGGATTTTCTGTTGCTGGATGATGACGGTGCGGTGCTGGCGGAGTTACAGGCCTGTCGTTTCCGTGCTGTGCAATTTAGCCGCCAGCAGCAGGCACCGGACTTGTATGAGTTTATACCCTGGCTAAAACCATTGCGTACGGCTGAACCGGCAGTGCCAACGCTGGATATGGCGAGTCTGTCGGTACAGGTGACAGAAGCCTTGCAACAGCGTGAGCCGATGTTGCAGCGCCAACGTCATTATGAGCGCATTATGCCGTTGTTTGAGGTACTGGTGACCCGTTATGCCTGGGATGCGGTGTCCGCATTGTGTACGGAGCCGGATTCGCTGGATTCCGCCGCCGTCAGCGGCTTTTCTGTTGCACGGTTAATGCAGCAGCATGATCTGCCCGCCGAGCAGGAACCGTTACTGTGTGCATTACTGGGAATACTGGCGGAACATGAGCTGGCTGAGCAGCAGGCCGATCAGTGGTCGCTGGCGGCTGACTGTGATTTGCCAGCGGCGCAGGCAGTCTGGCTGGCGATTCTCGGTGATTCCCCGGCACATTTGCCAGAGCTGGTCATGCTGGGGCGTTGTGGTGAACACTTATTGAGCGTGCTGCGTGGTGAGCAGGATGCGGAAGTCTTGTTGAGCCCGGCAAAAAGCAGTATCCGTCAGCACTGGCTGGATTCTGCACCGGCATTCCGGGCATTGAACACCCTGCTGACGGCGTGGGTGCGTGGGCTGGTTCAGGTCTGGCCAAGCCAGCAGCGATTACGGATTCTGGAGATTGCCGGGGGGCAGGGGGTGCTGGCACAGCGTCTGTTGCCGCTATTGCCTGCTGAGCGTTGTGATTATGTGCTGACCGATGCGAATGCAGAGTGGCTGGAACAGCAGGCGGCGGAATTTGAGGCTTATCCGTTTCTGACAACGCAACAATTAGACAAGGATTTTAACGGTGAGGGATTCAGGGCCTTGCAAGGCGATGCGGCCTTTGATCTGGTAATCTGCGGCAATGCCCTGCTGGACTGGCCGGATGCCGTGACATTATTACAACGGCTGCGCTCATTGATGAAAACCGGTGCGCCGTTATTGCTGGCCGGTATGGTGGACAGCCATTTTCTGGATCTGACCTGTGGTTTGCAGCCGGACTGGTGGGTGAAGCTGGCCGGAAATGATGCCGGTGAGAGTAACTTTGCGCCGCATTATGTGTCCCGTTTGCTGCCAGCGGCGGAATGGCTGGAAATCCTGCCCCAGGCCGGTTTTGAAAATGGGGTGGCGGAATTTGAGCCGGTGATTGAGGTTGAAGACGGTGCTTTTCTGATTCGTGCGTTGGCCTCAGCCCCTTCAGAACAGATTTCACCAAGTGCAGACGATCCGCTTTCCGGGGAGATTAAGTCAACGGAGGCTCGGCAGTGGCTGATTATTGCCGATGAGCAGGGCTTTTCGGCTGAACTGGCAACGGCTTTGCAGGCGTTGTTGCAGGAGCAGAATCAGCACACAACGCTCCGTGCCTCCTTTGCTCCCGAACAGGCTTATGATCATGTAGTGCACCTGGCGGGTCTGGAGTTGGCAACTTCTGCAAGTGATGATAAGGATATTCTGGTATTACAGGATCGCCGTTGTGGCGGCGTGTTGGAGCTGGTTCAGGGATTGGAGCAGCCGGACAGTCAGGGCCAGCAAACGCATTTGTGGCTGATTACGGCGGGTGCAATGCCTGCACTGTCTACCCCGCAGGTTCCACTGCAACCGGAGCAGGCACCGTTATGGGGGCTGGGCCGGGTGTTGATGAATGAGCACCCCGACCTGAAGACGGTGTTGATTGATTTGCAGGACGTAGTAACCGCAGAGCAGGCAGCCGGGTGGCTGCTGGCCGAATTTCTGCAACCGGATGGTGAGGATGAAATTCTGCTGGGGAATGGTGCGCGGCGGGTTATGCGTATGCAGCAGACGGATCTGGCACCCCGGTCCGGTGATTCTGAAAATATACCTGCGGTTGTGCTGGATTTCAGTGCGCCGGGGCTATTGAAAAATCTGTACTGGAAAGCATTGCCGGAACAGGCATTGCAGGCGGATGAAATTGAGATTCTGCCAAAGGCCTCCGGCCTGAATTTCCGTGATGTAATGTATGCAATGGGACTGCTGTCGGATGAGGCGGTGGAGAATGGTTTTGCCGGTGCCTCATTGGGGATGGAATTATCCGGTACGGTGGTGAAGGTTGGCCACAGTGTTGAAAGTTTTGCCGTTGGTGATGCGGTAATGGGCTTTGCCCCGGCCTGTTTCAGTAACCGGGTAATTACCCGTACTACTGCCGTAGCCCATAAACCATCCGGCTGGACAGATGCGGAAGCGGCGACCGTGCCAACAACTTTTTTCACGGTCTATTATGCGTTGCATCACTTGGCCCGGTTACAGGAGGGTGAGCGGATATTGATTCACGGTGCTTCTGGTGGAGTCGGGCTGGCGGCAATTCAGTTTGCCCGCTATTGTGGGGCGGAGGTCTTTGCCACTGCCGGAACCGATGAGAAGCGTGATTTTGTGCGCCTGATGGGGGCGGATCATGTACTGGATTCGCGCAGCCTGAATTTTGCCGAAGATATCATGCGTCTGACGAACGGGCAGGGTGTGGACATTGTGCTGAACTCGATTTCCGGTGAGGCCATCAATAAAAATCTGGCGATTTTGCGTCCGTTCGGGCGTTTTCTGGAACTGGGCAAGCGTGATTTTTATGAGAACAGTAAAATCGGTTTGCGTCCGTTCCGTAATAATATTTCCTATTTTGGTATTGATGCCGACCAGCTGCTGATTGAGCGGCCTGATCTGGCCGGGCGTTTGTTTACCGAAGTGATGCAGCTGTTTGAACAGGGGGTATTGCGTCCGCTACCACACCGTATTTTTCCGGCGGCACGGATTCAGGAAGCCTTCCGTTATATGCAACAGTCGCGCCAGATTGGCAAGGTCATTGTATCCTTCGAGGGGGAACCGTTGCGGCCTCCGTCTCCAGTGGCACCCGACGCTGAGCTGAGTTTATCAGCAGAAGCCAGTTATCTGGTGACGGGTGGTTTGAGTGGATTTGGTTTACGTACCGCGCAGTGGCTGGCAGAAAAGGGTGCCCGTACTCTGGTGTTGTTGGGGCGTCGTGGTGCGGCAACCGATGAGGCCAGACAAGTGATTGCGGCACTGGAAACAGAGGGGGTCAAGGTCGCTGTTTACGCCTGTGATGTGACTGATAAGGCGGCAATGCAGCAGGTTTTTGCGAAATTACAGGCAACCTTGCCACCGTTACGTGGCGTGGTACATGCGGCTATGGTGCTGGATGATGGCATTATACGTAACCTGAGTGCGGAACGCTTCCGCAAGGTATTAGCGCCCAAAATGCTGGGTGCCTGGCATCTGCACCAGCTGACAGCTGAAATATCGCTGGACTTTTTTGCCATGTATTCCTCGGTAACGACTTATCTGGGGAATCCGGGGCAGGCCAGCTATGTTGCCGCCAATCTGTATCTGGAATCATTGGCGGCTGCGCGACGGGCACAGGGTTTACCGGCTGTGTTTGCCGCCTGGGGGCCGCTGGATGATACCGGTTATCTGGCACGGGAGCAGGAGACCAAAGAGGCCTTGCTGACCAGGCTGGGTGGGCACCCGCTGACCAGTACAAAGGCCCTGGCGGTACTGGAGCAGTTATTGTGCGGTGATAAAACCGGGGTTGCGGTGATTGATATGGACTGGCACGTCGTACAGCGGGTGATGTCGGGAGCCGGATCCGCGAAATATGTCGAGCAGCGCCGGTTGGCCAAGGGAGTAGATGATGGTGATCAGGGCGAGGATATGGTCGCACTGATTGCCGGTTTGTCCGCCCCGGAAGTGCATGAGCTGGTGACCGGGATGCTGATTGGCGAAGTGGCGGAAATTCTGCGTCTGCCACGGGAGAAACTGGCCGCCGATCAGTCTGTCTTTGATCTGGGGATGGATTCGCTGATGGGGATGGAGCTGGTGCTGGCGATTGAAGAGCGTTTCGGGGTGCGTCTGCAGGTGATGGCGCTGACCGAAGGCGCGACTATCAGTCGTATTGCCGGGAAAATTGCCGATCAGTTGGGGGTGGCCGGTTCCGGTGTGGCGGATGATACCTCACTGGTATCCCGGGCGGCAGATACTGCCAGAAAACACGGTGAACAATTGTCCGCTGAACAGTTGCAGCAGATGGCCTCTGATATGTCTGATGATAAGCCGGTATAATCAGCTTTCTGATAACTTATCGTGGGCTGTTGACAGGGGTTAAATATGACCGGCAAAAATCCGTTCGGACTCAGTGACCGTATTAAGGAACAGCTGGCAGGTGAAATGCTGGCCAGGCATGACCGTAAAAAGAAAAAGCAGCAGCATAAACCGGTGAAAAAGTCGGTACGACGCAGTTTGTCGGGTCGTTATGATATTCCGGATGAGTTTTGCCGTTTTGATAAATTTCCGGGCTATCAGGAAATTCGTGCCATTGAATCCGGTGGCAAGCAATTAGGTATCCAGAGTCCTTTCTTTAAGACCCATGAGCGGTCTGCCGGGGCAACCACACAGATAGCCGGTCGGGAATACATCAATTTCGCCAGCTATAATTACCTGGATCTGTGTGGTCACCCACAGGTGAATCAGGCCGCCAAAGAGGCAATTGATCAGTATGGAACCTCTGCTTCGGCCAGTCGGATGGTCTCCGGTGAGCGCTGGATTCAGCAGCAGTTGGAGCGTGAACTGGCGGATTTATACGAGGTGGATGATTGTGTCGCCTTTGTCAGTGGTCATGCAACCAATGTGACGACCATTGGCTACCTGTTTAATAAACCGGATCTGATTCTGCATGACTCGCTGGTGCATAACAGTATTCTGCAAGGTATCCAGTTATCCGGAGCGCGGCGCATGCCGTTTGCGCATAATGACTGGCAGGCGCTGGAAGCCCTGCTGGATCAGCATCGTAAAGCCTTTGAGCGGGTGCTGATTGTGGTTGAGGGTATTTACAGCATGGACGGTGATTACCCGGACTTACCGGAGTTTGTGCGCATTAAACGTCAGCACAAGGCATTTCTGATGGTCGATGAAGCCCATTCACTGGGAGTGATGGGAAAAACCGGCAAGGGGATTCGCGAACATTTCGGTATCGCCGGACGTGATGTGGATATCTGGATGGGAACATTGAGTAAAACCCTGTCCGGCTGTGGCGGTTATATCGCCGGTGAACAGGCACTGGTGCATCACCTGCGGATTTCCGCACCGGGATTTTTATATAGCGTCGGTTTATCCCCTGCGTTGGCAGCTGCTTCGTACCAGTCACTAAAGCTGATGCAGGCTGAACCGGAACGGGTACAACGGTTGCAGGAAAATGGTCAGTTATTTTTAACACTCTGTCAGAAGCAGGGGATTGATACCGGTTATGCCAGTGGTTTTGCGGTGATTCCGGCAATTCTCGGCAGTTCTGCGCGGGCGGGTATGGCGGCAAACCATCTGTTTGAGCGGGGTATCAATGTACAGCCCATTTTCTATCCGGCGGTAGAGGAAGGGATGGCCCGATTACGTTTCTTTATCAGCAGTGCGCATACCGGGCAGCAGTTACGTGATACGGTCGAGGCACTGGCTGCCGTTCTGGCAGAGTCATAAGCCATGCCGAAACAACGCGTCGTCTTTTGCACCTATCCCGGTGTTTACTCGGATATTGTGCTGGATGAACTGCTGAAAGCAGAGCGGATTGAGCTGGTCGCTGTGGTTATTTCCCGGCGTATTCTGCGTAAGGATTACCATCCGATAACGGCCATACTGCGTCAGGTTCAGCAGTCCGGTCTGCGTTATGCGGCTTATTTGCTGGCCGTCACTGGCCTGTATTCCGGCTTGCAGCGGTTATCCGGGCAGCCAACCTTACGCCAGCGACTTAAACAGCAGTGCATTCCGTTATTGGAAACCCGTGATATAAATAATGCAACCGGCAGACAGTTTTTGTCTGCAGCATCCGCCGATATTCTGCTGACTGCCCATTTTAATCAGTTGCTGGACATGAGTGTGCTGGAAGCGTCAGGCCTGACCGGGCTGAATATTCATCCTTCCCTGTTGCCTGCCTATAAAGGAGTGGATCCGGCTTTTTATGCCCTGTTGCGGCGTGAGCCATCGACGGGTGTAACCGTGCATTATCTGGCGCAATCCTTTGATAGTGGCGATATATTGCAGCAACAGGCACTACAGATACGCTGGCATGACAGTTTGCTCAGTCTGAATATGAAGCTGTTCAAGTTGGGGGCGGTCTGTGCGGTGGAGCAGATTACACGTTTTGCCAATGCGGAAATTCAGCCCGGTCAGGCGCAGTCAGGCAGCGGAAATTATGATTCCTGGCCGAATCCTTATGAGACAAGGCAGTTCCGGCGGCAGCGGAAGTTTTTGCGCTGGAAGGAGTTGTGGCGCTTTACTCGTTGTTTTGTTGTAAGAAATTAATCAGTTCAACAGCGAGTGCGTCGACCGATAAGGTTTGTAGAGTTCGTTCATTGCCCGCTTTAATGCCACTTGGTGTCTGGTTATGCCAGATCAGGTAATCGGTGTGGCCGTCACTAAACCCGAGTGTGTCATAAATCTTCGGCATGCTCGGTACATGATCACCATAAAAACACAGCAATGTGTCTCGCGGGTAATCTTGCAAATAGTCCGTCAGGTCTTGCAGCATTTGATCGGCATGGCGCAGATGACGCAGATAAACACTCAGGTCGTTATGATGTTTGGGGAGAGAGTGTTGATAATACGACTTCGCTTCATCTGTGTGGATGGTTTCAAGGTGCAGCGGGCCGTGATTTTCCATAGTGATGACAAAAATAAATAAGGGGCTGTCATCCTGATATTGTTCCAGTATGGCGGTTATTTTCTGTTGTACGGCATGATCGCTGATATAAGGGCCACAGGTATGGGCCGGATTGAAATCTGTAATATCAATAAATTCATCAAAGCCAAGTAGCGGGAACACCTTGTCACGCCTGAAAAAACCGGCACTGTTTGGGTGAATCGCAATGCAATAATAGCCCTGTTGTTTCAGGTAACTGACCAGGGTGGGTGTAGGTTGTTGCAGATACTGATAGGGATTGAAACGGTAGTAGCTGAGCAGATTATTATTAATACCGCTTAAAAAGGCAAATTCGGGGCGCAGGGTATTGGCTCCCCATGAGGGAACCTTCAGTTGGCCATGCCGAAGTGATGTGGTTTTGAGCTGGTCAAAATTTTTCAGAATATTCGGGCTGATACCGGGATACAGGCGGCGGGCATCAAAAAAGGATTCACTTTGGATTACAATAAGATGGCTGTTGCGCAGGGGTTTTGTCTTGCCGGTTGTGAAGGGGCTGTGATTACACAGCGTGTCCTGTAGTAATTGCCGGTTTGTTGTACTTGCCGCCTGCAGTGTGTAGCTGAGTAAGCTGTTATAAAAGCCATGTTGCTGAATATCATGTCCGGGGTCAAGGCTGAGTGGAGTCTGCAAGGCCAGTATTTGGGTGGCAGCCAGGCTGACTAGCAGCAATAGTAAACAGGCCGGATAAAAGTAAATCAGCTTTACATCCCAGTGTGTGATAGCGGGTTCAAGACTGATTGCCAGAGACAGGAAGGCTAATCCCGCCAGTAGGGCTCCCAGGGTCAGCGGAATGTTCAGGAACGGCAGAAACAGTCTGGGGTGCCGGACAACCTGGAGATACAGATAGACATCAGAAAAAATCAGTGGCTCACGCAGGGCGCGGAACTTGGCCTGATTCACGACCAGAAGCACAGCCAGTATGGATAAGGTCAGCCAGGCCGATAGTACAGGACGTTGGGTCAGCAATAAGCCGGTGAAATAAAGGCTGCTGATACTGGCGGCCAGTAATTTCCATTGATGCAAACCCGGTTGGCGGGGACGCAGTGATGCGGGCAGTAAATATTGTGAGCCAGTCGCCAATAGCAAGGTGATCACAAGGGCGCTCAGCAGGATGCTCATAGGGATTAGGTAAAGGCTGCCAGGTAGTCGGGTGATGAGGTTTGCAATTAAACCGGATTATTCAGTGTGGACGATTATAACCGGACAGCCCGAGAAAAAAAGAGGCCAGCGGGAAAGGTAACAGGGAAATAAACCACATGCCCAGATTCAGTGGAAAGGGGAAGCTGATACAGGCGCGGTTCTTTTGTAAGCTTCGATGAATAATCCTGGCGGCTTCATCAGCACTGATCATAAAGGGTTTCGGGGCATGGAAATGATCGCTCATTTGTGACTCGACGAAGCCGGGGCAAATCACATTGACCTGAATGCCTTCCGGGGCCAGCCAGCCGCGCAGGGCTTCGCCGTAGGATTTGATGGCAGCCTTACTGGCGCAGTAAGCGGGTGTGATCGGCATACCCCGGTAGGCAGCCAGTGAACTGACCAGTGCAATCTGACCTTTGCCACGTTGGCGCATACGGTGCAAAATGGCATCTATGCTGTGAACCGTGCCGTAAAGGTTGACCTCAATAACGCGGCAGATATTTTCGATGGTTTCGGCCTCACCCTGCTGGCCAGTTTGACTGGTGATACCGGCATTCGTGATTAATAAGTCAATAGGATGTTGCTGGTCAAAGTCTTGCAGCCATGTGGTCAGTTCGCCGGTTTGGGTAATATCCAGTACGCCAGTTATGACGGTGGCACCCTTGGTATGGCATTGCTGGCTGATGGTGTACAGATCGCTCTGATTTCTGCCGATTAAGCCAAGTACCGTGTCCGGTTGTGCATATTGTCTGGCCAAGGCTGCGCCAATACCCCGGCTGGCACCGGTAATGACAATGTGTCGGGTTGTCATCGCTCCGTATTTTTATACGGGTAGCCGGTTTTCGCCACGTTGATGCCGTAACTGAATGCAGGTGAGGGTGTTGCACCAGTGTCTGATGACAGCGTATTCAGGGAGGAAGACAAGGCGGGTTTCGATGTTGTGACCGGGGCAGTGACCGTGGTAATCCCCATACGTTTCAGGCTGCCCTTGACCGCTAAACGGATACCTTCTGGTGTGTAAAAATCACCATTGACCTGGGTGTGTTGAATCAGCCGTTTGCGGAAGTTGCTGAATTTTTCCGGGTCAGGCGCTTCGCCTTCTGTCCAGAAGCGATCCAGACCCCGCTGAAATGTCAGGCCGGGCAGATTAAATACCGCTGTGCCAAGGGCGCAAACCGGCGAACCGTGAAAGAATGCCGAGGTGGCCGTCGTGCTGTTGACCAGTACCGTACCGCGCGTATGAGATAATAGTGTCGGCAGGTGGCCGGATTGCAGAAATATGATGCGTTTGTGCAGCTTGAGTTTATTGCAGAGGGCACGAACCTGTCGCCAATGATTAATGACTCCGGTTGCCAGTGGGTGATTTTTTACGACCAGTACGGTATCTGCCGGAGCATGAGCAGCAAAAGAGGTAATGACATGTTCAATCGAGGCGTAAACACTGTCGTAGGGCGAATGGGTGCGAATCTGTGAGTCTGCATCCAGCTGCAGGGGAAACAGATAAAACGGTGTCTTGTCGGCGACCAGTTGATCAATCAGCCGGTTTTCTCTCGGGCGGTACCAGTATTTGACGGCTGGAAAACGCCTAGCCCAGCCTGCGTACTCAAGCAGTGCATTCACCGGGCGGTGGGTTCGGTAATGCAGATAAAGCGGTTTCATGGCTGCGTTGGCCAAACGATATTGAATATCGTGCCAGGCACGTCGGGTAAAGGAGCTGTGAACTTTCAGGCCATCGCTGGTATCGGTTGTCACCGGAGTATCCCAGAATTCCGCCGGTTTTTGCATTAAGCGGGAGTGCCCGTTAACACCATCCTGTTCCAGTGTAATCCAGTGCGGGCGCAGGTAGCCTTCCTCGAAAACGTGAATGCAGATGTTATGGTTGCGCAGAAATTGCAGTGCTTCCTTGTGAACCGGGCGGGTGTCACCAAACAGAACCGCATCGGTGAAGTGATGTTGCCGGTGTTTTTCCTCCAGCCAGTCTGTCAGTTCACTTAACGGCTTATTAAAGCGCCAGCTGGTTTCATGCCCGGCGAATAAACTGTCGCCACCGCAGAAATTAACCCGGTAGGTTTGATGGCCTTTTTCACGCATGGCAGCACCCAACTCCCTGAAAAAAGGTGTTGCGACTCCCTGGAGAAAGAGGAAATGTCTGGGCATCATGCGTGTGTTAGTTCATTTGTTATAGGCAGGTGAAGTATAGTTTATGGAGCGGATCAATATCAACTCACCAAATATCAGGCGGCTATTAATTTTGCAGGAGAAATTCCCAGTTTAGTCTGGGAATGCATGATTTCCAGCAGAACCATTGCCCGTTCTTCACCGTCGTAGCTGAGAAAGATACCGTTCAGACCTTTAAATGGCCCGTCAGTCAGTATCACCTGCTCACCTTTATGGAATTTGTCCAGGTCGATGGCTTTTTCCCCCAGTTTTTCTTCGTTTGCTTTCAGGCTTTGAATCAGCTCGTCAGGAACCTGTGCCGGTTCATTACCGAAGCGAATAATCTGGTTGACACCATAAGTTGACCGAATCGGTGCCCAATTATCATCCAGTGTGTCAAGATTAATAAACATATAGCGCGGAAACAGGGATTCAGTCACCTTGAGCATTTTGCCGCGACGTTTGCGCAGCCGTTGTGCCAGAGGGCGGTAAATTTCATAACCCTGGTTGAGTAGTTGTTCTTCGGCCAGTGCATCTTTGTGGGGTTTGCTGCTGAGTAGGTACCAGTTTTTCAGGGATGATGTTTTCATGGGGTCTCTGGTTGCTTGTCATGGTCCGGGTGATGCAGACTCTATTACCTTGGATTGACCCGGTCAAATCAGAAATTTCACATAAAGTACCATTAATCCTGTCAATTTGACAGGCAGACTTCATGCAGAGTCCGTTATAATCAGCTCTGAATTTAATCAACGGTATTCAGTGATGCATAACAATAATCTGCTCGAAGCCAGAGGACTCTCACGTTTTTTCGGTACACAGCGTGTGGTTGAACATATCGATTTACAGTTAAAGCAGGGAGAGGTTCTGGGTCTGCTTGGGCCGAATGGAGCCGGTAAGTCAACGACCCTGCAGATGCTGGCAGGGAGTCTGGCTCCGGCCACCGGCGAGGTGCGGATTAATGGCATTGACTTGCTGGATGAGCCGCTCAAGGCTAAGCATTATCTGGGTTATTTGCCCGAACAGCCGCCGGTTTATCGTGATATGAGTGTGAATGAATATCTGTTTTATTGTGCCCACCTGCATGGTATGAAGCGGTCAGCCGCCGGAAACGCGGTGGCACAGGTGAAGCAGCGCTGTGCGTTACAGGAGGTGCAAAACCGTCTGATCGGTAATCTGTCCAAAGGCTTTCAGCAGCGGGTGGGGATTGCTCAGGCGGTTCTGCATCAGCCGCCGCTGATTATTCTTGATGAACCAACGGTGGGACTTGATCCGGTCCAGATCCGGGAAATCCGGGCGCTGATCCGCGAGCTGGGGGAAGAACACGGGGTGATTTTATCGACACATATTCTGCCGGAGGTACAGGCTGTATGTGACCGGGTACAAATTCTTAGTGCTGGCCGGACTGTGTTCAGTGGTGAGCTGAAGGCCATTGATTCACTGGAAAAAACTTTTTTTGAGTGGATTGGCCAGGATGATCCGGCACTGGCTGTCACGGAGGCTGCAGCATGAATAGCATGATGGTGATTGCCCGTACCGAGTTCCGGCGCATGTTCAGCTCACCACTGGCCTGGGGTTTGCTGGCACTGGTGCAGTTTATTCTGGCCTGGATTTTTCTGCTGGGGCTGAGTGAATATCTGACCGTTATCCAGCCGCAGGTAGCCACCGCAGCCGGTCATACCAACACGCCCGGTATCAGTGACACCGTGGTGTCGTCACTGTACTTATGGGCCGGGCTGCTGATGCTGGCGATAATGCCGGTGCTGACCATGCGCTTGCTGGCGGAGGAGCGAATGAACCAAACGTTGATTTTATTAAAAACGGCTCCAGTATCGGTCACACAGATTGTGCTGGGCAAATATCTGGGCTTATTGCTGCTGGTAATGGTAATGGTGCTGATGTTGACCCTGATGCCCCTGTCGCTGATGTTGGGCACGATGCTGGACTGGGGCAAGTTGGCAGCGGCGGTACTAGGCCTGTTTTTGCTACTGGCTTCTTTTTCTGCGGCGGGACTGTTTCTTTCCTCGCTGACCCGGCAGCCGATTATTGCTGCGATCAGCACTTTTGGCTTACTGATTTTTCTGATGGTATTGTATGTCTCGGGGACTTCGCAGGGGGCGGGCAGTGAACTGTTTATTTATTTGTCGCATTTCGGGCATTTTCTATCCTTTTTGGAAGGTGTATTTGACAGCAGTGACTTGATTTATTATCTGCTGTTTATTGCCGGATTTTTATTGTTGACCATCCATAAGCTGGATAACGACCGTTTGAGGGGCTAATAATGAAAATGACCCGAGCCCTGCACCAGCGTATCCGGGTGCAGAATGTACTGTTTTATGGCTTATTGTTTGCGGCGCTGGGCGTGCTGGCTTTTCTGAGCCGGGAGTATGTTTACCGGGCTGACTGGACTTACGGACAGCGTAACAGTCTGAGCGAAGCCAGTCAGTTATTGCTGGCCGACATTGATCAGCCGCTGAAGTTTATCGCCTATGTGCCGGATGATGCTGCGTTACAGGAAAAATTACGCCGCCTGTTCAGAAAATATCAACGTATTAAGCCGGAAATTGAGGTGGAATTTGTGAATCCTGATCTTGATCCGGTGCGGGCCAAGGCGGATGGCATTCAATATGCCGGACAGATTCTGCTGCGACTGGGAGAGCGTACGGAGATTATCGAATCAACCCGTGAACAGGTGATTGCCAATGCCCTGCAACGGATGACGCGTGGGGGTGAACGGCTGGTGGTGTTTCTGGAAGGGCACGGTGAACGTGACCCGCTGGCGGAACATTCTGCCGGAATGTCACAGCTCAGTGCATCATTACGCCGTAGCGGCTTTCTGGTACAGCCGCACCACCTGGTACGCAGCCAGTCGCTGCCGGATAATGCCCGTTTCCTGGTGATTGCCGCGCCACAGCGTGATTTGCTGGAGGGAGAGGTGGATTTGCTGCTGCGATATGTGGAAGAGGGCGGTCATTTACTCTGGCTGCAAGACCCCGGTGATACGGAAAGTCTGGCTCCGCTGGCTGAGTTGCTGGGCATTCGCTTTGGTGAGGGCACCATTGTGGATGCCAATGAGCAGTTGCATGAAATGCTGGGGATTGATCATCCGGCGGTGGTGCCGGTGGTCGATTACGGACATTCGCCACTGGGCCGCCAGCTGACCGGTTCGCAGAGTTTATTTCCGTTTGCCACCACGATCAGACGTTTACCGGATCTGGCTGAGCAGGGCATTCAGTGGCAGGTGGATGAATTTCTGCATACCTTGCCGAACAGCTGGCTGGAAACAGCACCGATTGATGGTGAAATTGCCTATGCTGAAGAAGACGGTGATGCCCTGGGGCCGCTGGTCATTGGTGTGGCCTTATCAAGGCTGTTGAATCATCCTGAAGACGAATCTGTTGCTGAAACAGAGTCAACAAAAATCGTTGATGCGGATAAGGAAAATCAGCAGCGGGTGGTAGTAGTGGGCGACAGTGATTTTCTGCTGAATGGCAATCTCGGCCGGGGTGTTAATCTTGACCTGGCGGGTAATATTTTTAACTGGCTGGCAGCAGATGATAATCTGCTCAATATTCGTCGTATTTCGGCACCGGATCTGCGTCTGGAAATGGATCAGCGACTGGCGGTGGGGCTGGCGGCTTTCTTTTTGCTGGTATTGCCACTTGGGTTAATTCTGAGCGGCAGCTGGATCTGGTTCCGGCGGCGCAGACGTTAGTTGATGCGCTGAAAGTTTCACTACAGCATCGTTCAGCCTCTGAAAATATCTGCATAGGTACTTATAAGCCAGAACAATGTTATCAATCTAAGGAAAAGTGCTTTTCTGTGACCTTATCTTTATATGAATACTTAATCTGGCATACTGCTCTTCCCGGTGGAACATGTATAAATTCGCTCCTATTTGAACTACTTGTAACTTTGAACCCATACTTTTTTACCATAGCATTAACCTGCTCTTTTGATGCCTGTACAGGAACTTTAGAGCAAAACTCCTTCATGTTCTGAGAAGAATAATAAGGTATGTAGAAAAAGAAGTAGGCAGCCATTATCAAAACTGCCAACCCAAAAGTGTTCGTAGTTATTTTACGGTTCATTATGTAATCACTAATAATAAGAATTTATCCCTCAGCCCAGTGTGCTGATCATACAGCCCGCCCGCAAAACCAAACGGTTGGAAGCCTGGATTGCTGTCGCTGATGACCCTGCCCCAGACATCATAATCCATTCGCTGTACGACTTCACCGGTTTCAGTATCAACGGTCAGGCGTGGACTGCCGAGGTGACCACTGATGATACGGTAGGTTTTACCCTCGCGGATCATATAAGCCGGAACATTACCCTTACCCGCATACACTAAACGCGACACAATGTTGCCGGAGCCATCCAGTTCAGCCACTGGATTCAGCTGATCCTGATAGAGGAAGCCCTAGACCAGAGGACCGTTGACCTTTTTATTTATGTACGATTGCCTTGGGCCTTTATGCCGGATCGCATTGCAGCAAAATAGCCGTAAGTGTAGAATTGCGCCTGTCTATGTTCGGAAAAAGTACAAATTGGATGCAAGTAAAATTTGCGACTTGCGCTCAAAACGCGTA
Source organism: Thiothrix nivea (assembly GCA_002746895.1). Lineage (GTDB taxonomy): Bacteria > Pseudomonadota > Gammaproteobacteria > Thiotrichales > Thiotrichaceae > Thiolinea > Thiolinea nivea_A. The sequence continues at coordinate 23,086 of PDRT01000020.1, forward strand.
CCTTCTGAGCCGCAAAATTTTAGTGACTCTGTTTTTAATGCAAAATCCTGGGCGGGAGGTTTCGAGCGGGGTAAAAGAAATATAACAGTTCCCCCAGTGTCGCTAAATGAAGTAAGTATCTGAAAAATATCGGGGATCTGGTTTTACAGATCACTGTGTCGATCAGGGCTTGTGCGCTGGTATTTTTTGATGCTGCTGCAAACGAATTATTATTTAACGACAGGCGTTGATGAAACGACATGAAAATCACCAAAGGTCTGAACTTACCCATTTCCGGTAAGCCGGAACAGAAGATCAGTGATCACCCAAAGCCGACCAAAGTGGCCGTGCTGGGGCGGGATTACCATGATCTGCGTCCGGCGATGAAGGTCCAGGAAGGGGACTACGTCAAGACAGGTCAGGTTTTGTTCACTGACCGTAAAAATGCTGGCGTGAATTTTACGGCTCCGGGAGCCGGTGTGGTGGAGGCGATTAATCGCGGGCCGCGTCGTGTGCTGAACTCGGTAGTGATCAGGCTGGATGAGCAGGAAGAAGCCATTGATTTCGGAGCGCATACGGCGGATGAACTGGATTCGCTGCAGGCGGATGTCATCCGGGCAAAGTTGCAGGAATCCGGGCAATGGGTTGCCTTCCGAACCCGTCCTTATGCCAAACCTCCGGCGGCGGATGCTACACCGGCATCTATTTTTGTCAATGTGATGGATACGCGGCCATTGGCGGCTGATCCGGTGGTGGCACTTGCAGGTAATGAGGAGGCATTCCAGCAGGGGCTGACGCTGGTGTCCAGACTGGCACCGAAAGTCTTTGTCTGTCACCAGACCGGCACGCAGATTCCGCAGGTCAAGGCTTCCAATATCAGCTATCACACCTTCGAGGGGGTACATCCCGCCGGTTTGCCCGGCACCCATATCCATTACCTTGATCCGGTCAGTGAAACCAAAACGGTCTGGTATGTGAGGTATCAGGATGTCGTGGCCATTGGCAAGCTGTTCACGACCGGTCAGTTGTCGGTTGAGCGGGTGATTTCGCTGGCCGGACCTCCACTGAAACATCCGCGGCTGATTCGTAGCCGCCTGGGGGCCTGTACTGATGAAATGGTACAGGGGGAGCTGAAAGATGACACACATCGGGTGCGGGTGATTTCCGGTTCGGTACTGGGTGGTCACCGTTCTGCCGGCTGGAGTGCTTATCTGGGGCGTTACAATTTGCAGGTCTCGGTCATTGATGAAGGGCAGCCGCGTGAGTTTCTGCACTGGCTGAATCCGATGTTGAAACAGTTCTCGGTGCTGAATGTGTTTTTCTCCAGGGGCCTGAAGAAACAGGAGTTTGGTTTCAGCAGTACCCGTCATGGCAGCGAGCGGGCCATGGTGCCGCTGGGCAATTATGAACAGGTGATGCCGCTGGATATTCTCCCGACCCAGTTGTTACGTGCGCTGCTGACCCGTGATACGGTGCTGGCTCAGGAGCTGGGGGCGCTGGAGCTGGATGAAGAGGATTTGTCACTGTGTACATTTGTTTGCCATGGTAAGTACGAATACGGCGCAGCCCTACGTGAATGTTTGCGCATGATCGAGAAAGGAGAGTAACGATGAGGAAAAGTTTACGCCGTATGCTGGATAAACTTGAGCCAACGTTCTCAAGTGGCGGCAAGTACGAAAAATTCTATAGCCTGTACGAAATGGTGGATACGCTGCTGTTCAGTCCGCCGAACCGTACTGCGGCGGCACCGCATGTGCGCGATGCACTGGATCTGAAACGGGTGATGGGCTATGTCTGGATGGCCACCTTTCCGATTATGTTTATGGCCTGTTTTAATACAGGTTATCAGGCCAACACAGCAATGGCTGCGATGGGGATCACCGAGCTGGATACCTGGCGTGGAGTGATCATGAATCTGCTCGGTTACAGTCCGGGTAATTTCTTCAGTAACCTTGTTCACGGCCTGCTGTATTTTGTGCCCATCTACATGGTGACCTTTATTGCCGGTGGTATCGCCGAAGTGGTGTTCGCCATGGTGCGCGGTCATGAAGTGAATGAGGGTTTCTTTGTAACCTCGATTCTGTATACCCTGACCTTGCCGCCGACCACACCGTTGTGGATGGTGGTACTGGGCATCTGGTTCGGCATTATTCTGGGCAAGGAAGTCTTTGGTGGTACCGGGAAAAACTTTGTCAATCCGGCACTGGCGGGGCGTGCCTTCCTGTATTTTGCCTATCCGGCGTATATGTCTGGCGATGCGGTCTGGGTTGCTGTCGATGGCTATACCGGTGCTACAGCCCTGTCCAGCGCGGCTGCCAATGGCATTCCGGCGGTGATTGATAGCGGAATCAGCTGGTGGGATTCATTTATTGGTCTGGTACCGGGCTCAATCGGTGAGACTTCGACGCTGGCCATTCTGCTTGGTGGCAGCTTCCTGCTGTTTGCCCGTATTGCCAGCTGGCGCATTGTTGCCGGAGTGATGATCGGTATGTTCGGCACCTCATTATTATTCAATATGCTGGGGTTGTCCGGTGAACATAATCCGATGTTCAGTGTGCCCTGGTACTGGCACCTGACGATGGGCGGTTTTGCCTTTGGTATGATGTTTATGGCAACCGACCCGGTAACGGCATCACATACTAATACCGGGCGCTGGTATTTCGGTCTATTGATCGGTGTAATGACCGTGATGATCCGGGTGATTAATCCGGCGTTTCCGGAGGGTATTATGCTGGCGATTCTGTTCGCAAATATCTTTGCGCCGTTAATTGACCACTTTGTGGTGCAGGCGAATATTAAACGTCGTAAGCAGCGTCTGGCTGCTAGCGGAGGTGCCTCATGAGTCTGATTAAAGACTTTCTGGACATGCCGAATGACAGCATGAAAAAGACCCTGATGGTGGCTACTTTATTGTGCCTGATCTGTTCGGTGCTGGTTTCGGGGGCAGCCGTTGTGCTGAAGCCGGTGCAGGATGCCAATAAGGCACTGGATAAAAAGCGCAATATTCTGCAGATTGCCGGACTGATGGAAAAAGGCAAAACGGTTGACGAGCTGTTTGCACAGATTGAGCCAAAAGTGGTTGATCTGGCAACGGGGGATTATGTCTCAGAAATTGATCCGGCGACCTTTGATGCCCGTGCGGCGGCGGTTGACCCTCAGCAGAATGTGGTACTGTCAAAGGAACAGGATATTGCTTCGATTAAGCGTCGTGCCAAGTATGCCACGGTTTATCTGGTACGTGATGCAGCGGATAAGGTGGAGAAAATTATTCTGCCGGTCAATGGGTATGGCCTCTGGTCAACCCTGTATGGCTTTATGTCATTGAGCAGTGATGCGAATACGATCACCGGCTTTGGTTTTTATGAGCATGCTGAAACCCCCGGTCTGGGGGGCGAAGTGGATAACCCGAGCTGGAAAGCACAGTGGTCCGGTAAAAAATTATTTAATCCGCAGGGGAATTTTTCACTGGATATTGTTAAAAGTGCAGCGCCGGACAGCGAGTATCAGGTTGATGCACTGTCAGGAGCGACATTGACCAGTAATGGTGTGGAAAATCTGGTGCGTTTCTGGGTTGGCGAAAACGGTTTTGGCCCCTATCTGCAAAAAATACGTCGCGGAGGTAAGTCATGAGTGAAGCACGTAAGGTTTTAGTGGATCCATTAGTGGATAACAACCCGATTACCTTGCAGATTCTGGGTATCTGTTCTGCGTTGGCGGTTACCAGTTCATTAAAAAATGCACTGTTAATGGCAGTGGCGCTGACGGCGGTTGTTGCATTTTCCAATGCCTCTATTTCTGCCATCCGTAACCATATCCCCGGCAATATCCGTATTATTGTGCAGATGACGATTATTGCCTCACTGGTCATTGTGGTGGATCAGGTGATGCAGGCGTATGCCTATGATACGGCCAAACAGTTGTCGGTATTTGTGGGCCTGATTATTACCAACTGTATCGTCATGGGCCGTGCCGAAGCCTACGCCATGAAAAACGGGGTCGGCATGAGCTTCCTGGATGGTATCGGTAATGGTCTGGGTTACAGCCTGTTGCTGATTGTTGTCGCTGTATTCCGGGAACTGTTTGGTTCCGGTACGCTGCTGGGTTATGAAATTTTCAAGTTGACCAAAAACGGTGGCTGGTATGAGCCGAATGGCCTGATGCTATTGCCGCCGAGTGCCTTTTTCATTATTGGCTTGCTGATTTGGGCGATTCGTGTCTGGAAGCCTGAGCAGGTGGAAAAACCGGATTTCAAGATTCATGAACAACACGCCCTGGGCGATCGCTAACAGGAGAGCATGACAATGGAAGCGATGCTAAGTTTATTTTTCAAGGCGGTGTTCGTTGAGAACATGGCACTCACTTTCTTCCTCGGGATGTGTACCTTTATCGCCATCTCGAAGAAAATCAGCACAGCCATCGGTTTGGGGGTGGCGGTCATGGTGGTACAGGTGATTACGGTACCGGCCAATAACCTGATTCTTAACCTGTTCCTGAAAGAAAATGTACTGCTGGACGGGGTGGATCTGCGCTTTCTGGGCCTGATCAGCTATATCGGTGTGATTGCGGCAATGGTACAGATTCTGGAAATGTTTCTGGATAAATTTGTACCAGCGTTATACAACGCGCTGGGCGTATTTTTGCCGCTGATTACGGTGAATTGCGCCATTCTGGGTGGCTCATTGTTTATGGTGGAGCGTGATTACACCTTCGGTGAGTCGGTTGTCTATGGTCTTGGCAGTGGCTTTGGCTGGGCATTGGCGATTGTTGCTCTGGCCGGGGTACGGGAAAAACTGAAATACAGTGATGTACCGGAGGGTCTGCAGGGACTGGGCATTATCTTTATTACCGTAGGTCTGATGTCGCTGGGTTTCATGGCATTTTCCGGTATTCAGTTATAAGGGCAGGGAGTTTGACATGACAACGGTATTTTTAGGCGTACTACTGTTTACGCTCATTGTGCTGGCATTGGTGGGGGTTATTTTATTTGCCCGCTCCAAACTGGTCGCGACCGGGAATGTGAATATTCTCGTCAATGGTGAGGAGAATCTCGAAGTCGCACCCGGTGGTAAGCTGCTGGGGGCGCTGGCTGATAAGGGTTTGTTTATATCCTCTGCCTGTGGAGGAGGGGGTACCTGCGCACAATGCAAGGTGAAGGTACTGGACGGCGGGGGCTCCCTGCTGCCGACTGAAGAGGCCCATATTAATCGCCGCGAGGCCGCTGAAGGTGAGCGGCTGGCTTGTCAGGTGGCGGTGAAGCAGGATATGAAAGTCGAGGTTCCGGAAGAAGTCTTCGGTGTGAAGAAATGGGAATGCACCGTTCGTTCCAATGAAAACCGGGCTACCTTTATCAAGGAGCTGGTACTGGAATTGCCGGAAGGTGAGAAAATTGATTTTCGTGCCGGTGGTTATATCCAGATTGAATGTCCGGCCCATGATCTGAAATATTCGGAGTTTGATATTCCGGAAGAATATCGTGGTGACTGGGATGAGTACAAAATGTGGGATATTGAGTCTCATGTGAGGGAACCGGTTGTCCGTGCCTACTCCATGGCAAATTATCCGGAAGAAGACGATATTGTAATGTTGAATGTACGTATTGCCTCACCCCCACCGGGAACAGACTATCCGGCGGGGCAGATGTCTTCGTATATCTTTAACCTCAAGCCGGGTGACAAAGTGACGGTATCTGGGCCGTTTGGTGAGTTTTTTGCCCGTAAGACGAAGAATGAAATGGTCTTTGTGGGTGGTGGTGCCGGTATGGCGCCGATGCGCTCGCATATTTATGATCAGTTGCGTCGCATTAAGGAAACCGGGCGCAAGATGACCTTCTGGTATGGTGCGCGTAGCCTGCGTGAAGCCTTTTACATTGAGGAATTTGACCAGCTGGCAGCAGAAAACCCGAATTTCGAATGGCATATGGGGTTGTCTGATCCGCTGCCGGAAGATAACTGGAAGGGGTATACCGGGTTTATTCACAATGTTTTGCTGGAAAATTATTTGAAAGATCATCCGGCTCCGGAAGAATGTGAATACTATCTGTGTGGGCCGCCGATGATGAACTCATCGGTGATTCAGATGCTGATTGATCTGGGTGTAGAGCCGGAAAATATTATGCTGGATGATTTTGGCGGTTAATTTCTGGCCTAAAATGGTTTTGCCCAGAATAGACTGAGACATAAAAAAATGGGGTGCAAAATGCACCCCTAAACCGCTAGGAGGAGATCAGGATATTGCCTGATCGGTTCCGATTATAGGATTGTTGCGGCGCACAATCAAGTGGGATTTCCGTCAAGTTTTATTGAGTGTCCCTTTGCTTAATTAAAAAGGTGTAAAATGCAGGTTTTTTTTCTGACATTTATTATTTTTGCTCTGGCAATGTTGGGGTTGGCAGTTGGCTGGCTGTTTAGTCAGAAAACCCTGAAAGGCAGTTGTGGCGGGGTGTCTGCGTTACCTGGAATGGAAGATCATCAGTGTTCCTGTTCCGCGCCCTGTGAAAAGCGCAAGGAGCGGATGCGTAAAAATATACAAGCTGCACCACGCACAGAAGCCACAGAAACCGTGGTAGAATTTAAGGTGTAAAAAAAGATTTTTTTAATCTTCCCGGAGAAAAATATTATGCCCGCACCGCCCTTACAAGTACGTTATTACATGTCCCCCCGTTTTGCCACGATTGGGGAAGGACAGGCGGTCAGTGAAGCAATCAGCCTGTTTACTGAACGGAATTTATTTGGTGCTGCGGTGCTGGATAATCTGGGCAATATGGTTGGTGTTTTATCAGTAACCGATTGTATCGGCGAGGCCATTAATGAAGGTTTTGATGCCGGGTCCAACCGTAAGGTCAGGGTGCTGATGTCGAAAGATGTACGCTCTGTGGACATTGATGACAATATTCTGGATGTGGCAAAAATGTTTATGGAGCAGCCTTACCGGCGCTATCCGGTTATGGATGACAACCGTGTTGTCGGGGTTATTACCCGTCTTGAAGTCCTTAAAGCCCTGTCGAAAATCGGCCATGCCGGTGTTGCCGTCTAGGTGGATGTTGGAAGCTGCAGTATTACTGCAAGCGTGCTCTGGTTATGCCTGAGTTACCTGAGGTTGAAACCACCCGCAGAGGTATAGAGCCGCACATTTGTGGCCGCAGAATCCGTGAAATTATTGTCCGGCAGCCCAGATTGCGCTGGCCGATACCGGTTGAAATTCAGCAATTGGTCGGGGCGCAGGTGACTGAAGTCAGGCGTAGAGGCAAATATTTACTGCTGGAAACGACACAGGGTACCGGGTTGATCCATCTCGGTATGTCGGGGAGTTTGCGCATTACCGAGTGTTCCACGGCAGTGGAAAAGCATGATCATGTCGATATGATATTCAGTCATGGCAAGGTGCTGCGGTTACGTGATCCGCGCCGCTTTGGTGCTGTATTGTGGGCAGGTTGTGGTGAACTGCATCCATTGCTGAGTCAGCTGGGGCCGGAGCCACTGAGTGATGATTTCAGTGGTGAGTATCTTTATGAAAAATCCCGTAACCGCCGTCTTAATGTCAAGGCGCTGATTATGGATGCACATATTGTAGTGGGTGTGGGTAATATTTATGCCAACGAAGCCTTGTTTGCTGCCCGGATTGATCCTCGGCGTCCGGCAGGAGAGCTTATGCTGGCGGAATATATGAGTCTGGTGGCCGCAATAAAAACAGTGTTACTAAAAGCACTTGAACAGGGCGGTACAACACTGCGTGATTTTGTACGGGAAGACGGGCAGACCGGTTATTTCCAGATTAGCCTGAATGTTTACGGGCGTTCTAATGAACTCTGTCTGTCCTGTGGCACACTGTTACAGCAACTCAGGCAATCACAGCGTTCCACCTGGTTTTGTCCACATTGCCAGCACTAAAACCGGATTATTCGTAATAATGAGCATGAGGCCGTTTGGCTTCGGCCTGTTCCAGTACGCCGCTCAGCATCAGTTCACGCAGTACCTGACGACGTACACCCCGTTCAATACCCGCACTAATCCCCACTTTGTAAAAAGCATAACAGGGTATGCTGATAATCACCACACCGATTAAAAAGTAGATAAACAGATCCAGCATGCCGAGGTCTCCAGAGCCTTATTATTATTTTTACTAGATTACTTGGATGATCCTGAATGGAAAATTTACTGTTGTAACGCACCAGGGCAATTAGGCATGAATATTAATCTGATCGATGAATGCCCGATATTTCAAGGTATTGCACTGATTTGTGACTCATGAATCAACCCCCAGCGTTTGTTCCCACAGGCCCGCGTCGGATACCACTGGTCACCATCCCGTTCACGTACTGCCTCATTATAAACCGTGATTGTCTGCTGCTGACGGATCTGACAGATAATATCGCCGTTCGGGGTGGCACGGACATTGGTGGGCGGGTCAAACACGTTTACCTGGTGTAAAAGATTGGACGGGATACGCGTCAGCGCGGTAATACGTTGCTGATAATAACGCCGGATGCACTGGGTGGTTTGTCCCTGATTCGACGGGTTGAAGCAATGCTGGCGGATGTAACGGTCACGCTGTTTCAGCCAGTCTTTCTGGTGTTCTTCCAGGGTTTGTTGTGCCGAAGGTGGCAGTTGAGCAATGGTTTTGTTGAACGTGTGGTTGAGTGCCAGATCAATATTGCGGGTTTCATCGTCGTTGCAGATTGCATCTTCGACATCAGTGCTTGCCTTGCGGCAGTCGAAACCGGCGGGTGCCGTGGCGTTTACATTCAACGGTGTGTTTTGCGTATGGTCCGGTGCTGTATGAGGAGTGAGCCAGTAGTATAAGGCCCCGATACCCAGCAGCAAGGTAACAGCCGGTAGTATCCGGAGTAAGGGTTGTTTGTTGATGGTTTGTGCAGTTGGCGGCACCGTGTCAGTCGGTGGTTGCCGGTCTGGATGGCCCGGTTTGCCCAGATGAGCTTCCAGTGCTGCGGTCAGATCGGCAATACCATGTTTGTAATATTTATTGTCCAGCTCCAGTGCCTGGCGGCGGGACAGCGGTTTCAGATTATCCGGCAGGTCATTTTCACCTGGCATAGCCGCCCCATTGACCAGTACCGGAATAATATCAAAGTTGTCCTTGATCGCTCTGGCGACTTCCAGCCGTACAAAATCATCGGGATTGTCCAAGCGTCGTTCACCCTGACTGTCGCGGATGTTCAGCCATTGTGGACCGATCACCACCAGCATCATGGTACAGTCCTGCAGGTTCCGGTTCATCATGCTGACAAAATCGGTGCCCAGTGGAATGTCATCCACATCCATAAAGATCTGTTCCTGGCCGAAATGTTGTGCCAGTTCGTTATATAAAGCACGGACATAACCGGCACTGTCCTGCCGACGGTAGCTGATAAAGACTTTTCCCAAGATTTATTCCTCTCCAGTCTGTGTCTTCGGTACAGGTTCAGTATAGTTGATAAACCGTCTTTGTAACTATTCAGCCCCCACTTTGACAAATGCAGGCCATTGTCCCTGAAAGAGCAGATTAAGCGCCTCAGAAGAAGACACGCTGTTTTTCCGACAGGTAGAAAGATAACTGCGGATACGG
>PDRT01000064.1 GCA_002746895.1 Thiothrix nivea
GGCAAAACGACACTGGCCCGGCTGATTGCCAATTACTGGGGGGCGGAATTTCTCACTTTGTCCGCTGTATTGGCGGGTGTTAAGGACATTCGTGCTGCCGTTGAAACGGCACAGCAAAACCGCCAGCAATTCGGTAAAGCCACCGTATTATTCGTCGATGAGGTGCATCGCTTCAATAAGGCACAACAGGATGCGTTTTTGCCGCATATCGAATCCGGGGTGCTGATTTTTATTGGTGCGACGACGGAGAATCCTTCCTTTGAGCTAAACAATGCACTGTTATCGCGGGTGCGGATGTATGTGCTGCGGTCACTGACCGCTGCGGATATTAAAGTCATTCTGCAACAGGCATTGACGGATAAAACGCAGGGGCTGGGAGAGCGCAAACTTGAGCTGACTACAGCCGCTCTGGATCAGCTGGTGGCCGCCGCAGATGGCGATGCGCGGCGGGCCCTGAACTGGCTGGAAACAGCTGCCGATCTGGCAACAGAAACGGGGGAGGGTGGTTGGCAGATTACCGATGACATCGTTCAGGAAGTTGCCCGTGAAGCACCACGCCGGTTTGATAAGGGCGGTGATGTGTTTTATGAGCAGATTTCGGCGCTGCATAAATCGGTGCGCGGAACAGATCCGGATGCTGCCCTGTACTGGATGTGCCGCATGCTGGACGGTGGTTGTGATCCGTTGTATATCGCGCGGCGGCTGGTGCGTATGGCTACCGAGGATATTGGCAATGCCGATCCGCGCGGCTTGCAGCTGGCGCTGAATGCCTGGGAGGCTTATGAGCGGCTGGGGAGTCCGGAAGGAGAGCTGGCTCTGGCGCAGGCCGTGGTTTATCTGGCTTGTGCGCCAAAGAGTAATGCCGCGTATGTCGCCTATAAAGCGGCGCTGGCAGATGCAAAAACATCCGGCTCGCTGGAAGTGCCGCTGCATCTGCGCAATGCACCGACCACCTTGATGAAAAAACTGGATTACGGTAAGCATTATCGCTATGCGCATGACGAAAAAGATGCCTATGCGGCGGGGGAAAATTATTTCCCGGAGGCACTGAAAGGGCGGCAGTATTATGAGCCGGTGGAGCGTGGGCTGGAAATTAAAATTGCGGAAAAGTTGCGTCGATTGCGGGCAAAATCTGCCAAATAAACCGGTATCCTGATCAGGTGCTGGGAATCCATAAGCGGGGTTGGTATCATCCCCGCTTTTCTTTTGTGAAGATAAATGCTCATGGAACTGAATCCCGTTTACTCCCGGATCAAAGACCTGCAGGCGCGTGTGGATGCGCTGAGGGGGTATCTTTGACTACGATATTAAGCAAGAACGTTTCGAAGAAGTCAGCCGCGAACTGGAAGATCCGGAGATCTGGAATTACCCGGATCGCGCCCAGCAACTGGGTAAGGAACGCTCGCTGCTGGAAAATATTGTCGGTGGCATTGATAAACTGACATCCGGCCTCGAAGATGCACACGAGTTGCTGGAGATGGCTGAGGAAGAGGGTGACGAAGACAGCGTTGAGGAAGTACTATCCGAGTTGCAGGAACTGGAAGCCGAAGTGGAAAAACTGGAGTTCCAGCGTATGTTTTCCGGTGAGCTGGATGCTAATAATGCCTTTCTGGATATTCAGTCCGGTTCCGGGGGAACCGAGGCGCAGGACTGGGTTGAAATGCTGCTGCGCATGTATCTGCGCTGGGGTGAGCAGAAGGGTTTCAAGGTTGATCTGATTGAAGCGTCCGCAGGTGATGTCGCCGGGCTGAAAAGTGCCACGGTGAGTTTCCAGGGTGAGTATGCCTATGGCTGGCTGCGTACAGAAACCGGTGTGCATCGTCTGGTGCGTAAATCACCGTTCAGTTCTGCCGGGGCTCGGCATACCTCATTTGCCGGGGTATTTGTTTCGCCGGAGGTGGATGACAGTATTGAAATTGACATTAATCCGGCCGATTTGCGCATTGATGTCTATCGTGCCTCGGGTGCCGGTGGTCAGCACGTCAATAAAACGGAGTCTGCGGTGCGGATTACCCACCTGCCGACCAATATTGTCGTGCAGTGTCAGAATGGTCGTTCCCAGCATCAGAACAAAGATACTGCGATGAAGCAGTTGAAGGCAAAGTTGTACGAAAGAGAGATGCAGAGCCGTAATGCCGAGAAACAGGCACTGGAAGACAGCAAGTCGGATATTGGTTGGGGCAGTCAGATTCGTTCGTATGTTTTGGATGCCTCGCGGATCAAGGATTTGCGCACCGGCGTTGAAACCGGAAATACGCAGGCGGTACTGGATGGCAGTCTGGATCAGTTTATTGAGGCAAGTTTAAAGTCGGGATTATAGTTTAATGAGTAATCAGGAAAACGCTCAACAGGATGAAAATCAGTTAATTGCCCAGCGTCGTGAAAAGCTGGCCACCTTACGTGAGCAGGGAGTGGCGTTTCCCAATCAGGTGAAGCGTGAACATAAGGCGGCGGATTTACAGGCACAATATGCGGATAAGGACAAAACCTGGTTTGAAGAGAACGCCGTAAACGTTTCTGTTGCCGGACGGGTAATGTTACGGCGGATGATGGGCAAGGCCAGCTTTGCCACCATTTCTGATGTGTCCGGGCGGATTCAGTTGTATGTACAGAAGAATCGTGTCGGTGATGAGGTGTTTGAGGCGTATAAACATCAGGATATTGGTGACATTATTGCCGTGGAAGGCACGCTGTTTCGCACCAAAACGGGAGAGTTATCAGTTAAAGTTGATCGCCTGCAACTGCTAACCAAATCATTGCGGCCATTGCCGGAAAAATTCCACGGCCTGTCGGATCAGGAGCAGCGTTATCGGCAGCGTTACCTCGATCTGATTATGAGTGAGGAAAGTCGCGCATCGTTCAGGCTGCGCTCAAAAATTATTAGCTATATCCGGAACTTCTTCATTCAGCGTGATTATCTGGAGGTGGAAACACCAATGTTACAGGTGATTCCGGGCGGGGCAACGGCGCGTCCGTTTGTCACGCACCATAATGCACTGGATTTACCGATGTACCTGCGGATTGCGCCGGAGTTATACCTGAAGCGGCTGGTGGTGGGTGGTTTTGAGCGGGTGTTTGAGATTAACCGTAACTTTCGTAATGAGGGCTTATCAACACGGCATAACCCGGAATTTACCATGATCGAGTTTTATCAGGCTTATGCGACGTATCACGATCTGATGGATCTGACGGAAGCAATGTTGCGCGGCCTGGCGCAGGATGTGATGGGCTCTGGCGAGATTACTTATCAGGGTGAGACCTTTGATTTCAGTAAACCCTTTCGCCGGATCAGTGTGCGTGACGCTATCCTTGAGTTTAATCCTGACCTGAGTGCTGGGCAGATTGATGACCTGGAATCAGCGCGAGCAGTGGCCAGAAAGCTGGGCATTCAGCTTAAGGATAACGAGGGTCTGGGCAAGGTGCAGATTGAGATTTTTGAAGAAACCGTTGAACACCGTTTATTACAACCGACCTTTATTACCGAGTATCCGGCCGAGGTATCACCACTGGCACGGCGTAATGATGATAATCCGTTTATTACTGATCGCTTTGAATTCTTTGTTGGTGGACGTGAGCTGGCGAATGGCTTTTCGGAGCTGAACGATGCTGAAGACCAAGCCGAGCGTTTCCGCCAGCAGGTGGCAGAGAAAGAGGCCGGTGATGATGAGGCCATGCATTATGATGCAGACTATATACGGGCACTGGAATATGGTTTGCCACCGACAGCAGGTGAGGGGATTGGGATTGACCGGCTGGTAATGTTGTTTACGGATGCGCCTTCGATAAGAGATGTTATTTTATTCCCGGCGATGCGGCCAGAATGATTGTTTAAGTATGTTCAAGTTAATAAAAAACAATAAGTTATTTGTAATTGCTGAACAACTTTAACTTGCTTGAACGTCCTAAAACACGGTACTTTTAACGGTACTTCTTTAGCTAGAAATAAAAGTACCGTAATATGGGATTGTTGAAAGATGCTTATCTTCGGAAAGTAAAGTCCGGTGAGGTTGTCGCCAATACAAAAAAACTGACTGACGGCGATGGTTTGTACATTCAGGTGCGGCCTTTAAAGTCCGGCGTGGGTTTGTACTGGAGGTATGACTATACGTTCGGTGGTAAGCGCAAAACCGTTACTATTGGCCCCTACCCATTGATCGGAACAACTGAGGCCAGAAAGCAGCATCGTGAAGCTAAAGTAGAGCTGAGCAAAGGTATTGTTGATCCTGCCCAGAAAAAACGAGCTGCAAAACAGTCGGCCAGTGGAGCCGATAATTTTAAAACGGTTGCTCTAGCGTGGCTGGAAATCAAGGAAGGCGGTAAACGGCACAAGGATATGGTTCGTCGTTACTTTGATAATGATATTTTTCCGGTACTGGGTGGTTTATCCATGAATGAAGTCAAGCCACCTGATGTCGTTAAGTTGGTAAACCGTGTTGGCAGTCGTGGCGCACTTGATCAAGCGCGGCGTTGTGGTCGGTGGGTGTATAAGATTTTTCAGTATGGCATGACCATTGGCCGTGCTGAGCATAACCCGGCTGATATAGATTTTTCTCTTATTCTCCCTCCTCATGTTTCCAAGTCTCATGCTGCTATTCTTGATCCGGCTCTCGCTGGTCAGTTGATGCGGGATATTGAGGCTTATCATGGGTATTTTATTACCCGTTGCCTATTGCAACTAGCTGCTTTATTGATGGTTCGTCCAGGTAATCTGGTGGCCATGGAGTGGTCTGAGATAGATTGGGATGCTAAAACGTGGACAATTGAGGCAAGGAAACTAAAAAATCGGCAGCATACTAAGAAGGCCAATCGGGAAGAGGATCAGCATATCGTTGCACTGTCTCGTCAGGCTATATTAGTGCTTGGGGATTTGGAAGCGATGCGCCGCGATGGTAATCGTTATGTATTTCCGCATCAGCGTGGTAAGCCAACACACATGGTCACGGATTCGATACGGGCAGCATTAAGAAGTATGGGGTATGAAAAGGATGTGATGTCCGGTCATGGTTTCCGTGCGATGGCCAGAACAATGCTTGAAGAGCAGTTGGGCTGGGATGAGAAGCTGGCCGAGATGCAGCTTAGCCATAAAATTAAGACTTATGGAGGTGCTTATGATCGCACCAAGCATCTGGAAAAACGGGCTGAGATGATGCAGGCTTGGGCCGATTATTTGGATGAACTGCGCGGTGCCGGGTAGCGTTATTACGCCACCGGCAATGAGTTGATGTACTTGGTAATCTCGCTTTGTTTCCAACGGGTCAAGCCTTTTGAAGCTCTCGGCCTGCGGATTGTGCAGGGTGATGGTAACACCTCTGACTGTTGTTCTGAATTAGTTGTTTGTTTCATGTTTGACTACCCTTGTCATCTCAAGTTTATTTGGTGTAGTGATCTGGGTGGTTTACTGGGTCTGCCACTTGGTTGTTCTCCGTAGTTTTGGTGCCGTAATTGATTGCGACACCAAATGAGTAAAAAGAAAGTTAGTTGTTAGAAATCTGTTGGCGCAACTGCATCAGGGAACGACATAGCGATGGCTTGATCTATGGGGACTGAAAACCCTGCTGCTGCCGGGTGGCCGCCACCACCATTGTGCTTGGCTATCGCTGACACATCTGTATCACTATCGCGGGTACGCAGGCTATAGACGCGCTTA
>PDRT01000021.1 GCA_002746895.1 Thiothrix nivea
AACGGCTGTGGCGGAACACCTTCTGCGGCACGTTCTGCCACATGTTTACGATAATCTTCTAACATATTTATTAAGCTCCCAAAATCTCAAAACCTGACTTCCCCGCCATAATGACACCGGGGGGAACCGTCAGGTTGTTACTCACATTGCAGTACAATCAATCAATGGTCAGCGTTGAGCAACCGGCACATAATCACGGCGCGTTTCACCCGTATACAACTGACGCGGACGACCAATACGTGCCTCTTCATCCCCCATCATTTCATTCCACTGTGAAATCCAGCCAATAGTACGCGCCAGCGCAAACATGACCGTAAACATACTGACCGGTATGCCCATACTCAGGAAGATAACTCCGGAATAAAAGTCCACATTCGGATACAGATTACGCTCTTTAAAGTAATCATCTTCCAGCGCCACCTTTTCCAGTTCACGGGCAATATCAAACAGTTCCTGGTAGGGATTTCCTTCCGGCATGCGATCCAGAATCTGGTTGGCCAGTTTACGGATAATCCTGGCACGCGGGTCAAAATTCTTGTACACACGATGGCCGAAACCCATCAGGCGGAAACGGTCATCCTTATCCTTGGCCCGTGCAATCCAGTGTGACAACGGCTGACCGGAATCCTTAATCTGGGTCAGCATATTAATGACGGCTTCATTGGCACCGCCGTGTGCAGGCCCCCACAATGAGGCAATACCGGCGGCAATCGCTGCAAACGGGTTGGCCTCGGAACTGCCGGCCAGACGCACCGTCGAGGTCGAGGCATTCTGCTCATGATCGGCATGCAGAATCAGAATGACATCCAGTGCCTTCGCCATCAGTGGATCAACCTGATAGTCCTCGGTTGGCACCGCAAACATCAGGTGCAGAAAATCTTCAGCATATTTCAGCCGGTTCTGTGGATAATTAAACGGCAGCCCCTCGGAATAGCGATAACTCCAGGCAGCAATGGTCGGCATTTTGGCAATCAGCCGGTGGGCAGAACGTTCACGCTGGGCCGGGTCATGGATATTCATATCATCATGATAAAACGCCGACAAGGCACCCACCACGCCGACCATCGTGGCCATCGGATGCGCATCACGGCGGAAACCACGATAGAAGTACTGCACCTGATCATGCAACATGGTATGACAGGTAATAATATTTTCGAAACTGGCCTGCTCGGTCGCCGTCGGCAGGTCGCCATTCAACAACAGATAACACACTTCCAGAAAGGTACTGTGCTCCGCCAGCTGTTCGATCGGATAGCCCCGGTACAACAGGGTACCTTCATGACCATCCAGATAGGTGATCTGACTGGAGCAACTTGCCGTGGCCAGATAACCGGGGTCGTAAGTGAAATAGCCCAGCTCTTTATGCAGTTTGCGGATATCAATGGTTTTCGGCCCGACTGTCGGGGTCAGGATATCCATTTCAATCTGTTTACCGGTCAAATTGTCGGTTAAGGTTACGGTAGGTTTGGTCATCAGGCACTCCATCGTGTCAACGAGAATCTATGAATAGCGGTTACTGTGGAAAGCAAAGGTTTCCATGCTTGAGAGGCAATCATTATACCCGCTTTATGTTTTATACCTCTCTGCTTTATCTCCTCTCCTTGCCGGGATTTGAGGCAAAGAGAGGATAAAGGTTACGAACTATGACTGTGCAGCCATGGCAGCCGCAACACCCTGTCCCATTTCAGCCGGGGATTTGATCGTAACCACACCCGCTGCTTCCAGCGCGGTGAATTTTTCCTGGGCCGTGCCCTTGCCACCGGCAATAATCGCCCCGGCATGGCCCATGCGCTTACCTTTGGGTGCCGTCACACCCGCGATGTAAGCGGCCACCGGCTTGGTGACATGATCCTTGATAAATGCTGCCGCTTCTTCCTCAGCAGTACCACCGATTTCACCGCACATCAAAATCGCTTCTGTTTGTGGATCATCCTGGAACATTTGCAGGGCATCAATAAAGTTGGTTCCCGGAATCGGATCACCACCAATACCGATACAGGTGCTTTGCCCCCATTCATTGGTCTGCTTGACCGCTTCATAGGTCAGTGTACCGGAACGTGACACAATACCGATCTTGCCCGGCTTGTGAATGTGGCCCGGCATAATACCAATCTTGCACTCACCCGGTGTAATCACCCCCGGACAGTTCGGGCCGATCAGACGCACACCCAGGCTGTCAACAATCATCTTCGCTTCCAGCATATCCATGACCGGAATGCCTTCGGTGATACACACGATCAGCTCAACACCGGATTCCGCCGCTTCAATAATGGAGTCCTTGCAGAAGGGTGCAGGTACATAGATGACCGAGGCATTCGCAGCAGTTTCAGCCACAGCATCACGCATGGTATTAAAAACGGGCAGATCTAAATGCTTCTGCCCCCCTTTACCCGGCGTGACACCGCCGACCATTTGTGTGCCGTATGCAATCGCCTGTTCGGTATGGAAAGTACCCTGACCACCGGTAATACCCTGACACACAACTTTGGTGTCTTTATTAATCAGTACGCTCATGCCGCACCTCCTACCGCTTCAACAATTTTCTTCGCCGCATCACCAAGATCATTGGCCGCGATAACATCCAGATCAGATTCATTCAGCATGGCCGCACCTTTCTCGGCATTATTGCCTTCCAGACGCACCACCACCGGTACGGAAACATTCACCTGTTCAACCGCCTGCATAATGCCTTCGGCTATCAGGTCACAACGCACGATACCGCCAAAGATATTCACCAGAATACCTTTCACATTCTCATCAGACAGGATGATCTTGAAGGCTGCGGTGACCCGATCAGCCGTCGCACCACCACCGACATCAAGGAAGTTGGCCGGCTCACCACCGGACAGCTTGATAATGTCCATGGTCGCCATGGCCAGACCGGCACCATTGACCATACAACCGATATTACCGTCCAGTGCCACATAGTTCAGATCCCACTCGGCTGCTTCGTTTTCACGCGCATCTTCCTGGGACTCATCACGCATTTCCAGCAGTGCCGGTTGACGGTAAGTGGCAGAACCGTCCACATTAACCTTGCCATCCAGACACAGCAGGTCGCCTTCCCTGGTCACTACCAGCGGATTGACTTCTACCAGGGCCAGGTCCTTTTCGACAAACATCTTGCCGAAGCCCATCAACAGCTTGGTGAACTGCTTGATCTGACCGCCTTCCAGCCCCAGACCAAATGCCAGTTCCCGCGCCTGATAAGGCATCACACCACAAATCGGGTTGATCTGGGTTTTCAGAATCTTTTCCGGTGTTTCTTCAGCAACTTTTTCAATTTCCATGCCGCCTTCGGTAGACGCCATGATCGTGATGCGCTGTGTGGCACGATCCACGACAGCACCCAGGTACAGTTCACGATCAATATTGCAGGTTTCCTCAACCAGTACCGTATTGATCGGCTGACCATTGGCATCAGTCTGGAATGTCACCAGGTTAGTGCCCAGCAGAGAACCGGCAAACTCTCCTGCTGCCCTGGCGGAATCAAATAACTTGACACCACCCGCCTTGCCGCGACCACCAGCATGGACCTGAGCCTTGACAACCACCTTGTCAGTACTCAGTGATTCGGCGGCGGCTTCAGCTTCGGCAGCAGACGTTGCCACCTTGCTGACCGGTACCGGCAGGCCATACTGGCTGAATACAGCCTTGGCCTGATACTCGTGTAAATTCATCCTGTTTTTCCTTTGGTTGAAATACTTTCTAATGCTTCAGTCTCGCTGATAACTGAATCAGCATTGCCCGTTGCTTTCTATCTTTGCTTGCGATTGATGCCATGCAGCGCACGACCATCCACTGACAGCATGGCCTCATGCATGGATTCTGACAAACTCGGATGCGCAAAACACATCCGCGCCAGATCTTCGGAAGATGCCTCACACTCAATCGCGATCACGGCCTGCATAACCAGTTCGGATGCCATTGGCCCGACAATGTGTACGCCCAGAATACGATCCGTTGCCGCATCGGCCAGCACTTTTATCAAACCGGCCGCCCGATCCATCGCCTTGGCACGGCCATTGGCAGCGAAGGAGAAGTTACCGCTGCGATAAGCAACACCGGCTGCTTTCAGTTCGGCTTCGGTTTTACCGACCCAGGCAATTTCCGGGTCGGTATAAATCACCCACGGAATCGCGTCATAATCCAGATGCGACTGTTGTCCGGCGATATGCTCGGCGACCACGACCCCTTCTTCGGAAGACTTGTGCGCCAGCATTGGGCCGCGTACACAGTCGCCAATGGCAAACACACCGGGGATCTTCGTCGCACAGTGGTCATCAACTACTACCTTGCCGCGCTCATCAATATCCAGTCCGGCTGCCGGATCGGCAATGTCACGGGTATTCGGTTTACGGCCCACTGCCACAATCAGCCGATCTACCACCAGACTGTCATCACCTTTGCTGTCGGTGTAACTGACAGTAATACCTTCATCACCGGCTTCAACAGCAGACACTTTCGACCCCAGACGAATATCCAGCCCCTGCTTCTTGAACTGCATTTTCGAGGCCTTGGCAATATCGGCATCTGCGGCAGCGAGGAAATCATCCATCGCTTCCAGCACCACGACTTCTGCTCCCAGCCGTCGCCAGACACTGCCCATCTCCAGGCCAATCACTCCGGCCCCGATCACGCCCAACCGCTGTGGCACAGACTCCCAGTCCAGCGCACCGGACGAGTCCACAATGCGCTCACCCAGCCATTTGGCAATCGGCAATTCAATCGGCACTGAACCGGTGGCAATAATCACATTGTCTGCCGCATAGGTATTCACTGTACCTTCATGATCCGTGACCTGCACCTGCCTGTCCGCCAGCAGCTTGCCGCGACCCTGTAACCATTCCACACCATTGGCCTGAAACAGCTGTGCAATCCCGCCGGTGAGTTGCATGACAATGTTGTCCTTGCGGGCAATCATCTTCGGTACATCGACACTCACACCTTCAACACGGATACCATGATCTGCATTGTGATGTCTGATTTCCTCGACGCGCTCAGAACTTTCCAGCAGCGCCTTGGACGGGATACAACCCACGTTCAGACAGGTACCACCCAATGCCGGTTTACCCTGTTTATTAATCCATTCCTCGACACAGGCTGTTTTCATGCCCAGCTGGGCACAACGAATCGCTGCGACATAGCCACCGGGGCCGCCGCCAATAACAATGACATCGTATTTATTGCTCATGGCAGACCTCACACATCCAGTACAATGCGAACCGGATTTTCCACCAGCTCTTTAATCGTTTTCAGGAACGTCACCGCACCTTTACCGTCGACAATACGGTGATCATAAGACAGTGCAACATACATCATGGGCCGGATTACAATTTCATCATTAACAACGACGGGACGCTTCTGGATTGAGTGCATCCCCAGAATCGCGCTTTGAGGGGGATTGAGAATCGGAGTGGATAGCAAGGAACCAAAAACGCCGCCGTTGGTAATCGTAAAGGTTCCACCGCTGAGGTCGGACATATCCAGTTTGCCAGCCTTCGCTTTCTGGGCATAGGCCACAATCGTTGCTTCAACATCAGCCAGGCTCATATGTTCAGTATTACGCAATATCGGAACCACCAGACCACGGTCAGAGGAAACCGCGATACCAATATCAGAATAATTGTGGTAAACGATGTCATTACCGTCGATGAAGGCATTAATTTCCGGGAAACGCTGCAGGGCGATACTGGCTGCCTTGACGAACAGCGACATAAAGCCCAGTCGTGCGCCGTGTGTCTTTTCAAACAGGTCCTTGTATTGCGAGCGGGTATCCATCAATGGCTTCATATCGACTTCATTGAAGGTTGTCAACATGGCAGTGGACTGTTTGGCTTCCAGCAGACGTTCAGCAATTCTGCTCCGCAGACGGGTCATCGGCACACGGTTCTCACCGCGATCACCTTCACCGGTTTTAATCTCAGGCATCTTCGCTGCAGGAGCCGCCTGGGTATCAGCAGCCGGTGCCGATTTTGTGGCAACCTGTACATCTTCTTTCAGAATGCGACCACCCTTACCACTACCCTGCACATCCTCTTTCGTCAGGTTGCTTTCCGCCAGCGCCTTGCGCACGGCCGGACTGGTTCTGGCTTCTGTCGTTACTGATGCGGCTTCTGTAGCTGGAGCCGGTTCCTGTGCAGCCGGTGTAGCAACAGCACCCGCCTCCATCTTGCCGAGTAGCTGGCTGCTGGTGACAACAGCACCTTCCTCTTCGAGGATTTCGGTCAATACCCCGTCTTCCAGTGCCGGTACTTCCAGCACAACCTTGTCGGTTTCAATTTCAACCAGAACATCGTCCATTTTGACGGCATCGCCGACTTTGGCATTCCAGGCGACGATGGTTCCGTCAGCGACCGATTCAGGCAAGACCGGTGTTAAAATTTCGCTACTCATCCTGTAAAAATCCTCTTAATCAGTATTTGGTGGTAATCGCTTTTTTTAAAAAAGTCTTATTGTATAATAACTGTATTAGTACCGGGTTGCAGCAGTGATGTGCGCATCAGGCAAGCACAAGACAAAAAACCCGAGACAGGAATGTTACAAAAAACAGACAGATTACATAGAGGCCACCACCCCAAAGTAACGCCATGGCAATACCTGCCAAAATGAAATTGTCGACAATTATACGATTGAATATGGGACTGTCAACCAGGAAAACCCATGAATTGTCGACAAAAACCCTGTTTTCCCGCAGAGCATTAATCTTCCGGACAAGGTTGTCAAATGTTTGTCAGACGGGTCAAATAACCTATAATTGTCTGCATTCCATTATGGCAATGTTATGGCAGTCCCGAACAGGGCACCGGCACTGTCATTATTATCAGAACAATCAGGAAATAGCTCATGGCATCACTACAGGATCAGTTATTGCAGGCCGGACTGGTGGACAAGAAAAAAGCCCAGTCCAGCAAAAAAGCAAAGAATAAGCAACAATATCAGCAAAATAAAGGGCATAAGCAGCAAACCGAGACCGACAAGGCCCGTGAAATGGCTGAAAAAGCCAGGCAGGAACAGGCCGAACGTTCCCGCAAGCTCAACCGGCAGCAACGAGAGGAAGCGGAGCGTGTTGCGATTCAGGCACAGATTCGTCAGCTCATTACCATGAACCGGATTGACCGCAGTAAGGGAGAAATCGCCTATCAGTTTGCAGACGGCAATAAAATTCAGAGTATTTATGTCACCGATAAACTGCAGCAGCAGCTGGCGGACGGCATTATCGCCATTGTGCGTCTGGGTGACGGTTATGAACTGATTCCGCGTCAGGTAATCGACAAGATCACCCAGCGTGATGCCGGTTGTCTGGTCATGTTGAATGACAGTAATCATGACACGCCGGATGAAGATGATCCGTATGCGGATTTCCAGATCCCTGATGATCTGATGTGGTGATGCCTTGAAATTGGCCATGAACTTACCGCAGACACTCCAGCGCCCGTCTGCTGTTGGTTTGCTGATTATACTGCTGGCTGTATTTTCCGGCTGTGATGATCAGGAACCGTCACAGCAGCCTTCTGCGGCTGCGTGGGATTTATTACCCGGCTGGCAGCAGGATCATCACAGTGAAGCCTGGCCTGCCCTGCTGAATAATTGCCGGGTGATGTCTGAGAAAACGATGGAATGGCAAACCATTTGTGCCCTGGCTGCCGCCATGCCACCACCGGATGATGCCACGGCACGGCATTTTTTCGAGGCCTATTTTGAACCGCAACGGTTAGTTGCTGAAGACGGTAATGCCACCGGCCTGATGACCGGTTATTACGAGCCGTTGCTATATGGCAGTTTCACGCCGGATGAGCGTTATAAATATCCGTTATACAAAACACCGGAAGAATTATTGATCGTTGACCTCAGCTCAGTGTACCCGGAGCTGAAGGGTAAACGGGTACGCGGACGGCTGGTGGGCAATAAGGTGGTGCCGTTTTATGACCGCGCAGCGATTGATGGCGAGGAACAACCGCTCAAGGGTCAGGAAATACTCTGGGTGGATAACCGCGATGATGTGTTTTTCCTGCAGATTCAGGGTTCAGGCCGGGTGCAGTTGCCGGACGGGAAAGTCATCGGTGTCGGTTATGACAATCAGAACGGTCATCCCTATGTGTCCATTGGCAAACGACTGATTGCATCCGGCAAGGTGAAGCGCAAACACATGAACCTGTTTACGCTGAAAGACTGGCTGCGGGAGCATGATGACGAGGCACAGGCCCTGCTGAATGAAAACCCCAGCTATGTCTTCTTTAACCTGCGCGAGGCCGTGGAGGAAGGTCCACGTGGTTCCTTGAATGTGCCGCTGGTAGGTGAGCGCAGTATTGCCGTGGATCGCCAGCGGATTCCGCTGGGTTCGGCCTTGTGGGTGGATACCCGCTATCCGGATGAATCACCGTTGCAGAAACTGGTATTCGCGCAGGATACCGGCGGTGCTATTCGTGGCGAGTTGCGTGGTGATTTTTTCTTCGGCAGTGGCGAACAGGCAGAGTATCATGCCGGGCGCATGAAGCAGGATGCCGCGTTTTATCTGCTCAGGCCGAAAGCCTCGGCTTTGTAAATGATAGTGCTTTGGGTGACAGCTAGTTGTTCAATTGTATTGTCACCACCAAACCTTGCTGGTTACGTGCCATCAGCGTTCCATTGTGGCGTTGAATGGCTTGTCTGGCAATCGCCAAGCCAAGTCCCGCGCCTTTTTTGGCAGAAGGCGTGCGGGCGGTGTCCACTTGAACAAAGGGCTCGAAAATACGTGTCAGCTCTGCCTCTGGCACACCATCGCCATCATCTTTAACGATAATGCTAATGTACTGCGTCTCTTGCTTGATCGTAACCGACACTCGGCTGTGAGCAAATTTGCCGGCGTTCCTGACAATATTTTCAATGGCACTGCCGAGCAATTGCCTGTCGCCCTGATAAAACGCGTCTTTAGTCTCCGAATAAAAATCAAACTGCACATCGGCAAATTCAAATTGCGCGTCCTGGATAATGCTATGGCACAGTTGGTGCAAATCAATGGCCTCAAACGTCAATTCATCATCGCCGTGACGCAGCCAGCTTAGCGTCTGTTCGGCCAGTTGGGTCAGTTGTTCGTGGTCGTGGATAAGTTGTCTTTTCAGCGTCGCAAATTTTGCTGATTGTTCGGGGCAGAGCATATCGAGGGCAATACGCTGCCGAAATAGTGGCGCACGAAAATCATGGGCAATATCGCGCAGTAATTGTTGCTTTTGCTTGATATTATCTTGCAGCTGCCGGGTCATATCATCAATATCACGTCCCAATTGACCGAGTTCATCGGCACCGTAGTGAATCCTGGGTAGCGATAGCGGGGTTGTGCCGGTTCGGTTGGCTTCAATTACTTTTCTTGCCCGCTGCTGCAGGCAGTGAATGGGACGCGTTAACGACCTCGCCAGCAGGTAACAGCCGACAAAACTAATCAATATTGCCAGTAACAAACGAATAAACACACCGCTGGGATGGCTGCTTTCAAAAATTGTTAAACGTGGGCGTAAACGGACAAATATTTCATAAGTCATACCAAAGGTATCGCCCACCTTATCGTAGAAAATCGGTGGCTTTTCCTTGAGTGCTGGACGAAACAGACTGGATTGCTCCTCGTCATAGCGGTCTAGTAGTTCAAAACCCAAATCGTCGTATACACGAAACTGGTCACGTAAATGTGCTGGTGCGTTGTTGAGTAAGGCCACTACCGCATCCGGCTCACCAGCACTTAAATCTGTGATGATTTGTGCTCTGAGCTGCCGTAGCTCGTGTAATTGTTTGGTTTTGTGATGTTCGGGTAACTCCCCCAGTGCCATTGTCAATACAAAGCCAACGGCAAGCAGCATAAAAACCAGGGTGACCCAAAATGTTAAAAATATGCGCGTCAATAACGAGCGTCGTGGGTTAAGTGCCTGTAACCAGCGTAAATTCATGCCTCCTCACTTGGGCACAACCGATAGCCCTTGCCTCGCAGGGTTTGAATAACGACGGGCGTATCAATGAGTTTTTTGCGAATATTGGAAATATGCACATCCAGCGTGCGGTCAAAAGGCTGTAGCTCGCGGTGAAAGACCTGCTCAAACAAGGGGGCTTTGGCAACGATAGATAGTTGGTTGTCGTACAAAACAGTGAGAATATCGTATTCAGCCGCTGTCAATTCCAGTGCTTCACCATTAATCCTAAATTGTCGCCTGACCTTATCCAGTATAATTGGCGAGTCCTTATCTATTGCTGGCGTTGCTGCTGTACGTGTCAGTAAATTATTAATACGTGCTGCCAGTTCGCGGGGATTGCAGGGTTTGGCGACATAATCATCAGCACCTGACTCCAGTCCCAAAATTTTATCGACATCTTCTGCCTTGGCCGTCAGCATCAAAATCGGTATCTGTGAGGTTTGTCGAATAGTGTTCAATACCTCAATGCCATCCATTTTTGGCATCATGACATCCAGCAAAATAATATCGGGTGCTGTCTCGGCAAAACGTGCCAGACCAGACTCCCCGTCAAAAGCCTGCACGACCTGATATTGCTCGCCAAAATAAGCGGCCAGCAAATCATTTAGCATGCTATCGTCATCAATGATTAAAATCTTTTTTGTCATGGCGTTAGTATAAAGGCTACCGGTTTCAGAAAAGGAAGAACTTTACACTTCTTAACAATTTATCACTTCATTTTTACCTTTCTTTTCAGTGAGTTCTCACGTTTTTCCCTATCATAACAATCAACGGGATATGACTCGTTGTTTTAACTAAATACTGTATATCTGGAGTAAGAAAATGACAAAGTTCAAGAAAGTAGCCTTAATTACCTTAATCGGTGCCGGTCTGGCGACAGCGACATTTGCATGGGCAAGTGACTGTGGCGGCGAGCGCGGCAGACACCACGGTGGGCAACGGTCGCATCATATGGGCAGTCCGATAAAACACTATCGGCACGCTGACTTGTCCAGTGAGCAAAAACAGCAAATGAAAACCATATTCCAGACTGCCAGAGAAAAAATCAAACCCAACCGGGAAAAAATCAGACCGCTCTACCAGCAGTTGGAGCAGTTGAGTCAGGCGCAACAATACGATGCCAGTGCTGTTGCTGGGGTCGCCAAACAAATGGCTGCTCTAAAACAAGCTAACATTGAAACAATGACTTATGCCAAACACCAGGCCTGGCAGGTATTGACGATAGAGCAGCAACAGGAAGTTAAAGCCTCTGAAGAAAAGCACAGGGAGAGAATGCAAAATCACAGAGAAGATTACCATAATTAAAATTAATCATTATCAATAAAAAATGTAGAACAGTTTATTGTGACTGTTCTACCCACAAAAATTGACAAAAATCCTGCATGCTCATCTCATGTAATATACTAAATGCACTGATATGTTAGGATATACCGATTACACCGATTATGATTGCGGCCATACTTTTGCATATTATTGGTGCTTATAAACATCACCTCGTTGATAAGGATGCGACATTGCACCGTATATTAGGCAGATCAGGATAGCCAGAAAAACTCCCTGCAAAGACTCTTTTTTCACGGAGCCACCCTCATTAATTATCTACTGATAACTTGCTTTTTCCGGTAAAAGTACTACTTCATGTAGTAAATTTGAAAAACCCGCTCTCATTACAAAAGCGGGTTTAATACAGTGAAAATAAGGTAGAGTAACTAGCCGTTACACATAATCCTTGTATTTATCCAGATAACGCACCGGCTTGCTCAGGGCATCCTTACGGAAGGGGTCGCCCAGTTCGCGGGTACACATGACTTCGATCACTGTTGTCTTGCCATCATTCATCTGCCGATCCACTGCCTGTTTCAACGTGGCACCGACATCATCCAGCTGGTCAACCGTTATTCCTTCAGCACCAAAGGCCCGCGCCATTTCTGCAAAGCTTTCGCTACCGTCGTCATTCAGTTCACCAGCGACAAAACGACGATCATAAAAATCGACCTGATTCTTCTTCTCTGCCCCCCACTGGCGGTTATGGAACACGACCGCTGTGACCGGAATATCGTGACGCACTGCCGTCAGCACTTCAACCATACTCATCGCCCAGGCACCATCACCGGCGTAAGCAATCGCCGGACGCTCCGGACAGGCGGCTTTTGCGCCAATCATTGTCGGCAGCGCGTAACCACAGTTGCCGAAACTCATCGGAGCAAAGAAGCTGCGCGGGCGTTCAAAACGCAGATAGCTGTGTGCCACCGAGTTAATATTACCAATGTCAGTGGACACCATGACATTATCCGGCATGGCATTTTCCAGTTCACGCAAGACCTGGCGCGGATGCAGCCAGTTACCTTCCTCGTCGGCCTGTTCAGCGATCATGTCCAGTGAGTACGGATCCTTCTCGTGAATCCACTCATTCAGCTCCGCTTCCCAGGTGGCTTTTTCTTCAGCTATTTCCTGTAAGCGTGCTGCTTTAGTGTCATCACAGACTAGCGCACGGTCTTTCAGCAGATCCGTCAGCGCAGTGGCTGCCGCTTTCGCATCACCACAAATCCCGACTGAAATCTTTTTCACCAGACCGAGCATTTTGTGGTCAGCATCAATCTGGATGATTTTGGCATCTTTCGGCCAGTAATCCATACCGTGTTGCGGCAGCGTGCCGAACGGGCCGAGACGGGTACCCAGCGCAATCACCACATCGGCACGGCTGATCAGCTTCATTCCGGCTTTGGAACCCTGATAGCCCAGTGGGCCGCACCACTGTGGATGACTGGCCGGGAAGGAATCATTGTGCTGATATGAATTGACCACCGGTGCGCCGAGACGTTCTGCCAGAGCGATACAGGCTTCAATACCATCAGCCATCACCACCCCCCCTCCGGACACAATCACCGGATTTTTCGCCTGTGCCAACAGGTCGGCGGCTTCTGCCAGACTTTGAGTACCGCCCGGGCCACGTTCAATACGCACCGGCTGCGGAATTTCACCGTCAAAGTCACCGTAGAACAGGTCACGCGGAATATTCAGCTGGGTCGGACCGATTTCACTCATTGCGCGGTCAAAGCAGCGCCCGGTGATCTCCGCCATGCGCCTGGAGTTGGCAACGTGGCCCTGATATTTGGTGAATTCCTGGAACATCGGCAGCTGGTTGGCCTCCTGAAAGCCACCCAGTCCCTGGGTGATCGTGCCGGTTTCCGGGGTGATCATCACCACCGGTGAATGCGCCCAGTAGGCAGCGGCAATCGCAGTGACACAGTTGGAAATCCCCGGCCCGTTCTGGCCGATGACGACACCGTGCCGACCACTGGCACGGGCATAACCGTCAGCCATGTGCGCAGCACCCTGTTCGTGTACCACCGGAATCAGGCGAATGCCTGCGGGGGCAAAAATATCCATTGCATCCATAAATGCTGAACCCATAATACCGAAGATATCGGTGACGCCATTGGCGACCAGGGTTTCGACAAATGCTTCACTGGGGGTCATTTTCATGGGTGATGGTTCCTCAAGTCGGTGTAATCATTATTGACAGAATTTAACTGAATCAACTGACAAGTCAGTTTGCAACGCCGGCTGAACCAGCAGACGGTCAGATTCTGTTAATATGCCACACTTTATTTGCTACTGGTATGGCATCACTGGTACCAGTTTTGTGAAAAGTAGGCTAATCTGGACTGATGAGTACACATCTGTTTCATCTTGGCCCTTACAACAATAAGACGCTACAGACCCGGGTGCGGGAAATGATGGTGTCGGCAATTCTGGACGGCTACCTGCAGGCGAATGAGCGTCTGCCTTCACCGCGCAAGCTGGGCAAGGAGCTGGGGGTAGCGCGGAATACAGTCATTGAAGCTTATAAGCAGCTGACTGACGATGGTTATCTGTATGTTGAAGAACGGCGCGGTTATTTTGTCGCGCCGCGCAGTGCGGATGATTTATCGCTGGTACCGGGAGCAATCAGCAGCAGGCAGAGCATAACCTCACTGGACTGGACGACACGACTGACTGCCTCACTGTCCGGCCAGCGCAATATTGTCAAGGCACGCGACTGGCAGTCTTTTACCTATCCGTTTATTACCGGTCAGCTTGATCCCGCACTGTTTCCGGTGGCGGACTGGCGTGACTGTTGCCGGATTGCGATGAATACCTCCGGCACACTGGACTGGGCATCGGATCATGCTGACACGGATAATATGATGCTGGTGGATCAGCTGCGCAGCCGGGTGCTGCCGGGGCGGGGGATTAACGCGGCACCGGAGCAGGTGCTGATTACAATGGGCGCACAGCATGCCCTGTTTATTCTGGCGGATCTGCTGCTGACCGGCAAATGTGTGGGCATTGAGGAACCGGGCTACCCGGATGCACGGAATATTTTTTCCCTGAAAACCGGGTCGTTGCTAAGTCTGCCACTGGATAGTGAAGGGTTGATGGTGGGTGAGCATCTGGCCACTTGTGATTATATCTACGTCACACCGGGGCATCAGTCACCAACCACTGTCACCATGTCGCTGGAGCGTCGCCATGCCTTACTGGCCGCTGCGGAGCAATATGATTTTGTGATTCTGGAGGACGATTACGAAGGCGAGTCGAATTATGTCAAGCAACCAACCCCGGCCCTGCGCAGTCTGGATCACAACGACCGGGTGATTTATATCGGCAGTCTGTCGAAAATTCTTGCACCGGGTTTGCGGCTGGGCTATCTGGTTGCGGCGGAAGAACTGATTTATGAAGCACGGTTATTGCGGCGACTGATGCTGCGTCATGCACCGGGCAATAATGAGTGTGGTATCGCATTGTTTTTGTCACGCGGGCACTATGACGTGCTGTTGCGGCGGCTGAAACGTCATTATCAACAACGCTGGCAGGTGATGCGGGAGGCACTGGAAACCTGGATGCCAGATTATGAGTCACCCTCCAATTATGGCGGTACTGCATTCTGGTTACGCGGGCCGGAAACGCTGGATTGCCGCTGGCTACAGCGGGTAGCCGTGCAGCACAGTGTTCTGATTGAACCCGGCGATGTGTACTTTGCACAGCAACCGGCACCGCTGAATTATTTCCGTTTGGGCCTGAGCTCAATTCCACTGGAACGGATTGAGCCGGGGGTCAGGAAACTGGCCGGAATACTAGCCGGTCACTGAATTTTTACTTTACAGTGCAAACTACCGCTTCTTGTCAATCATTGACGTATGATATAGACAGAACACTTGGCATAGCGAACAACGCGGGATGCGGTCGAACCGAGAAAGAAGTCTTCCAGACCGGGCTTATGAGAGCCGAGAATAATGCAGTCCGCATTAATTTTTTCGGCATAATTTGCAATTTCACGCCCCGGTTGCCCGTGAAGTATTTCAAACTCAATCGGCAGCCCCTTAAAGCGCTGCATCATCTCATTTTTAACACTTGCATACGCTTTGGATTTAACGTCTTCAGGCACCAATGACTGAACCAGGTTATTGACAGGCTCCATGACATGGACGGCAACAATGCTGCCATGCTCGGCAATCAGCGCATTCGCTGCCTTGATAGCCTTGTCGCTAAAACCCTGATCCAGCGCACTGGCAATGACGATCTTCTGATGCATTTTTTTCTCCGGAATCACTTAACCAACGCATTATTTGCGTCTATCAATGGAAAAACAGGCCCGGTTTTATCCAGACCTGTCCGTTTCTATCACATTATTGACTGAAAGTGTGATTATAACTCACCAATATCGGTCAAGTATTGCTTCCACAATTCCACACCCTTGGCATTACGCTCGGATTTTTCCGCAACCTTGGGCCAGACTTCGGCAACCGACTTATTACGCATCCGCTTGACTTCTTCATCAGAAAACTGAATCACTTCACCACCGGCATCTTTTAACGCTTGCAAGGCATCACTGACCCCTTTTTCGTGCAGCTTGCTGGTTTCAAAGTAGGTACTCTTGAAGATGCCGTCAATTTTCTCTTTCTGCCAGTCGGTCAATGCTTCCCACTTTTCCAGATTCACGAAAATTTCCTGATGCTGGGCAGGACACCAGCCCGGTTGAGCCGCATACTTAATCACCTCATGGAAAGACATATCATCAATGCCTCCGGTATCCCAATAGGTGCCATCAATGGTTCCCAGCTTTATTGCGGTATAGATCTCACCGCCGCCCATGGAGACCGGTGCACCGCCCATCGCCTGATGAAATAATGCCTGAGGGCCGCCTGCCCGCATTTTCTTGCCTTTCAGGTCTTCCATTTTCCTGACCGGAAATTTGGTAAACATGGCATTGGGACCCTGATTGGTCCAGCCGACCCAGCGCAGATTGCGTTCCTTGGCCGCTTCCTGAATCAAATCACCAATCTTGTATTTGGGATTGCCGAACATCGCTTCCCAGGCCTGTTCAGTGCTTTCGGCACCCATGGCCATACCAAAAGCCAGCATTCCCTCCGGCATGTCACCGCTGTAAACCGATCCCCAGCAGGCGGTTCCGTCAATCATGCCTGCCGCAGTAGCACCAAATGCCTCCGATCCACTGGTAATCGCACCGGATGGCTCCAGTTTGATCTTGACGGTGCCTTCGGTCGCTTCCTCCACCGCTTTAATCCACGGTACAACACCACTGCCCCACCCGGCATCCGATGAGTCAAAACAGGGCTGGAAAACCCAATGAGTTACCTTATCCGGTTTACCGCTTGCTGCCATTGCCATACCGGATACTGCCAGCAGGGCAGTCGTACATAAGGTCGCGGATAATACCGACACAAGTTTTTTCATAAACATCTACCTCTTTCAGTTATTGAGTAAACAGCCTGTTTATATTCAATAAGTCAGCCTGAACTATTGAATTTTATTAACCCCCCGGCTATTGAGGATAACTACTTATGCTCTCAGCGTTTTTATATCATTTACCAGTTTTTTAATAACCACTAACAGCATAACGATGCCGGTAATCGGAAAAAATATTTTTAACGGGTAAATTGGAATCGGAATGCTGGTGGGGGTGTGCTGATTGAGTTTTATGGACAGCATTGCTGCCTGATAACCTTTCCATATCAGTACGCCAAGAAACAGCAAGGTAAAGACCACGGTAATAATGTCACACAACGCTTTTTTCCTTGCTGAAAAATTGGCATAGAAAAGATCCAGCTTGACAAAGGCATTATCATTCAAGGCATAAACCCCGCCCACACACGCCAACATCACCATGGCAACCTGCAAGGTGGTGGAAATCCACAAGGAGGGAGAGTCCAGGACATATCGCAAAAATACATCGGTTACACCAAAAATCATACAATAAAGAATCAGCAGCCAGCCAAAACGTCCCATCATTTCAGCAATGAAGTCGATCACTTTTTCCATTGTGTCCCACAGTTTCATCAATCAATCTCCCGTCATCACCTTAAATTATTCTGAATTTTGTACAAGATCATCTTCAGGTGCCTCCGGTTAATTCAACAGTTCCGGAAGCCATGTGGCAATCGCCGGAAAAAAGAAGATCAGTGTCAGACCAACGAACTGAAGTACAATAAACGGCCCGACGGAGCGGTAGACATCCCCCATCGTCACATCAGGCGGTAAAACACTCTTTAACCAGAAAAGGACAAAACCAAAGGGAGGGGTCAGATAGGCAATCTGGATATTAACGATAAACAGAACACCAAACCAGAGTTTGTCGATCTCCAGGGCATCAACGATTGGAATAAACAACGGGGTACACAACATAATGATTGCCCAGTCGTCCATCACCATGCCCAGTATCAGGATAATCACCATCATCATCAGCAGGATGCCGGTTTCTCCGCCGGGCATACTCAGTACCAGTGATGTAACCAGATCCTGACTGCCCAGTGAATTGAACACGTTCAAATAGATATTGGAGGCAATCAATATCCATAAACCCATGCCGCTCAGTTTTACGGTTGTTGTTAACGAGTCTTTCAACACCTGCCAGGTCAGTTTGCCGTAAATCAGGTTAATGAAAAAAGCACCGGTGGCGCCAAACGCAGCAGCCTCTGAAGGAGTGGCAACCCCGCCCCAGATAGCTCCCAGTACAATGACGATCAATAACATGAATGGCCATATATTCACGATGGCATGGAGCTTTTCCCCACGGGTGAATTTTTCTTCTTCAGGAACCGGGGGACCCATTTCCGGCTGAACCCGGCAACGGATGCCGATATATATAATATAAAACAGGGCCAGCATTAAACCGGGCAGTATTCCGCCCAGAAACAAGGCACCAATGGATACCTTGGCCAGTAGACCATAGAAAATAAAAGGTACACTGGGCGGAATAAGCGCACCCAAAGCCCCTCCGGCACCAATCGAGCCAATGGCAATATCCCGGCTGTACCGGTATTTAATCATTGACGGGTAGGCAATTTGTCCCATCGTGATTGTGGCGGGTGGTGTAATGCCGGTAATAGCCGCAAAAATGGTGCAGACCTTGACCGTTCCCATCGCCAGACCACCGGCAATGTGACCGATGATTTTATAGACCGCATCGTATGCTGCCTCGGCAATACCTGAAAAACGGATCAGACTCCCCATAAAAAGAAACAGCGGGACGGTCACCAGGACATTATTCCAGGGTGTATAATAAAAGGCACTGGGAATCGCCAGTAATGCTCGTGGCTCAAAAATAGCCGCAAAAATAACCGCAGTTCCCCCTAACCCTAAGGCAACCGGCAAGCCGAGGAACAAGGCGAAAAATAAACACAAAAAATAAAGTAAGGTAATAACTTCTATACTCATTCCAATTTATCCATTGTTGTGTTGTTGCCGGTGTTCTGACTGACACCTTTAATTTCAAATTTAGAGGATACCTGCTCACGGGTATAACAAAAAGAAAAGGAGCATAATTTTAAAAATACTCGTAAGAAACAGAGGCTTTATCGAACAGCCCACCACCGGTTTCTGCAGGAACCGATAGCCACCATGCCCACCTGACCTGAGCCTAATCTGTAACCTCCTCCATGCCGCAAGGGCCTGAACACTGAATCAGCTAACCGGCTAAAAAAGTGCTTGCCGCCGCTTACCTAGTGTCAGATTTTATACGCTCATGGTATCAGTAGTTCCAGTCTCATGTCTATAACAGCCTGTTTTTTGTCAGTTTCACCGCTATTGGACACACTTTAGCGAATAAAAGTGACGGGTCTGGTACTAATACTCCACCTGTGAATCAGTGAAACTGAACGGACAGAATCGCTTTGAGGATGAATAATATGACTTACACCCCCGACCCGAATATCCAGGATATTGTTGCCAGTGACCGCAAACATATCTGGCATCACTTAACCCAGCATAAGCCACTTGAGGACAGTGATCCGCTGATGATTGTCAAGGGGGAAGGACTGAAAGTCTGGGATGCCTCCGGTCGTGAATACCTTGATGCGGTATCTGGTGCTGTGTGGACAGTGAATGTCGGTTACGGGCGCACGGAAATTGCTGATGCGGTACGTGACCAGCTGGTGGAAATGAATTATTTTGCCCAGACGGCAGGGAATATTCCGGCCACCCGTTTTGCAGCACGGCTGATTGAAAAAATGCCGGGAATGAGCCGGGTTTATTTTTCCAATTCCGGTTCGGAAGCCAATGAAAAAGGTTTTAAAATCGTCCGCCAGATTGCTGCAAAAAAACATGGCGGCAAGAAACATAAAATTCTGTACCGTGAGCGCGATTATCACGGCACTACTATCACCACACTGAGCGCCACCGGCCAGCCGGAGCGCAAGAGCCAGTACGGGCCATTCACCCCCGGTTTCGTGCAAGTGCCGCATTGTCTGGAATATCGCTCACAATGGGGCGAGGTCGATGACTATGGTCTGCGTGCAGCCAATGAAATTGAACGGGTCATTCTGGAGGAAGGACCGGATACGGTTGGTGCCTTATGTCTGGAGCCGATCACTGCCGGTGGTGGTGTCATTGAACCACCGGCAGGTTACTGGGAACGGGTACAGGAAATCTGTCAGCAATACGATATTCTGCTGCATATTGATGAAGTGGTCTGTGGTCTGGGGCGTACCGGTCAATGGTTTGGTTATCAGCATTACGGGATTAAGCCGGATATTGTCACCATGGCCAAGGGGTTGGCTTCCGGCTATGCTGCCATTTCCTGCACCGTAACGACAGAGGCAGTTTTTAATGACTTTAAGGATACGGAAGATCTACTGGGTTACTTTCGTGATATTTCCACGTTTGGTGGTTGTACCGCTGGCCCGGCGGCAGCACTGGTGAATATGGAAATTATTGAACGTGAGAACCTGCTGGAAAACTGCACGATTCAGGGTGAGTACCTGAAAGAGCGCCTGTATGCATTACAGGATAAGTACGAAATCATTGGCGATGTACGTGGCAAAGGTTTATTCGTTGGTTTTGAACTGGTGAAAGACCGCGAAACCAAAGAACCGGTGGAAGAAAGTGTAGTGGCAGCGATTGCCGGACACTGCATGAAAGAAAGTGCGGTGATTATCGGTCGGACCAACCGCTCTTTACCGGAGCTGAATAACACCATCTGTCTGAGTCCGGCACTGACAGTCAGCCGTGAAGAAGTGGATCAGATTGTCGAGGCTCTGGATCTGGCACTGGGAGCGTTATAATTTTCAGGTTCACAAAGCATCTAAAACGGTATGAAGGCATTAGCCTGCATACCGTTTGTCACCTTGTTTCCTTATGCAAGCCAGAGGATCAGGCTGAGTAGTAAACCGTGTAAAACGGCAGTAGCGATGGTGAGCTTGATCGTCGTTTCCAGCTGTTCCGGCTCGGCGGCATGTTGTCTGAGTAACAAGGTTGCCTTGATTCCGGCCAGTAACGGCAAAGCACTGATCATGGCTAACAGGGGAATCTGCCCACTGATGAGCAGAAATAACAGATTGGCAGCCGCAAGGGTAAATATGGCCAGATACAGATTAGGAGCCTGTTTTGCTCCCAGTCTGACCACCCAATGATGCTTGCCGCTGGCCTTGTCCGCTTTCCGATCAGGAAACTGGTTGATAATCAGAATATTTGCCACCAGCAGGGCAACCGGAATACTCACCAGCACCGGATAGCCGTTGAGCGTCCCGCTTTGTACAAACCAGGCCCCCAATGGCGGCAGGGTACCAAACCCCAGTGCCACCGCAATTTCGCCAAAACCACGGCTGTTCAGGCGTAATGGCGGTGCAGAATACCCCCAACCCAGCAACAGACCGGTAATCCCGATCCCGATCAGCGCCATGCCACTGTACAGGCTCAAACCAATACCCAGCACAATCGCTGCTATCAACAGTGCCGTGCCAAACCGAAAGGTTTCCTGTGCACTCATCACATCGTTCTGGATAAAACGACTACCGCCGGTGAACGGGAAAATCCGTTGGGTGTTCAGCCGGTCTGTGCCGTTCAGCTCATCATAATAGTCGTTCAGCACATTCATACCGGCATGCACCAGCATCACGGCAATCACACTAAGCAGCAATAACAGCAGGCTGACTTGGCCGCCCTGGTGTGCGTAAGCGGCTGTACCCAGTAACACTGGAACCACGCTGGCCGCCATGAAACCGGGGCGAGTCGCCAGCCAGTAGCGCAATAAAGGTTTGTTCTGTAATGATTGATCCGGTTCCTGTGGCATATTGATCCCAATATTGAATAAAAAGGATGGATTATATACATGGATGGCAGCAGACCTGTAAAGATCATAGTCAGTTTGTGGTGAATTTCGTTATTATTCCGGCCATGAAATATAAAGACCTGCGTGATTTTATCGCCCAGCTGGAAAGCATGGGTGAACTGAAGCGGATTCAGACCGAGGTCGATCCGTATCTGGAGATGACCGAGATTGCTGACCGGGTGCTGCGTGGTGGCGGCCCGGCGTTATTGTTTGAAAACCCGAAAGGGCATTCAGTCCCCGTACTGGCAAATCTGTTTGGCACCCCAAAACGGGTGGCACTGGGTATGGGAGCGGAATCCACCGGGGCACTGCGTGAAGTGGGTCAGCTGCTGGCATTGCTGAAACAGCCGGAGCCGCCCAAGGGGATAAAGAATGCACTGGGCACCTTGCCAGTGTTCAAAAAAGTGCTGGATATGGCACCGAAAAAAGTGCGCAATGCGGCCTGTCAGGCCGTAGTGCTTGAGGGGGATGCAGTCGATCTGAATACCCTTCCGGTGCAATATTGCTGGCCGGGGGATGCCGCACCCTTAATTACCTGGGGGCTGGTGATTACCAGAGGGCCGGAGAAACAGCGCCAGAATCTGGGCATTTATCGTCAGCAGGTATTGGGCAAGAATCGCGTCATTATGCGCTGGTTATCACACCGTGGTGGGGCGCTGGATTTTCGTGACTGGCAACAGGCTCATCCGGGCGAACCCTTCCCGGTGGCGGTAGCGCTGGGTGCTGACCCGGCGACGATGCTTGCAGCAGTGACACCGGTGCCGGATACCTTGTCGGAGTATGCTTTTGCCGGTTTATTACGGGGCTCGCGCACTGAATTAACCCCATGTATCGGACTGGATTTACAGGTACCCGCCTCAGCGGAATTTGTTCTGGAAGGTTTTATTTATCCGGATGACACCGCAGCGGAGGGGCCGTTTGGTGACCACACCGGCTATTACAACGAAGTGGACGAGTTTCCGGTCTTCACGATTGAGCGCATCACCCATCGTCAAGAACCGATTTATCACAGTACTTATACCGGACGCCCCCCGGATGAACCGGCAATTCTCGGTGTGGCACTCAATGAAGTGTTTGTGCCGATCCTGCAAAAACAGTTTCCGGAAATTGTGGATTTTTATCTGCCACCGGAAGGCTGCTCCTATCGTATGGCAGTGGTCAGCATTAAAAAACAATATCCCGGTCATGCCAAGCGGGTAATGATGGGGGTTTGGTCATTCTTGCGCCAGTTTATGTATACCAAGTTCATTATTGTTGTTGACGATGATGTCAATACACGCAGTTGGGAAGATGTGATCTGGGCAATGACCACGCGCATGGATCCGCAACGTGATACCACAATGATCGAACATACCCCGATTGATTATCTGGATTTTGCTTCGCCGGTTTCGGGGCTGGGGTCCAAAATGGGTATGGACGCGACGAATAAATGGCCAGGTGAAACAAACCGTGAATGGGGCGTACCGATTGTGATGGATCAGGCCATCAAGGATCGGGTGGATGCGATTTGGGGCGAGTTGGGCATTTGATTTTTACGTAAAAATTGACCATTTCAGTCAGATAATCGGTCATCACCGGTTGTCTGTCTCCCCTGCCCCATAGATAATAGTCACCCTTTCACAGCAGTAAACCGGGACATACCCAGCATGGCAGGCAAAATTTTTATCGAAACTCACGGATGTCAGATGAATGAATACGACTCAGCGAAAATGCTGGACGTGCTCAGTGACAAGGACGGTATGGAGCTGACCGATAATCCGGAGGAAGCGGATGTCCTGCTGCTGAACACCTGCTCCATCCGTGAGAAAGCGCAGGAGAAAGTCTTTTCCCAGATCGGACGCTGGCGACCGCTGAAAGAGAAAAATCCGAATCTGATTATCGGCGTGGGGGGATGTGTTGCCAGTCAGGAAGGTGAAGCACTGCGTGAACGCGCACCGCTGGTGGATGTGGTATTCGGCCCGCAAACCCTGCACCGCCTGCCGGAGATGGTGGCGAAAGTACGCACCGAACACCAGCCGGTGGTTGATATCAGTTTCCCGGAAATTGAGAAGTTCGACAATTTGCCGGAACCGCGGGCGGAAGGCCCGACGGCGTTTGTGTCGATCATGGAAGGTTGCAGTAAATATTGTACGTTCTGTGTGGTACCTTATACGCGCGGTGAGGAAATTTCCCGTCCGTTTGATGATGTGATTGCCGAAGTAGCACAACTGGCCACCCAGGGTGTACGTGAAGTTAATCTGCTCGGCCAGAATGTGAACGCCTATCGCGGCCAGATGCATGACGGTGAAGTCGCTGATCTGGCGACACTGATTCAGTATGTGGCTGCAGTGGATGGCATTGACCGTATTCGCTACACCACCTCACACCCCAATGAGTTCAGTGACAACCTGATTCAGGCTTATGCTAATGTGCCGGAACTGGTGAATCATCTGCATCTGCCGGTGCAGAGCGGCTCCGACCGGGTACTGGCAGCGATGAAACGTAACCACATGGCACTGGAATACAAATCCAAAATCCGCAAACTGCGCAAGATTCGCCCGGATATTAGCCTGTCTTCCGATTTTATTGTCGGCTTTCCCGGCGAGACGGATCAGGATTTTGAAGACACCATGAAACTGATTGAAGCCGTGGGTTTTGATCACAGCTTCAGTTTTATTTACAGCGCCCGCCCCGGTACACCGGCTTCCAATCTGGCTGATGATACGCCACTAGAGGTGAAAAAAGCACGGTTACAACGGCTACAGCAACGTATTCTGGAAATGGCTAATGAAATTAGCGCCTCAATGGTTGGCACGACACAGACCGTGCTGGTTGAACGCTTATCGAAGAAAGACCCGAAACAGATCGCCGGACGCACCGAAAATAACCGGGTGGTGAATTTTGATGGGCATGTCCGATTGATTGGCAAGTTTGTGGATGTGGAAATTACCGAGGCACTGCCTAATTCATTGCGCGGACGGATTGTGGCGGTTGAAGGCAGCGGGTTGTAAGTTGTAAAATGCCAGACCCAACCTGACCAGTCACCGATTTCCAGAAAGTGCCTGTCAGGTCAGGGAGTTTATACAGATTAATCTCTGCTTTTTTACACATTAAACCGGAAGTGAACAACATCCCCTTCCTGGAGTAGATAATCCTTGCCTTCCAGACGCCATTTACCGGCATCTTTAGCGCCCTGCTCGCCCTTACAGGCAACAAAATCATCATACGCTGTAACTTCAGCCCGGATAAACCCCCGTTCAAAATCGGTATGAATCCGCCCTGCACCATTAGGTGCCGTGGCCCCCTGTTTCACCGTCCAGGCCCGTACTTCCTTAACCCCGGCCGTAAAGAAGGTTTGTAAACCCAACAGGTGATAACCGGCACGAATCACCCGGTTCAGCCCCGGCTCTTCCTGGCCGATGCCTGCCAGAAATTCCGCCTGATCTTCCTCATCCAGCTGCGAAATTTCGGATTCCAGTTCAGCGCAGACCGGCACCACTTCCGCCCCTTCTTTTGCCGCAATTTCACACACCGCATCCAGATAAGGATTGTTCTCAAAACCCTCCTCATTAACATTAGCGATGAACAGAATCGGCTTGATGGTAATCAGGTGCAACTCACGTATCAGCTTGCGCTCATCCGCCTCCAGATCCAGTGTTCGCGCACTGTTGCCTTCTGCCAGATGCGCCTGCAAACGCTCGGCCACGGCTTTCTGTGCCAGCATTTCCTTATTGCCGGATTTCGAGGCTTTAGCCAGACGGGTAATGGCCTTTTCGACGGTATCCAGATCCGCCAGCACCAACTCGGTATTAATAATATCAATGTCATACCCCGGATCAATCTTACCGGCCACATGCACAATATCGTCATTATCAAAACAGCGCACCACCTGCGCAATCGCATCCGTTTCACGGATATGTGCCAGAAACTTGTTACCCAGCCCCTCGCCTTTGGAAGCGCCCTCCACCAGACCGGCAATGTCGACAAACTCCATCGTCGTCGGTAATACCCGCTCCGGTTGCACAATCCCGGCCAAGACCTGTAGACGCTCATCCGGCACCGGCACAATCCCCACATTCGGCTCAATGGTACAGAACGGATAATTCGCCGCTTCGATACCCGCCTTGGTCAAGGCATTAAACAGCGTGGATTTACCCACATTCGGCAAGCCGACAATGCCACACTTGAATCCCATGTTACTCCTGCCTGCGATGCAAATCGTTCATCGCTTTTTGTGTTTCACCACTGACAATACGCTCAATCTGATCAGCCGCATCGTAAATACCATCCATGATCTGCTTTTCATCGCTGCGTGACGGTGTCCCGAGCACATAATTAATCACCAGACTACTGTCACCGGGATGACCGATACCAAGCCGCAACCGCCAGTATTCCCTGCCAATCTGCGCATGAATATCACGCAGACCATTATGGCCGCCGTGACCGCCGCCTTGCTTCAGTCGCACAGCTCCCGGAGCAATATCCAGTTCATCATGGGCAACCAGAATTTCTTCTGCGGGAATACGGAAAAAACCGGACAACTGTTTCACCGCCAGACCACTGCGATTCATAAACAGCATCGGTTTCAGCAACCAGACGGCATTACCGGCCATCTCAACCTTGCAGGCTTCGCCGGAAAAACGCTTTTCTGCCAGCCAGCGACCGTTATAACGCCTTGCCAGTTCGTCAACAAACCAAAACCCGGCATTGTGCCGGGTTTTGTCGTATTTACTGCCCGGATTGCCCAGACCGCTAATCAACCGAATGGTAGTTGCCATCGGAATACTCTGAAATACGCTATGGTTAGTTAATCGCTGCCAGAGCCTGATCGTAATCTTCACCCAATGCCAGCTGTGGCAGAGTCACGCCTTCCGGCAGTTTCAGGTCAGACAGATGCACAATACTGCCCTTTTCCACATCCATCATATCCACCTCAATAAATTGTGGCAGATGCTTTGGCAGACAGGCGACTTCAACTTCATTCATAATATGGCTGACCTTACCACCGTAGGTTTTAACTGCCGGTGCCACATTTTCATTGATGAAGTGCAGCGGCACATTCACATGCAGCTCTTCATCTTCCTTGATGCGTTGTAAATCAGCATGCAATATCACCGGCCTGGCCGGATGACGCTGCAGGTCACGCAGAATCGCCAGCTCTTTCTTGTCACCGAAATCAACCGTGATCACTTGCGAGTAAAAGGCTTCTTCTTCCAGATTACGAATCAGTTCGTTGTGCTTCAGCGTAATCGACTGAGCATCCTGACCCGCACCGTAAATAACCGCAGGAACCTTGTTCTCGCGACGCAGGCGGCGGCTCGCACCTTTTCCCTGCTCACTACGAACGGTGGCCTGCAATGAATATTCTTTTGCCATACTAGCTATCTCCAAAGTAAATAAGGATCACCGTCCCGCGACCAGGTTCGGTGATTGATTCATGCTCTGTCTCTCAGGACAATGGACTCAGACCTTCTCAAATAATGAGCTGACCGAATCGTCACGGTTAATACGCAACATGGTCTTGGCCAGAATCCCTGCGACAGAGAGCTGGCGGATTCTATCACATTTTTGTGCGTTTGCACGCAATGGAATCGTATCCGTCACCACCACCTCGTCCAGCATGGAATTTTCGATATTTTCCACAGCCTTGCCGGAGAAAACCGCATGGGTGGCATAAGCACAGACACTCAATGCACCACGTGTTTTCAATGCCTCCGCTGCATTACACAGCGTACCGCCGGTATCAATCAGGTCATCAATCAGCACACAATGCCGTCCTTCGACCTCACCGATAATATTCATCACTTCGGCCTTATTC
The DNA here is from genome assembly GCA_002746895.1 of Thiothrix nivea. Lineage (GTDB taxonomy): Bacteria > Pseudomonadota > Gammaproteobacteria > Thiotrichales > Thiotrichaceae > Thiolinea > Thiolinea nivea_A. The sequence continues at coordinate 27,347 of PDRT01000021.1, forward strand.
GGCTCCGGGCGACGCTTATCGATAATCGCCAGATGATCATCATTCAGTGACTTGGACAAGGCTCTGGCCCGCACCACTCCGCCAACATCCGGCGACACCACAATCAGATCGTTCAGCTGCTTGGACAGCACATCATCACGCAACACACCGGAAGCATAAATATTATCCACCGGCACATCGAAGTAGCCCTGCACCTGATCCGAATGCAGATCAATGGTCAGCACGCGGTCAACATGCCCGGTAGCGATCATATCCGCCACCAGTTTGGCCGAGATCGGCACGCGGCGTGAGCGCACACGACGATCCTGACGTGCATAACCGTAATAGGGAATAACCGCCGTAATCCGGCCTGCCGACGCACGATACAGTGCATCTGACATAATCAGTAATTCCATGATATTGTTGTCGGTCGGGGCACAGGTGGGCTGGATGACAAAAACATCGCGACCGCGGACATTTTCCATGATCTCAACATGCGCTTCACCATCGCTGAAACGCTCTGCTCTGACTTCACCAAGGGAAATACCGAGATGGTCGACGACTTTACGGGCCAGTTCAGGGTTGGCATTACCCGTGAATACCATCATTCTATCGTCAGACATGAATTGCTCGTATTGAGTAGATGGCTGGGCCGGTAGGACTCGAACCTACGCATGCCGGGATCAAAACCCGGTGCCTTACCACTTGGCGACGGCCCATCTGTTAAAACTGATCAGACAGATTTTGCAATTATGTCAAGCTGTTGGTGCAGAGATGATCGGGACTCACTTCTGGCAACAAAGCCTGACCATTGTGCAGGTAACCGGTTTAACACCTGCTGAGCATCAACCGCATTTTCAAACTCAGCAAACAAACAGGCACCTGAACCTGTCATTTTTGTCACTGCAAAATCTGACAGCCAGTTAAACGCTTTATCGACTTCAGAAGATGCTTTTCTTACCACAGATTCAAACACGTTTTGTGTCTGCCCTGCGAGAAAGGCCGCTATTGTGATGGGTTGGAGATCACGTGTCAAGCCTGCATTTGAGAAAATTTCAGCAGTGGATATATGTACACCCGGATGCACTACCAGGTACCATTTTTCCGCCAGTTCGACAAATGTCAGGCGCTCCCCCACCCCCTCCGCCCAGGCGGTACGACCCTGTACAAACACCGGCACATCAGCCCCCAGAGCCAGCCCCAGTGCGGCCAGGCGCTCTTCACTCAGCGCCAGCCCCCAGAGCAGATTCAAGCCCAGCAGTGTTGTGGCAGCATCCGAACTCCCGCCCCCCAAACCGCCACCCATCGGCAGACGTTTCTCAACACGGATATCGGCACCGAGCTGACAGGCGGTATCGGTTTGCAGAAGTTCAGCAGCCTTCACCGCCAGATCCTCCTGCGGCGGAATCCCTTTATTTCCCTGTGAGCGTGAAATGACTCCATCATGACGCAGTGTCAGGGTAATCTCATCGCCGTAATTCAGAAACTGAAACAGGGTCTGGAGCAGATGATAACCATCGGCCCGCCGACCGGTAATATGCAGGAAATGATTAATTTTTGCCGGAGCCGGCAAGGTCAGAGACTTCAGAAGCGGCTCCGCCACTGTTTTGCCACCACTTTTGCCTTTGCCCGTTCCGCAGCCTTTTCCAGCGTCATTTTAGCCGGAAAGGCATTCGTGCCGTTACCTTTAAAAGCGGTGTAAGTCACAACCCAACCACCCTGCTGCAATTTCAGTGGCCGACCCTTCGCATCCAGTTTGATCGCTTCAATCGGCTGATTCGGTGCCGGAATACCTCGGGCCCAGTAGCGCATATCGTTCAGCGGAAAGCGGAGTTTCAACTGGCGCTGCAACAGGCGTTCCGCATCAGTATCCCGGTAACTTTTACCATCTGCCGCTTTCAGCACCACCTGAGAGCCGGTTTCACGGATATTCGCCATGACGGCCCCGGTCAGCGGATTAATAATATCCATGACTGACTCGCCACCGGCCTTTTCCGCCCAGTTCATACCGAACGACCAGTTCTGGCCGCGTAACTGCAACCCTACCCGGCCTTTCATGCTCCATGCTTTCATACGGGCAAAAACACGCTGGCGATTCTGCCAGGCTGCTTCCGATGTCATGGTGGTTGCCGCCGCTGATGCCGTGGCACCGGGTCTGGTCTTATTCTGGGTACAGCCCACTGCCACTGTCAGTGCGCAAAGCAGTAAAATTCCGTTTCTCATCAATGAATCCTTGTTTAGTTGATTACGCTGAAAATAGTACATTCCGCAGATGGTTTCAGCAGGTCTTTACTGACACTTATTTTGAGCGCTCCACCAGACGCTCACGTACCTCCACCAGAATTTTATCATCCGGATACTCCGCCAGCATGTCTTTCAGCAGTTTTGCCGCCTCCTCCTTTTTACCCTGCTGTGACAGCACTTCAATCAGGTGGCCACCGACCTCGGGATCAGGCATTTTTTTAAAGGCATCCCGCAAATACTTTTCTGCCCCGTCCGACTCACCCAGTTTGAACAGCACCCAGCCCATACTGTCCAGTGTGGCCGGATTAGCTGGATTAATCTCCAGCGAACGGCTGATCAGTGTTTTGGCCTCCTGATAACGATCCGTACTCACCGTCAGCATATAGCCCAGTGCGTTCAGCGCATCCGCATCTTCGTCATCATTGAGGATAATTTCACGCAGGTCTTTCTCCGCCAGCTCAACGTTACCCGCACGATCATAACTCAGCGAACGCGAATAAAGCACATCCCGTGTGCTGATACCCAGCTTTTCTGCCTCATTATAAACAGCAATGGCTTCATCATAACGCCTGGCCTCATACAGCAATTGTGCGTCCGCCAGCATAAACGCCAGTTGACGACCGGGAATCAGTGTATCCGCCAGTTTTTCCCTTAACCAGACACGCGCCACTTCCAGACCCTGTTGCTGTTTAAGCAGAAATGATTTCCGCATCGTCGCTTCTCTGGCAAAATCACCATAAAGTGCTTCGTCATACGCAGCCAGCGCATCTTCCATTCGCTCCTGACCTTCGTAAATCTGGCCGAGAAAATAACTGGCTTCGTGCTTCCGCTCCGGAATGTTCATCAGCTTGTTCATCAGCGGCTCGGCAAA
>PDRT01000022.1 GCA_002746895.1 Thiothrix nivea
CATCCGGATGGGCATCCCGAAGCAGGGCAGACTGAACGCCAGAAGCGACTGGCAGCAAAAAGAGAAAGGCTAATGGCCGCCATGTCCAGAGCCAGGGGGGGCAGGTATGAATACTGATAACTATCTTGCTGATCTTGAAGAATACATGCTGCAAGAACAGCTGAAAAAGCAAAAACAAACGGCCCAGCAGCAGTCCCGATCACCGGACAAAAACCGAACCTTAACCATTGAGATCATTCACCGGCAATCCGGGGTAGGGGGCTTACTAATCCGCGCGGGCCTGGCTGGACTGGGCCTGTTCTCACTATAGTGAGGCTACAGGAGAATATAGGAGTTTATAGGAGATGATAACCATGAACACAGAGAAGAAGACACCTTTCAACAGGGAGAATCCAATGAGTAATAGACTCTGCATCTATCACAAAAACTGCGCCGATGGACTCGGCGCAGCCCTGGCTGTTTATAATTCAAAAGAGTGGGGGAAAGACACTGAGTTTCTTAGTGCCCAGTATGGGGATGCTGAAAGCCTGCTGGTTATCGACCACCACAAAACCGCAGAAGAAGCCCTGAAAGGGCTGGACTTCTGCATCTTTGATATGAATTACTCAGGCGCAATGCTGACCTGGGACTATCTTCATAAACCCCTGAATGTCGAAAAAGTCCCTGAGCTGATCCGGTATATACAGGATCGTGACCTTTGGAAATGGGAAATGGAACAGTCCAGAGAAGTCAGCGCGGCGCTGGCAAGTTACCCGATGGAACTGGAAATCTGGGACAGGTTTCTGGATGACAGTGAAGTCGAGCAGCTAAAGTTGGAGGGCGAAGGGATACTGCGCTATCAACAAACCCAGATTGACCGCGCAATCTACCAGTGGAACAACTCAGAACAATATATTCACCTGGAAGATGGGGCAGGGAGCAGCTACACCGTTCCCGTATTAAACACCAGCACCCTGATTAGTGAAATATGCGGCGAACTTGCCAAAGGCTGGCCGTTTGCTGCCGTCTACTTCGATACCACGGACGGTAAGCGCGTCTACAGCCTGCGTACCCGCGATAGCGATACAGATGTGTCAGCGATAGCCAAGCACAATGGTGGCGGCGGTCACCCGGCAGCCGCCGGTTTTTCAGTTCCTATAGACCAAGCTCTGGCCATGTCGTTTCCTTCGACTGAAGGAAACAGAATGAGGGACATGACATGACACAAAAAACAGACCGACTGGTAGACTCCAAAAAACTGATGGAAACCTACGGCATAACATCGCCTCAAACACTGATCCGCTGGACAAAGCGTTCAGAAAACCCGTTACCCAAGCCGATAGCAGGCGGTAGCGGCTGTGGCAATACCTACAAATGGCGGCGCTCACAGCTAGAGCAGTGGGAAATAGCCCAATACGGCTGCATACTGGAAATGTGAGGCATGGAAACTAAAAATCCATGCCAGTCAGTTTCTCACCCCACTTGCTCAAGCAGGCGGCCTGCTCATCCAGATAGTGATGCTGATCATAAACCTGCCAGTCTCCGGGTAACTTATGCCCCAGCATAATCTCTGCCACATGGGGCATGGTCAGCGTACTCCAGTTGGTTCGGGCCGTCTTGCGCAAATCGTAGATAGACCAATGCGCCAGAACATAATGGTGGTGCTTATAAATCCACCTGGACAAATTCAACGGCATCTTCAATAACGCAGAGTGTGTCATGCGTTTCTGATCGTTCTTAATACTGGTGAACATGAAATCAGGATGAGGACTTAATAACATGGCCTGTCGAATCAACGACTCAGCCAGCTTGGTAATAGGCCGCAACAGTGGTTTACCGGTTCTCCTTCCCATCTTGTGATTTTCTTTCGGCACGGTCCAGATGCCACTATCAAAATCAAAATCGGATTTATTGGACTGTCTAAGTTCAGCAGGGCGGCACCCATACAACAAACACAGCTTTACAAAAATCATATTTTTCTCAAGCATCCTGGAATGATTGATAGCATCCAGAACAAACCGCAGCTCATCATCATCCAATGCCCGATTAGAGGTCTTTTTCTTGATCCCCAGATCATGCCACGGACTAATTTCTGCCAGTGGGTTTACATCAACCCAGCCGCGCCGGATCAGCCAGCGATACATCTGCTTGGCATTCCCCAAAATGCGACTGGCGATAGCCGGGATATTTTCAGAAATACCCTCCAGCAACGTTATCCATATCTGTACAGTAATGTTCCGGATCGGCAATTTACCAATCTTCGGGAAAACATGAATTTCAAAACTGCGTTTAATTTGCTCTGGCGATGACTTTTTAGAGCGGCAATCCTTCTCATACCAACGATAGAACATATCCTCCAAGGTTTCCCCAAGCTGCTGCTGAATACGTTCCTGCTGCATGATTGCCTTTGGATCACCACCACGCTCCAACAGACCCCGCAGCCTTAAACACTCTGTTCGTGCATCTTTCAGACTGACAGCCGGATAAGTACCAATATCAACCCGTTTTGCTTTACCGGCAAACCGATAACGCATCTGCCAGGTCAACTTACCTTTAGGAGATACCCGAACACCCAGACCATCACGGTCAGCCTTCTCAAACCCTTTGTCATGTTCTTTTCGATAATTTGACTGTAGCCAAGCATTAGTTAGCACACTGTCACCCTCCATAACTTGTACAAACTTAAGGACAAGCCTTGTACAAAAAATACTGACACTAGAAATATCTGATTTCTGTACAGAGAATCATACAAGAAAATTCTGAAAGGTTAAAATAATGAAGGTTTAAGCATGAAGGGTTATGAAGGCTTTTTTGATAAAAATATCCATCTAAAACAAGATATTATGATTGATTAAGTTTAGATATGAAGGGTTATGATAGGGTTTGGATAGGTGACATCCCATGAATTTTCGCGTTGGCAAACCAAATATTCATTCATATTTATTTAACGATCTGCAATTTTTACCCGGAAAAATGCCCTTGCACAGGCAGTGGGTCAGACATGCAATAAGCAGGGCTGATTACACCGTACGTTTATCCTGAAATCCCTCCCGCTGATACCGATCTGACAAGCTGAGCCATGCAACATCGTCCTATGCTGATAAAGAGATTCTTATCTAAATCAGGAAAGGGTAATGAAACAATATAACTTAACCTCAGTGGTCGCAGCTTGCCTGCTGGCCTCATTCAGTTCCAGCGCACTGGCCGGTGGCCCCGCCCCATTTTACATTGGCGCATCTATCGGACAGGCGCATATTGATAACGATTCGGCTGATTTTGACAATGGTCATATCTGCACGGATGCTGGCAAGGAGAACGAAGAATGCCGTATCGGTGATGGTGGCAGCGCCGGGCATATTTATGGTGGCTTCCAGTTTAACGATAACTTCGCGGTAGAGATTGGTTATGCCGACCTGGGTGACACAGCGTCATACGAATACAGTGACCCGGCCTCGGTGACCCAGGAAACCAAAGGCGTTACGTTGGCAGCAGTCGGTCGTTACCGCCTGGGCAAATCTTCACGCATGCTGGCCTATGGCAAGGCCGGTGTTTTCGCCTGGAACAGCGAAGTGCATTCCAACAGTAATAACTCACGCATTCCGCACGGCACTGTTGATGACAGTGGTGTTGATCCCATGATTGGTGCTGGCCTGGAATATGAGCTAAATCACAACATCTCACTGCGGGCTGGCTGGGATCGCTACTTCAACGTGGGTAATAATGACGTACTGGTTGATTTCAGCAAGGATCATTACGGTGATACCGGCGAGCTGAACACACTGAAAACCGATGTTGATGTTTACTCAGCGGGAATTAATTTTTCATTCTTGTGATTTAAGCCTGAAAATAACCGGATGATTGCTTCAGATCATCCGGTTTTAAAACAAGAACGGCCAGGAACGACCGATCAAAAAACCAGCCTGGCTTTCTCGGCCTCAATCCACCTTTCCACTTCCTGCAGAATATCTTCCGGTGTTCTGCCTTGGGTTGCAATTGGCTGACCGATACTCATCGTAATGGTGCCAGGTTTTTTGATGAAAGAATGGCGCGGCCAGCTCATACCGGCATTGTGCGCAACCGGAATTACCGGATACCCCGCATAAGCCGCCAGCACTGCACCACCCAGCTTGTACCGCACTTTTACACCGGGCCTGACTCGTGTGCCTTCGGGGAAAATCACCATCCAGATTCCCTCATCCAGCCGCTTTTTGCCCTGTACTTTAATCTGTTCTACTGCACTGCGTCCGCTGCGGCGGTCAATCGCAATCGGCTTAATCATGCGTAAACCCCAGCCAAACACCGGTACTTTGAGCAATTCCCGCTTCAGAACCCAGGTCAATGGTGGAAATTCCTCAGCCAGTGCCATCGTCTCCCAGGTGGACTGGTGGTTCGACATAATCAGTGCAGTGCTATCAACCGGAATATTTTCCCGGCCCAGTACCCTGTAATTAACGCCACAGGTGACTTTCAGCCACCACAGATTCATTGTGCTCCAGAAAGCCAGTACCGGATAACGCTGACGGTATGATGAAAAAATTAACAATGGAAATACAAACACATAAACCAGCGTGGTCAGTACAAACCCGGCCATAAACAGTGTTGCCCGCAGCCCCAGCCATAGCTTTATTAAAAAACCCATCACATCCCCTGCCCGGTCTTTTCATCCAGCAGCTCAACCAGCTTTTGTAATGCCTGACCACGGTGACTGATACGATTTTTTTCTGCGGCATTCAACTCTGCGGCACTGCAATCATGCGTCGGCACATAAAACAGCGGGTCATAGCCAAAGCCTTGCTTGCCTGCCGGTTGCTCCAGAATCGAACCTTCCCAATCCGCTTCGGCAATCAGGGGCACCGGATCAGCCGCATCACGCACCAGCACAATACAACAGTGAAACCGGGCCGTGCGCTGTGCCGTCGGAATACCCTCTAATTCGGTCAGCAATTTGGCATTATTGGCGGCGCTATCACCCGGCGTACCGGCAAAACGTGCAGAATAAATTCCCGGCTGACCGTGTAAAACATCCACCACAATCCCGGAATCATCCGCCAGCGCTGGCAGTCCGGTTTGCGCAGCGGCATTGCGTGCCTTGAGAATCGCATTTTCGACAAAACTGAGGCCGGTTTCCTCCGCTTCAGCGACACCCAGTTCATCCTGCGAGATAATTTCCCAGCCGAAATCGGCCAGTAAAGCCGAAAACTCCCGCAGTTTCCCCGCATTACCACTGGCCAGCACCAACCGCAGTTTTCCGGTCACAGCCCCACCCTATTCCGCCAACACAGCCTGTTGCAATTCAATGATTTCATGGATGCCCTTTTCCGCCAGCGCCAACATCTGATCCAGTTCTTCGCGACGGAATGCATGCCCTTCAGCCGTACCCTGCACTTCGATAAACTGCCCGGCTTCATTCATCACCACATTCATGTCTGTTTCCGCGCTGGAATCCTCCGGATAATCCAGATCCAGCACACCAACACCGTTGTAAATACCGACTGATACCGAAGCGACATGACCATGAATCGGATCACGCTTCAGTTTGCCCTGTTTTTTCAGCGCATCAATCGCATCACACAACGCCACATAAGCCCCGGAAATAGAGGCAGTGCGGGTTCCACCATCAGCCTGCAACACATCACAATCCAGCGTAATCTGTCGTTCCCCCAGTGCATCCATATCGACCACTGCCCGCAGTGAACGGCCAATCAGTCGCTGAATCTCCTGTGTACGACCACTTTGCTTGCCCCGTGCCGCCTCACGCCCCATACGACTATGCGTGGAACGTGGCAACATACCGTACTCAGCCGTCACCCAGCCCTGCCCTTTGCCCTTCAAAAACGGTGGCACCCGCTCATCAATGCTGGCAGTACACAACACTTTGGTGTGACCAAACTCCACCAGCACGGAACCTTCTGCGTGACAGGTGTAATGACGGGTAAATTTTACCGGGCGCATCTGATCCGGGTGACGTCCACTGGGTCTCATTCAGACTCTCTTGTTAATTTGGAATAAAAACGGGGGATTATACGCACCCTATGTTGCTTTCACAGTGAAAAAATCACGAAGGCTCCCCTGTTATTAGTCCTGTGCTTTTAACTTACGCAGAATATTTGATCAACAATAATCAGGTCTTCCTCAACTGATTCATCCTCAATCAGAAAACCTGAATTAAAATGCTCACGCAAACGATAAAGAAACTCATCAAAACTCAGGTTGGCCAAGGCTGCTGCCGCCGAAAAACTGATTTTATGAGCATGATAAAGACTCGCCGCCAGCAAATCTATCAAACCTCTTCCAGCAAAATACTGCGTCCCGTCATCACTTCCGGCTGTGCCACGCCCATCAGTTGCAGCAGCGTTGGTGCAATATCACTCAAACCCGCTCCGGTGGATAAGCGCCAGTTGACCTTGTCCATAATCAGACAGGGCACCGGATAAACCGTATGCTGGGTGTTTGGTTCACCGGTCAGTGGGTCAATGTACTCATCACAGTTACCGTGGTCAGCGGTCAGCAACACCGAATATTCATGCTCCACCGCCGCGTCCAGCACCCGTCCGACTTCACGATCCAGTGCTTCCACCGCTTTCAGCATCGCCTCCGGTACAGCGGTATGCCCGACCATATCACCATTGGCAAAATTCACCACAATAAAAGCATATTCATCCTTTGCCATCGCCGCAATCACCGTATCCGCCACTTCCGGCGCACTCATTTCCGGTTTCAGGTCGTAAGTTTCCACTTTCGGTGAGTCAATGACGATGCGGTCTTCACCTTCGTAAGGCTGCTCACGGCCACTGTTAAAGAAGAAAGTAACATGGGCATATTTTTCTGTCTCTGAACAATGGAACTGCCGCAACCCGGCCTGACTCAGGGTATCCGCCAGATTGGTCTGTGGACGATCCGGCGCAAACATCACCGGCACCCCATAACCTTTGTCATATTGCGTCAGTGTGGTCAGTGATACCAGACCAAAGTCACCACGGTCAAACCCCTCAAAATCTGCCATCGCCAATGCCTCGGACATCTGGCGCGGACGGTCATTGCGGAAATTGAAAAACAGCACCTCATCTCCGGCCTGAATCTTTTCCGCCTTCGGTGTCAGGCGCGGCTTAATAAACTCATCACTCTCACCCGCCGCATAAGCATCGGCAACCGCAGACAGCGCATCTTTAGCCGGAGTACCGATACCATGCACATATGCATCCCAGGCCACCCTGGTTCGGTCCCAGCGACGATCACGATCCATCGCATAAAAACGCCCGCAAACGCTGGCAATTTCGCCGCCGGTTTCCGCCATAACCGTCTGTAACCGTTGCATAAACTGCCCCGCCAGCCGTGGAGCCGTATCGCGCCCATCCGTTATCGCATGTACCATCGGTGTCACCCCCTGTGCCCGACACTCACGCAGCAACGCCTCAAGGTGGTTCAAATGACTATGCACACCGCCATCAGATACCAGCCCGATCAGGTGCAAGGGCCGCTCGTTCTGTTTCGCCCGCACCAGTGCGGCAGTGAATGCGGTATTTTCAGCCAGACTGCCATCAGCCACTGCATCATCAATACGCACCAGATCCTGTTTCAGGATAGAGCCACAGCCAATGGTCATATGGCCAACTTCGGAGTTACCCATCTGACCATCCGGCAAACCGACCGCACGCCCGGAAGCCTGCAAGGTAGTGTGTGGATAACTGCCAAAGTAGCGGTCAAAGTTTGGCGTATCTGCTTCATGGACTGCATTATTGACTTTACTGGGGTTAACACCAAAACCATCCAGAATAATTAAAATGGCTTTACGACGGGGGGCGACAGTTTTTATTGACATGGGATACTTACGGGAAAAATTGAAGACAGCCGTATTTTACCAACAGCCGCCATGTTTTGCTGAGACAAATTTGTGTACTGATCCAGGTGGTTATTCCAGTGATTTCAGCCCCTGCCTGGCCAACACAATCCAGTGTTTCTCTTTTTTTACATAATAGCGCGGGGCACGCCGGGTACGACTCAGCACATCCTCAAAGACCTGTTTTGCCGCTTCCGGCTGATTGGTGGCCAGTAACAGCTGGGCATAACGTACCCGCCCTTCTTCACCCGGATATGAGGTAGCCAGCACCTGGTATTCTTCCAGTGCCTCGTTTTTTCTGTCCAGAGCTTCCAGACTGCGAGCATACAGCAGGTGACCATCATGGGACTGAAAATGGGGATTTTCCCTGATCAGCAAATCCAGTGTATCAACCGCCTGCTGATAATCCTCAATGCCGAATAAGGCCCGGGCCATTTTTTCCAGCACATACGGGTCATTTTCGTGGGTGGTCTCCAGTGTTTTTCGCAACAACGGAATTGCTTCCGCATACTGTTCAGCCTCAATATACTGATCCGCCAGTTTGAGCCGGTTTTCAACAGTATCGACCATATCCAGCTCATCCTTACATTTTCGCAATTCCCGTTCCGGATCAACGGCTTTCAGCAGTTTGTTGCCTGTTTTGCGCAGTGTATAGCTATTGCGACTGTCCGGCACAACCTGAGTAAAAAAGTACAGGGCGCAGCCGAGGGCAGGAAGAAACATGATAATAAACAGCCAATACACCTCGCGCCCGCTGCGAATTGCATGGACAGCGAAAGCGACCTGAATCATAACCAGCAGAATACCTAAAACCGTCATTGTTTGTCCTTGTCGCTATCCGGCAGAATACCCTTGAACATGTCTTTCTGCATTTTCTGCCAGGTCTGCATATTCTTTTCACTCATCTTCAGCCAGTTATCCAGCGGAGTGCTGGTCAGTGCTTTTTGCATTTGTTCGCGCATCGCTTCCTGTTGCGTACTGAACATATTCATGCTTTGCTCAAGGAAGGAGGTAAAACCCTGTTGTGTGGTGACACCGTAGTTACGGATGAACTGGGACAGTATATCGGCACTAAACAGCGGCTCCCCCCCGGTTTCCTGCTCCATAATGATCTGCAATAAAATACTGCGGGTAATATCTTCACCGCTCTGACGGTCAATCACCTGAAAAGGTATTTCCTCCATCACCAGTTCGCGCACACTGGACAAGGTAATATAGCGGCTCTGGTGGGTATCATACAGTCTGCGATTCGGGTATTTTTTTATAATACGTGTTTCTGACATATTTAATTTTAATCCATTTGTTCCGGCAGGAATCCGGTACACAGTATAGCAGAGCTACACATAAAAAAGGCACAGTGTTACCACCATGCCTGTTGCATAAAGTCTTAAACCCATCCGGTTTAATGCATATGCTGACCGCCGTTAGCTGCATAGTTAGCGCCGGTGATGAAAGCCGCATCATCGGAACACAGGAAGGCAACCACTGCTGCAATTTCTTCCGGCTTACCCAGGCGTTTCATTGGAATACCATCAATAATCATCTCGCGGATGTCTTCACGAATTGCCATCACCATATCCGTACCGATATAACCCGGCGATACGGTGTTCACGGTCACACCCTTGCGTACCACTTCCTGTGCCAGCGCCATCGTGAAGCCATGCGCACCTGCCTTGGCCGCACTGTAGTTAGTCTGACCGGCCTGACCTTTCTGACCATTGATGGAGGCGATATTGACGATACGGCCAAAACCGTTTTCCGTCATGCCTTCCACAAACTGGTGACAGACATTGAACAGACTGTCCAGGTTAGTAGAAATAACCGCTTTCCACTTTTCCGGTGTCAGGCGGGTAAATTTTGCATCACGGGTGATACCCGCATTATTAACAATAACATCCACACGACCATGATCTGCGATAATCTGTTCTTTCATGGCTGCGCAGGAATCATAATCCGCAACATCACACGCATACAGATCCACATCAAAGTCCTGTGCCTCTGCCCAGGCTTTAGCCTGTTCTTCCGGCTCGAAATAGGTACTGATAACCTTGAAGCCATCCTTTGCCAGACGCTGACAGATTGCGGTACCGATACCGCCGGTGCCACCGGTGACTAATGCTACTTTACTCATTGTTTTGTCCTCTGCTTAATGTAACGAGATTAATTCAATCAAACTTTTTCCACAGCCAGTGCGACACCCTGACCACCGCCGATACACAGCGTTGCCAGCCCCTTTTGCGCACCAGTGCGTTCCATACCGTGCAGCAGGGTCACCAGCACGCGTGCACCGGAAGCACCAATCGGGTGGCCCAGCGCAATTGCGCCCCCACTGACGTTGACCTTGTCCAGATCAAGGCCCAGATCCTTGTTAACCGACATGGCCTGGGCAGCAAAGGCTTCATTAGCCTCAATCATATCCAGGTCCGCCACTGTCCAGCCCGCTTTTTCCAGACATTTAGTAGTGGCCGGAATCGGGCCGGTTCCCATAATCGCCGGATCAACACCGGCACTGGCAAATGACTTAATACGCGCCATCGGCTTCAGACCCAGCTCATCCGCTTTCGATGCGGTCATGACCATCACAGCCGCAGCACCATCATTAATACCAGAAGCATTACCGGCGGTGACAGTACCGTCTTTGCTGAATGCGGGGCGCAGTTTGGCCAGACTTTCCGCAGTAGTGCCGTGGCGCGGGAATTCGTCAACCTTAAAGACCACCGGATCACCCTTGCGCTGCGGGATAGTCACCGGGGTGATTTCATTGTCAAAGTGACCAGCTTTTTGCGCAGCTTCCGTTTTTTGTTGTGAACGAGCCGCAAATTCATCCTGCTGCTCACGGGTAAATGCGTATTGGTCAGCGATATTTTGCGCAGTGGTACCCATGTGGTAGTTGTTGAAAGCACACCACAGGCCATCCTTAATCATGGTATCGACCATCTTCCAGTCGCCCATTTTCTGACCATTGCGTGAGTTGGGTACGACATGCATGGAAGCACTCATATTTTCCTGGCCACCGGCGATAACGATGTCAGCATCACCACAGGCGATGGCCTGGAATGCCAGATGCACCGCCTTCAGGCCACTGCCACAAACCTTGTTAATGGTCATGGCCGGAGTTTTTTCCGAGAGCCCGGCGGAAATAACACTCTGACGAGCGGTATTCTGACCACTACCAGCAGTTAGTACCTGCCCCATAATGACTTCATCAACCTGGTCATTATTCAGGCCGGTTTTTTCCATCAGACTTTTGATAACGGTTGCACCCATCTCCTGGGCACTGACACCTGCCAGCGAACCACCGAATGATCCCAGGGCCGTGCGGGTTGCCGCCACAATGACGATATCTTCTCGCATCTCCGAAACTCCTTACGATAAAAAATGCTGCATTGCTGAATGTTGCGGCGCACAAAATAGCATGATATGGTTATTTGACACAATACTTTTTATTGTTTGGTGGAGTTGTTAGCAATGAATATACCTGGCTGGTCTGAAGAAATGATGAAAAGCTGGACGGATGCTCAGCAAAAATACTGGAATCATCTGCTGAGCATGAGTGGCGAAACCGCCAGCATTAATACCGCTGCACCCGGCTGGGCTGAAGCCATGGAAAAATGGTGGTCAATAGCCACACCACAAATGCCGGTACAAGCCAGTGAACTGATGGATCGGGTATTTGAGATGAGCAAGGTTTACACGCACCTGGCGGAAAATGCGATGGCGACAGCTTCCAGATCAGAAAATAACAATGGGCTGGAAAGCTGGATGACCGCGATGGAAAATAGCTTCAAAGGTCTGGCGGAGGGTAATTCAGCGATGTGGCAGGAACAACTGAAGAAAGTGCTGAACCTGTCCGGTTTCGGCGAACACACTTCACCGCATAACCAGCAACTACTTGAAGAACTGAGCAATGCCTATCAAACTGCCCTGCAGAATTATATGGAGGCTTTCGCCGGTCATGGCCTGACATCTGTACGGGCATTACGTGACCGGATTGCCCAGATGGGCAGTGAAGGCATGAGCATTGCATCACTGCGCGAGCTGTATGATTTGTGGGTGGATGTCAGCGAAGAGGCTTACCAAAAATTTGCTTTCAGTGATGAATATCAGAAAGTGTACGGCGAAATGGTCAATGCCTTTGTTGCGCTGAAAGGGGCACTGGATACCGTGCGCGATTCGCAGCTACAGGCTTTACGCATTCTGACTGCAGATGATCTGGATAAAGTGTTGCAACAGCAACAGAAAGTGGTTCAGGAAAACGCTGATCTACAGAAAGAGATTCAGGAACTGAAAGAACAGGTTGCAACAATGGCCACTGCGACTAATAACCAGGCAACCGAAGAACCGGTTACTGAAGAAAATGACAATAATAACAATACTATCGCAGCTGTAGAGCAAAAACCGGAAACAACCCTTGGAGAAACCACAAAGCAGGCTGAGCGGGACATTGCGGCCGTAGAGCCGGAAGCGGAAGATAAACAGCCGGATGACCTGACCAGGATTAAAGGGTTGGGTCCGAAGATGCAGGAAAAACTGTTTGATGCCGGTATTCAGACATTTGACCAGTTAGCCGCCTTGTCAGATGATCAGACGCAGAAACTGGACAAGCAGATTGATGCCCGCGGTCGCCTGGTGCGCGACAAATGGGTGACGCAGGCTGCGGAACTGTCCGGCAGACAGTCAGTGTAACGGGCATAACCGATGTGGCAAAACGCTGTTATATCTTGATCCGGGTATAACAGCGTTATTCTCCCGCATCATGTTGATGATTCAGGGGAAATAACAACGTGGATCCATTCCAAATCAGTCCTGAAAGTATTATTAAAGAAATAGGGGCTTTCCAGGAAAAACTGTCTACAGGCCTGTCCAGCCTGCTCAAAATGGATGAGCTGTCTTCCGGAGTAACGCCGCACGATGTAGTGTTTGAGTGCGGCAAGTTACGATTACTGCATTACCATACTGATCCTGCTATTAAACGTAATCCCGTACCGCTGATTATCGTTTATGCGCTGGTTAATCGCCCCTATATGGCCGACTTGCAGGAAAACCGCTCAACCGTACAGGGCCTGCTGGATAGCGGACAGGATGTTTATCTGGTTGACTGGGGTTATCCGGAACAGGCTGACCGTTACCTGACCCTTGATGATTACCTGAATCATTTACTGCATGCCTGTGTCAATGAAGTATGTCGTCGCCACGGCATAAAGCAGATCAATCTGCTGGGGATCTGTCAGGGTGGAGTGTTCAGTCTTTGTTACAGCGCCATGCACCCTGAAAAAGTGAAAAATCTGGTGACGATGGTAACACCGGTCGATTTTCATACGGAAGATAATCTGCTGAGTCACTGGGCACAGCCGGTTAATGCCGATCAGCTGGTAGATACGCTGGGCAATGTGCCGGGTGAATGGCTGAACCGGGTGTTCCTGAGCCTGAAACCTTACCGGTTGATGGGGCAGAAGTACCTCGAAATAGTGGATCGTATGGATGATCCACAGGCACTGGATAACTTTCTGCGCATGGAAAAGTGGATCTTTGACAGCCCGGATCAGGCCGGCGAAACCTTCCGCCAGTTTCTGAAAGATTTTATCCAGCAGAACAAACTGATCAAGAGTGAAATCGAAATCGGTACTCATCGGGTTGATCTGGCAAATATCAATATGCCGGTACTGAATATCTATGCCGAACAGGATCATCTGGTGCCACCATCAGCCTCAACCGTTTTATCCAACCATGTCGGAACAGATGACTACTCCGAGATGTCTTTTAAGGGTGGCCATATCGGAATTTATGTGAGTGGCAAGGCACAGAAAACGGTTCCGCCCGCGATTGGCTCGTGGTTGAATGCGCGTGTCTAAGCTGCTGGTAACTTGGTTTACCACTGGTTTGCCACTGGCTTATTGCCGGTTTATTGCTGAATATTTCAGGCTTGCCCGCAGTGGTAAAATCCGTTGGCAGTATCAGTGATAAAAATGCTATTTCAGCCTTGACGCTGTCAGAGTGACGGCGTATAGTTCGCGAACTTGAAACGCAGTGCCATAAATATGGTGGTCAGTCGGGGTATAGCGCAGTCTGGTAGCGCGCCTGCTTTGGGTGCAGGATGTCGGGAGTTCGAATCTCTCTACCCCGACCAGTTTTTCAAAAAGCAAACTTATCTGGTTTCAGTCTGCGCCCGTAGCTCAGCTGGATAGAGCAACGGCCTTCTAAGCCGTGGGTCGCAGGTTCGAGTCCTGCCGGGCGCGCCATCAAGTTCCCCGCAGGTAAAATATTCAGTGGTGGCTGTAGCTCAGTTGGTAGAGTCCAGGATTGTGATTCCTGTTGTCGCGGGTTCGAACCCCGTCAGCCACCCCACTTTAAGAATAGTTTGCACCCATCCCAGTGAAAGTTCGGGCAGCACATCCCTTCTGTTAAAATCATGAACTTTCAGGGTTGTTTGATTATACAAGTCGTATCTTGCTATGTATAATCGCCTCCTTTTATGCGAAAGTGGCGGAATTGGTAGACGCGCTGGATTTAGGTTCCAGTGCCGCAAGGCGTGAGAGTTCGAGTCTCTCCTTTCGCACCATTGATCAACATCTCAACTATTTATGATTATCCCGCTCATCTCAGGACAGGATGAGGGATTTAAGAGGTATGGCATGCAAGTTTCTGTAGAAAGCACTGGTAATATCGAACGTAAAATGACCGTGACATTACCCGCTGAACGTATTGACCAGGAGGTTGATAAACGCCTGAAGTCGATGCGTGGTCGTGTGCGCATTGATGGCTTCCGTCCGGGCAAGGTTCCGCTGGCGGTGGTAAAGCAGCGTTATGGCGCTTCCGTTCATCAAGAGGCGGTGAGCGATGCTTTGCAGGAAAGTTTTGCCGAGGCAGCAGTACAGGAAAAGCTGCGTGTTGCCGGTCTGCCCGCCATTGAGATGAACAGCATGAAGATGGGTGAACCACTGGAATATGTGGCAACTTTCCAGATTTATCCTGAGTTCGAGGTGGCAGATGTGTCCGGTCTGGAATTGACCCGGCCCACTGTTGAAATCACTGAAGCCGACATTGACAAAATGGTCGAGATCATTCGTGAGCAACAGAAAGAATGGCATGAAGCTGAGCGTGCGGCTGCTGAAGGTGACAAAATTGTACTGGATTTCGAAGGCTCACTGGAGGGTGAGCCCTTCGAAGGCGGTGCGGCTGAAGACTTCGAGGTGGAGCTGGGTGCCGGTCGCATGCTGAAAGATTTTGAAGCCGCACTGGAGGGTATGAGTGCCGGTGAAGAGAAAATTGCTGATGTGGCATTTCCGGAAGATTATCAGGCGGAAAATCTGAAAGGTAAAACCGCACAGTTCAAACTGGCAGTAAAGGCGGTTAAGGAGTCTGCACTGCCAGAGCTGAATGAAGCGTTTATCAAGCAGTTTGGTGTTGAAGACGGCTCCGTGGAAACTTTCCGCGCGGAAGTGAAAAACAATATGCAGCGTGAGTTGTCTAATGCATTGAAAGCCCGTATGAAACAACAAGTGATGGATGGCTTGTCTGAACTGCACGATATTGAAATCCCCGAAGCCCTGGTTACCGATGAAATCAAGCATGTGCGTGATGAGTTCGTACAAAATATAAAAGAGCGCGGGCTTCCGGATGCCGATGCTGCCAATCTGCCGGATGAGCTGTTTAAACCGCAGGCTGAGCGCCGGGTGAAACTGGGTCTGATCGTCGGTGAGGTGATTCGCCAGAAAGAGATGCAGCGTGATCAGGAACGTGTCGATAATATGTTACAGACATTAGCTGCTTCTTATGAAGACCCGGATGAGCTGATTGAATACTATCGTGGCAATCCTCAGGTAATGCAAACCATTGAAGCCGCAGTGATGGAAGAGATGATTGTCGACTGGGTGGTGGACAATGCACAGGTAACGGATGAACCGAGTGATTTTGACAGTATCATGAATCCGAAGCCGGTGGACATAGCTGAGGAAGAAGAAACAGAGTCTTCAGCTGATGAAAAAAAGGAAGAAAAAACGGTCGCGTAAACTGATGGCCGTTTAACAGTGGAGTTGTTCTATGTCTTATAATCATGGTGGCGCAATGGATACCAAAGCCCTGAATCTGGTACCCATGGTGGTTGAACAGTCTTCGCGCGGTGAGCGTGCGTATGATATTTACTCGCGTTTGCTGAAAGAGCGGGTCGTTTTTTGTGTCGGGCCGGTTGAGGATTACATGGCCAATGTCATTGTGGCCCAGTTACTGTTTCTGGAGTCCGAAAATCCGGAAAAGGATATTCATCTGTACATCAATTCTCCTGGTGGTGTAGTCACCTCCGGGATGGCAGTTTATGACACCATGCAGTTTATCAAGCCGGATGTCAGCACCTTGTGTACCGGACAGGCAGCCAGTATGGGTGCGGTGCTACTGGCTGGCGGTGCAGCGGGCAAACGTTTCGCCCTGCCACACTCCCGCGTCATGATTCATCAGCCACTGGGCGGCTTTCAGGGACAGGCTTCCGATATTGAAATTCACGCCAGGGAAATTCTGAAAATTCGGGAAGAGCTGAACCTGGTCCTGTCGCATCATACCGGCAAGCCACTGGATGAGATTGCGAAGGATACTGATCGGGATAACTTTATGACGGCGCTGGAAGCAAAAGAATACGGCCTGATTGATGATATTCTGAGGGAACGTGGCAGCGAATAAGGTAAATTAGGCACTATCGACCTTAAGATTTATTTACAAGCAGCCTGTTTTTACAGGCTGTTTTCATTTTATTTACAGCTAATTCGCAGTATTCTTGCGTATATACGGTGATTTCCCCTGAAAACAGGTTGAAATTGTTGAAACCAGCGGCACATAGTAGAGTTAGTTATAACAGCTGACACTGTCATGATTTTGGGGTGAAAGTGGTTGTAGCTGCGGGTACAAATATTTATTACGGTCACTCAAGGATGGCCGGTCAGCAGAGGTTCTGATGAGTCGAGATAAGAAGGAAGGCAAGGATAACGGAAAGTTATTGTATTGCTCGTTTTGTGGCAAGAGCCAGCATGAAGTCCGTAAACTGATCGCCGGGCCATCCGTATTTATTTGTGATGAGTGTGTTGATCTTTGTAATGATATTATTCAGGAAGAGATGCATGCCAGCCATGATGAAGTGGATGAAAACACCACACTTCCGACACCGCGTGAAATTAATCAGAGCCTGGATGATTATGTTATCGGGCAAGGGTTAGCCAAGAAAGTCTTGTCCGTTGCGGTTTACAACCATTACAAACGTCTGCAACATCAGGGCAAGGATGATGTTGAGCTGGCCAAAAGCAATATCCTGCTGATCGGACCAACTGGCAGCGGCAAGACACTGCTGGCCGAGACGCTGGCACGGCTGTTGAACGTACCGTTTACCATTGCTGATGCCACCACACTGACCGAAGCCGGTTATGTCGGTGAAGATGTGGAAAATATTATCCAGAAGTTGTTGCAGAAGTGTGACTATGACGTTGACAAAGCGCAGAACGGTATCGTCTACATTGATGAAATCGATAAAATTTCCCGCAAATCAGACAACCCTTCCATCACCCGTGATGTGTCCGGTGAAGGTGTACAACAGGCATTGCTGAAGCTGATTGAAGGCACGATTGCGTCAGTCCCGCCACAGGGTGGACGTAAACATCCGCAGCAGGAATTTCTGCAGGTGGATACCAGGAATATTCTGTTTATTTGTGGTGGTGCATTTGCCGGTATGGACAAGGTGATCCGTGACCGTACCGAGAAAGGCAGTATCGGCTTCGGTGCGGTCGTTAAAGTTCCGGATGATGCACGGAGCTTTGGTGAAATCATCCGTGATATTGAAGCAGATGACCTGGTACGTTACGGCCTGATCCCCGAGTTTGTCGGTCGTTTACCCGTGGTCGCAACACTACAGGAACTGGATGAGGATGCACTGGTCAGAATCCTCACCGAACCGAAAAATGCACTGACCAAACAGTACAGCCGCCTGTTTGATATGGAAGGTGCCGAGCTGGTATTCCGGGATGATGCCTTGCATGCAATTGCCCGCAAAGCGATGGAACGCAAGACCGGAGCACGTGGTCTGCGTACCATTATGGAAAAAATCCTGCTGGATACCATGTATGAACTGCCTTCCGATGATATGGTCTCCAAGGTGGTGGTGGATGAGTCCGTGGTTGATGGTGATGCGGCACCGTACCTGATTTATGAAAACGCGGAACAGCCCAAGACAGCTGTTGCCGCAGAATAAATAAACCGGCTGATCCGGTTTTGTACTGATCAATAATGCTGTCGGTTCTCTTACCGGCAGTATTTCCTTGCCGTTATGATGTACATACCCCGGCACTTTATAATAGTGTGCCAGTGCGTGGTTTGCTGCTGATATGGCTGAAGAGGTAATTTTATGTCTGATTCTGAGAATTTCCCTGAAATCCCGGCAGAACTGGTGGTTCCGGTTCTGCCGTTACGCGATGTGGTGGTCTACCCGCATATGGTCATCCCGCTATTCGTCGGACGACATAAGTCGATTCAGGCACTGGATGCGGCAATGGAAGCTGACAAACGGGTACTGCTGGTCGCACAACGCAGTGCTGATGTTGATGACCCCGGGCTGGATGATGTGCATACGGCAGGTACGCTGGCGACGATTCTCCAGTTACTGAAACTACCGGATGGCACGTTGAAAGTACTGGTTGAAGGCCTTGATCGGGCGGAAATGGTGGCTGTCGATGAAGAAAGCCCGTATTTTGCTGCCAGGGTTGAGATCAGGCCATCACAGCTGAATCTGGATGAGCGCAAGTCTGAAGTCCTCGGGCGTTCACTGATTAATCTGTTTGAACAGTACGTCAAACTGAACAAGAAAGTCCCTCCCGAAATTCTGTCATCACTCAACAGTATTGAAGACCCGGTGCGTCTGGGCGATACCATCGCTGCGCATTTGGGGCTGAAAATTGCTGAAAAGCAAAGCATTCTCGAAATGCTGGATGTGAATGAACGCATTCAGCATTTAATGGAGCTGATTGAAAATGAGCTGGACCTGTTGCAGGTCGAGAAAAAGATTCGTGGCCGTGTCAAGCAACAGATGGAACGCAGTCAGCGCGAGTATTACCTGAACGAGCAGATCAAGGCGATTCAGAAAGAACTGGGGGACATGGATGAAAGCCCCGGCGAAGTGGAAGAACTGGCACGGAAAATTGATAAAGCCGGTATGCCGAAAGAGGCGAAAGACAAGGCGAATGCCGAACTGAATAAACTGAAAATGATGTCGCCGATGTCTGCCGAGGCAACGGTGGTGCGCAATTATATCGACTGGATGGTCGGCCTGCCGTGGAAGAAGAAATCACGGGTACTGTCTGACCTGAGTGAGGCTGAAAAAATACTGAACGAAGACCATTATGGACTGGATGAGGTCAAGGAGCGCATCCTTGAGTTTCTGGCGGTGCAACAGCGGGTGAAAAAACTGAAAGGGCCGATCCTGTGTCTGGTCGGGCCACCCGGGGTAGGCAAAACTTCGCTGGGGCAGTCCATTGCCAGAGCAACCGGACGAAAATTCTCGCGGATGGCCCTGGGCGGTGTGCGTGATGAAGCAGAAATCCGGGGGCATCGTCGCACCTATATTGGTTCCTTGCCGGGGAAAATTATCCAGAATCTGTCACGGGTGGGCACACGCAACCCGTTATTCCTCCTGGATGAAATCGACAAAATGGCAACCGATTTTCGTGGTGACCCGGCCTCAGCCCTGCTGGAAGTGCTTGATCCGGAACAGAACCACACCTTTGCCGATCATTATCTGGAAGTGGATTTTGATTTATCAGACGTGATGTTCGTAGCGACTTCCAACAGCATGCATATTCCGGGGCCATTGCTGGACCGGATGGAAGTCATTCGTATTCCGGGTTATACCGAAGATGAAAAGCTGAATATTGCCAGAAACTACCTTATCCCGAAGCAGCTGAAAGCAAACGGGCTGAAAGAAGGTGAACTGACGATCAGTGAATCGGCGGTAATGGAAATTATTCGTCATTACACACGGGAAGCCGGTGTGCGGAATCTGGATCGTGAATTATCCAAACTGTGCCGTAAGGCCGTGAAACAACACCTGTTACAAAAGAAAGAACGCTCGTTAGTGACACCGAAGAATATTGAAAAGTATCTGGGTGTGCAGCGTTTTGATTTTGGCCGCGCTGATCAGGCGAATCAGGTGGGTCAGGTAACCGGTCTGGCCTGGACAGCAGTGGGCGGTGATTTACTAACCATCGAAAGTGCATTGCTACCCGGCAGTGGGGCGATTAGAAGCACCGGGCGGCTGGGTGAGGTCATGAAAGAGTCTATTCATGCGGCGGAGACGGTAGTTAAAAGTCGTTCACGCACACTCGGCCTGGCAAGAAGCTTCCTGCGCAAACATAATGTGCATATCCATGTGCCGGAAGGTGCCACTCCCAAAGATGGCCCGAGTGCCGGGATTGGTATGGTGACAGCAATTGTTTCGGCGATGACTTCAATTCCGGTACGGGCTGAGGTAGCGATGACCGGCGAGATTACCCTGCGCGGTGAAGTGTTGCCGATTGGCGGCCTGAAGGAAAAGCTGCTGGCTGCACACCGGGGTGGAGTGAAACAGGTGCTGATTCCAAAGGATAATGAGAAGGATCTCGTGGAGGTACCGGATACTGTCAAACGGGGGCTGGACATTAGAACCGTCAAGTGGATTGATGAAGTGCTGGAACTGGCGCTGGAAAGCATGCCGGAGCCACTGGCCGATGATGACGATGATACAGATGAACAGGATGATACCAGTGCCACCGTTGCGGCTGAACAGTCTGAAAATGAGCTGGAAAGCCCACGAACGCACTAATTTACGATAGATACGCGATGAATCTTTTTATTGGGTTGACACCTTTTAAAGGTCGCTGGTATAAAAGATTGTGCATATTCACAGTGTGGTTTTCCTGCCACAGTGCAACAAACGTGGAGTGTTCTGGTTTCCCCTGGTTAATAACGAATTCACAAGGAATATTTTCATGAATAAAACAGAACTGATTGATGCAATGTCTGCCAAGTCCGGTCTGACCAAAGCAGATACGGATCGGGCTTATAAGGCCATGGTTGATGTAGTGTCTGAGCAACTGGCTAAAGGTGAACAGCTTTCATTAATTGGCTTCGGCACTTTCCTGGTTCGTGAGCGTCAGGCACGCACCGGGCGCAATCCCCGCAACGGTGATCCGATCAAGATTGCAGCAGCAAAAATTCCTGCATTTAAGGCTGGTAAAGCACTAAAAGATGCAGTAAACTAGCCGCCTTTCCAATGATGGGTGATTAGCTCAGTTGGTAGAGCGTCGCCCTTACAAGGCGAATGTCGGGGGTTCAAGTCCCTCATCACCCACCACAGTTATTGGAAAAACTTGTATTTGCTGGAGCGGTAGTTCAGTTGGTTAGAATACCGGCCTGTCACGCCGGGGGTCGCGGGTTCGAGTCCCGTCCGCTCCGCCAATCGATTTTTAAAGGGTGCTGTTCTCAGCATCCTTTTTTAATGTGACATTACAATTCAGTGGAGCGGTAGTTCAGTTGGTTAGAATACCGGCCTGTCACGCCGGGGGTCGCGGGTTCGAGTCCCGTCCGCTCCGCCATCTCAAAATACACGCTGTCCGGAATGTACACCGTGCTGAGTACTCTAATGATGGGTGATTAGCTCAGTTGTTAGAGCGTCGCCCTTACAAGGCGAATGTCGGGGGTTCAAGTCCCTCATCACCCACCATCATTATGGTATTTTTTACGCACTCTTTCAGAATATTCGCATTAGCAGGACTGTATGCTGTTTACGCCTGATATTCGCAGTATTTCTTCCCCTGTCAGGCGGCTTTTTGTATGATGCACCCTGACGATTTTTTATAAATAATACGCAGAAAAAATATGTTACAAGCAATTCATGATAAGGCCAAGGGCTGGATTGCCTACGCCATTGTTGGTTTCATCAGTATCCCGTTCGCACTATGGGGTATTAATTCCTATTTCGAAGGAGGCGGAAACCGTTCGGCGGCAATCGTGAACGGTGAGGACATTCCTGCCCGTGAAGTCCAGAACCGGCTGTTACAAGTGCGTCAACAATTCGGACGTATGGCTGCAAGTCTCGGTGACGACCAGTTGAAACAAATGGCACTGGAAGGGATTATCAATCAGACCCTGTTGCGCCAGAAGGCCGAGGAAGCGGGTTACCGGGCCGGTAATACGGAAGTTGCGACGAACATTGCCCAGTCATTCCAGACCGACGGTCAATTTGACCCCGAACAATATCAACGTTTTTTGCAGACACGTCGCCTTAATCAGGGGGAGTTTGAAAACCGTGTCCGTGCCGATCTGACCTTGCAACAATTCCGCCAGGCAATACTTGCCACCGCTTTCATTCCTGAAGAGCAGGCGGATTACTACCAGTCATTACGTCAGCAAAAACGTGATATTGAGCATTTTGTGCTGAAAGCCACCGATTTTGAAACACAGGCGAATATTACTGATGAACAGATTGCACAGTATTACGAGCAGAATAAAGCGCAGTTTATGACCGAACAGAAAGTGAAGCTGGCTTATCTGGACGTTAATCAGCATGAACTGGCAGCGGCTGTTGAAGTGACGGATGAAGCACTGCAACAGTTTTATGATGAACATGCTGACCGTTATATGACGCCGGAGCTGCGTGAAGCCAATCAGATTCTGGTTGAAATTGGCGACGATGAGGCCAAAGCCCAGGAGAAAGCAAACGCTTTATACGAAGAACTTAACAGTGGCAAGAGCACTTTTACCGCGATCCGGGAGCGGATTGCCGAAGAGCAGAAAGCCGGGAAAAATACCGATATTGTAGTGACTGTAGCGGCGGAAGTGGCCAGAGGCGACTGGCCGGAATCTGATGCAACCTTGTTTGGCCTGGAAGAAAACCAGTTGTCAAAGCCGGTAAAAACGGCCGCAGGCTTTGAAATATTGCAGGTCAGCAAGATCACGGAAGCTGTACAAAAGTCATTGGATGCAGCGAAATCGCAGATTGAAGAAGATTACCGCACAACACAGGCTGCCGAGTTGTATCTGGATAAAAAGGACAAGGTCCAGACCATTGCTTACGAACAGAATGGTGACCTGACCCCGGCGGCACAGGCTTCAGGTCTTGAAATCAAGACAACTGACTGGATAACCCGTCATAGCGGTGAGCAGATTGCCGCTAATCCGAAGGTACGTGACGCAGCGTTTTCCGAGGATGTGCTGGGTGGGAAGAATTCTGACTCACTGGCATTATCCGATACCCAGGAGGTAGTGATTCGGGTGACGGAACAGCAAGCCGCGAAGCAGAAAACGCTGGATGAAGTGAAAGATGAAATTGTTGCCACACTGAAAACGCAGGAGGCACGCAAGCTGGCGGCACAAAAAGGGGATGAAGTGCTGAAAGCCTTGCAAACTGCCAACAACTGGTCAGCATTGGCCGAGAGCGGTGCCGGTAATGCAGAAGCCGTGGAAAAATCCGGCCTGGTTGAGCGTGTGGGCAGTAAGTTGCCACCACTGGTGGTCAGTGAGGCCTTTGCCATGACACGTCCGCAAGGTGATCAGGTAGCCAGCTGGGGCAGTACGGTGTTACCCAATGGTGACGTCGTACTGATTGCGGTTAAAGCCGTGGAAGATGGTGCAACTGAAGCAGATGAGGCAGCCAGACAACAGTTTAATAATTCTGTCAGCAACCGTGAGCTGGATGCATCCCTGAAGTCGTTGCGTGAGCGGGCTGACATTGAACTGATGCCGGAAAATATCTGAAAACAACCTGGCCCCGGAAGCTGACGGTGACCACCCATGAAGATACATTTGAAAGCACTGGGCTGTCGCCTGAATGAAGCGGAACTGGAACAATGGTCGCAGCAGTTCCGGGCAAAAGGCCATCAGATTGTGCCGTCCACCCCGGATGCAGATGTAGTAGTGCTGAATACCTGTGCAGTGACCAATGAAGCTGCCGGTAAATCAAGGCGGCTGATGAATCGGCTATATCGTGATAATCCGGCAGCCAAACTGGTGGTTTCGGGTTGTTATGCCACACTGCAAACTGAGCAGGTGGCTGATAATCTCGGGGTTGATCTGGTGGTGCCGAATGAGCATAAGGATCAGTTACCACAGCAGGTGATGCGGGCATTTGCCTTACCGGTGATGCCGAAAATAGTGACAGAGCCGGGTGAGTCCGGGCTGTTTATCCGTGGCCGACATCGTGCTTTCATCAAGATTCAGGATGGCTGCCGTTATCGCTGTACGTTCTGTATTGTCACCGTGGCCCGTGGTGATGAGCGCAGTCGTCCCGAGTCTGAAATTATTTATGAAATCAACCAGTTATCTCAGCAGGGCATTCAGGAAATTGTCCTGACCGGCGTTCATGTCGGCGGTTATGGCAGTGATTTGCCGCACAGCTCACTTTACTCACTGGTCAAACGTGTGCTTGCCGAAACAGATATACCGCGTATTCGCTTTGCCTCGGTGGAACCTTGGGACTTGCCGGAGGATTTTTTCGCACTGTTTGCCAATCCGCGCTTGATGCCGCACATGCACCTGCCGATTCAAAGTGGTGCAGATTCGGTTTTACGCAGAATGGCACGACGCTGTAAGACGACTGAGTTCAGTGCGCTGGTGACACAGGCCAGAAAGGATGTGCCCGGTTTTAATGTCACCACCGATATTATTGTCGGGTTTCCGGGAGAAACGGAACAGGAATGGGCGGAAACACTGGCCTATATTGAACAAACCGGCTTCGGTCATATTCATATTTTTACCTACTCCCCCCGTGAGGGCACCAAGGCATCCCGCTTACCTGACCCGGTTCCGGAACCTGTACGTCGCCAGCGCAGTCAAACCTTGCATCAACTGGCTGAACAGTTAAAACGGGACTGGCTCAGTGCGCAAACCGGTCAGATGGTCGATGTACTCTGGGAACGGCGTAAAGAAGAAGTTGGTCGGGTATTTTACAGTGGTTATACCCCGAATTATTGTAAAGTTCTGTTAAAAGCTGATCCTGTAACGTCGTTGGAAAACCGAATCACTCCTGTCGATCTGGTAGCACTGGATACACAGGAGCTTGTGTTGCAAGGAGAATTATTGTGAGCACTGCAAGAACAAACAGACGGAAATGGACAGCCCTGGTGGTTGTACTGCTGGGTCTGGTCTTAAACAGCTGCGTATCATCAGATCAGCAACAGGTACGTGATGCCGCCAATAACTTTTGGCAGGCGGTATTGAATGAAGACATGGAAACCGCCAGACAATATGTGACCTGGGACAGTATTGAATACCTGAAACTTCTTAATAGTGGAAAACTGGCCGTACAGCGCTTCGAAACCGGTGAACTGCAAATTACTGATGGTGTGGCCGAAGTAGCAACGGTTCTGTACAGTGGTGATAAGGCGGATATGGCAGTACCGGTACGCACCGTACTGACACACCATCAGCAAGGCTGGCAGGTGGATGTACAAAAAACACTGGGCTCAATGGTCAACGGGGCCATGGGTACGATTGTCGACCAGCTTAACAGCTTTATGCAGAATAGCTTAAAGGGGCTTGACGAGTCACTCAGCGAGAGTATTGATCAACTGGGGGAAAACCTGGAAAATGGCTTGCAGGATCTGAAAAAAGAGTTATCCAGACCACCATCAACAAAGCCCGACGGCCAACAAGCCATCTGAAATCGACACTTTGCTGACATATTAGCCTAAAACAGGCGGTTCTTTGGTCCTTTACGATTCATTTGCGGTTCAGCTTAACCGTCCGGGAACTATCTTTGCTAGAATAACTCTCATTGAACACAGCATGTTATATGCTATGTTACTCAAAGTTAATGGTTTATTTCTCTGGAAGTTAAGAGTGCCATTGTGATAATTCATTAATACCTTGTTGTGGTGAGTGGAGTGGGAGCCTGTATCTGACTCCCGGTGTCTTCTGATTCTTTAAGGATGGCAGGGTGTCATGCCAAAATTGATCATCAAGCAGGATATTGATCCTGCTCGTCTTCAGGCGCAGCGAAATAAGCAGCTATCCATTATTGGACTGCTGTTATTGCTGGCCGTAGTTACTGCAGCAGCTTTCTTGCTGACTCGCCCAGTTATCAATGCTCTCGTACAGTCACCACTGATACTGGATAGTGCAACCAGCATGGAAGCCAAAAATAATTACATCTCATTGCACAATGTGTTCAACGAGCTGGGTGCTGAATACGAAACACTTTCAGCACAGGGGTCGGATGATTACGAGAAAAATCTCAAGTTGCTGGATCAATCCGGCGCTATCTTGCATCATCTGGAAAAGATGCAACAGGCAGTACCTGAAATCGGTCTGGATGATGATGAGCAAAAACAGTTATACAACCGCCAGCAATTTTATAAGGATTACTGGCAGGCAAAATCACATTTCCGGCGATTACGTGTCAGTCACTTTAAAAACGGTACTAACAACAGTGAAACGGTATTACCGGAGTGGCAGGGACAGACTGAAGCTGCGATGGTTGATAATACAGCTGGAACGGAAACAGTACCCACTGTCGCTGATGCACCAAAAAAATTCAGGTTTGCAACACCACCACCGGGCATGAAGTTACCAACGGGCTTTTGTGACCTGAATAATCCCGGCAGTTGTAAACCGGGTGAAAA
This sequence comes from Thiothrix nivea, assembly GCA_002746895.1. GTDB lineage: Bacteria > Pseudomonadota > Gammaproteobacteria > Thiotrichales > Thiotrichaceae > Thiolinea > Thiolinea nivea_A. Next base: position 26,440 of record PDRT01000022.1, read on the forward strand.
TCAGGCTGGTGATACAACAGAGCCGACGATACCACTGGCTGAAGATATCCCTGTTTCTGATAAGCTGTTACCGGTTTCTGATCCTGATAATCCGCCCAGGAAATTCAAATTTGCCACACCCCCCGCCGGTATGGAATTACCGACAGGCTTTTGCGATCTGACGAACCCGGGTAGCTGCAAGCCCGATACTTTTTGATCCGGGTTTCTGTCACCACGGCATCCAGCGGCACATCCCAAGGTTGGCTGGGTAATGCATCAACCTGTTGAAACTGATAGGCAATCCCCATCAGCACGGGTCTTTTTCGCTGCCAGCTGCCGTTTTTAAACGCAAAACTGCGATCATAAAAACCGCCACCCATGCCCAGACGATGCCCCTTGTTGTCAAAAGCGACCAGAGGCATGATGACCAGATCCATATGGCGTGCTGATTTCAGGTATTGATACTGAATGCATGGCTCGGGAATCTGGAAACGGTTAAGGCGGAAGCGTGTTTCAGGAGTCCACTGCATAAAGATTAGTCCATTGGGCTTGTAAAGTGAGAGCACCGGCAGATAGAATTTTTGGCCGCGTCGTCCATAACGGAGTAACTGTGACGGATTTATTTCCCCACGCACCGGCAGGTAAAGCGCAATATTCCGGGCTGAACGAAACAGAGCGGAACCTTGTAACTGCCGGATGGCCCGCTCTGAACAACGATTCTGTTCAACAATGGAAAGTGCTGCACGACGCTGTTTCAGTTGGTTGCGCAACATTGGCAGGGAAAAAGTCATCGTGGTTAATCATCTACTCATCACTATTGGACAGGCTCTGCCGGACTGACGGCTGTCCCGGCCTTATGGTATACCAGTTCAATATCCCCCACTTTAAAATTATCATTATTTTTAAGCCGGACGGTTTCCTTGCGCTCGTCATCGCCGGTGCCGTGCAGTAAAAACTCACCGTGTGTTCCCCGCTCAATACATATCGTACCGGTATCCTGTTCACCCAGCACAATTTTATCCCGCTCCAGCGGAATAATATTCCCCTGTTTAGAACCACTGTTGATTTCCAGCCAGTCCAGATTGGACTGCTCAATCAGTCGCGGGTGAGCACTCAGTTGGCGCAGCTGTGCAGCAAGGCCTGCATTGCTACGGAAAGTCAGCTGATATTTACCCAGCTGAACAATGTCATGGTCCATCAGTAAATGTTGCTGAACCGCACGATGATTGACGTAAACACCGTTAGTGCTGTCCATATCTTCGAGAAAACAGTCGTCACCACTATTGACCAGTTTGGCATGCTGACTGCTGATTGTACGTTCCGGCAGAACAATATCACATTTGCGGTGACGGCCAATGACATAGACCGGCTTAACCAGCTTGATACGTTTGGTGATTTGCTTATTAATGCTGATAATAATCTGGGACATGGCAGCAATGGGTCATTATTCGTTTTATCGGTATTTCGGCGAACAGGCAGCATCAGATACTGCCTGCCCGGTTCTATGGCCTGAGATGAGCTCTTGCCGCAACTCATTACGACGAAAGGCAGGCTCAGATGCGATGCATTGCCCGCATGATACGTGCCATATCCTTGCGCGGTATGGTAATGCGCCGTGAATGCCTGGGGTTGGTCACGCCCTTGCGGAAATTAGGGTTCAGGCGTACCAGCAAATTGGACGGTAATCCGGCATACTGGGCCACCCGCCGCAGGTTCACGGACTTATTCAGCTCCACCTGTACCAGCCTGGCAACATTCGGTGTCGCGGGTAAACGGATACCGTACCGGCGTGATTGACTAAGTAGCTCCCGAAATGCCAGCAGGCGTGGTACATAATTCATGGTTTCCCGTGGCAGAGAAAGGTTCCAGTAGCTGGGTGAGTGACCGGCAGCACGAGCCTTGTAGACAGCGCGACGCACACAATTTTCACCGCAATTATATGCCGCCAGTGCTTTCAGCCAGTCCCCCCTGAATTCACGGTGTAATTTCTGCAGGTAGTTCAGTGCCGCGTTGGTAGCCGCAAACGGATCCATACGGGCATCAAAATCACGCCCCCGCTTCAGGCCGTAAATCCTGCCGGTCGAGGGAATAAACTGCCATAATCCGGCCGCCCCGGCATGGGAAAAACTGTCCAGTTTAAAACCGCTTTCAACAAAGGGCAGCAGGGCAATTTCTGCCGGCATACCACGGCGATTAACCTCCTCAATAATCATGTGCATGAACGGATCAGCGTGGGCAAGCAGATTATTGACTTGTTGCGGATTACGGCTATAAGAACGGATAAATTTTCTCACCCGGTAATGACCGGAGTAATCCGGCAGCTGGAAAGTGTTAAACACACGATTCCATACGCTGTGACTGGCAGCAATAGCCGCTGTGACTGGTGGCCGTGCTGTCTGCTGATAGGATACCCGCTGTAGTTGCACCTGGTTCTGGTTGACCGGTGCGATCCTGTGTTGCGTCCACTGTCGGGCAGGTGTACGTTGTGGGTAGTAGGGTTGCTGTGGTGCCCGATACTGATAGTGGGATTGCTGATAATGAGGGCCGTTGTACCCAAGGGGTAATGCCTGTGGAATATGCGGATCGAAAATACCGCCCTGTGCGTAAAGTTGTCCGGCAGCGGTGAGCAGTGTACACGCTGCCACCACCCTGGCCGCTATGAGGAGGTGATATTGTTGCCCCATTGCTATTATTGCCCCGTTGTGTTTATTGTTAGCTCTTAATATTGCCGGTATCGGCTATTTTTTTGCATCTACCCGTCACGACAGGTTGCGGCGGAAATATTACATTGCTCCGGCATTCTAAAATCATTATTGTTGCCTGTGACTGAACACCGCTGTTGTTTTTTTATTAATTAGTCTTTTTCCGTATTACATTAACTTATCAAAATGCAGGATAACCACACCGAATTACCTGAAGTGAATACCTCCCCTGCGGTGGTAAACACTGATGTGTCAGCAATCAGGCAGTGGTATCAGTCCGGTGGCGGGCGGCATACGGCAACGGCAATCCAGACAGTGGTGGCTGAAATGAGCAATGAGGTGTTCGGTTACTATGCAGTACAGGTGGGCGATCTGGGGGGGCGCTACGATCTGTTGCAGGAGTCCAGAATTAAAAACTGTTTCCGGATGGCGGTAGGGTGTCACACAACCCATCCGGTAGATCTGGTGGCTGAACCTGTGGCTTTGCCGTTTGACTTTGATAATCTGGATCTGGTAATTGCCAGCCATGTACTGGATTATACCACACAACCACATCAGGTATTGCGTGAGATTGAACGGGTATTGATGGCGGAAGGACACTGTATTCTGATTGCCTTCAACCCGTTCAGTGTACGCGGACTGAAATTGCTCTGGAAAAAACTACTGAAGCAAAATGGCAGTCAATCACTGTATTCGGCATTCCGACTGCGGGACTGGTTTGAGGTGTTGGGCTTTGAAGTACTGGAAGTACGTTCGGTGGGGCAATATAAACTGTTTGAAACATTACCGCTGATCAGAAAAATCAGCGGACTACAGAACTTGCTGGACAGATATTACCAGTGGTTTGGTCAGGTACAGCTGATCCATGTGCAGAAAAAGGTGTCCAAGCTCACACCCTTGAAACCGAGGCTGAAAACCCGCCCCCTATTAAAGCCCGGTATCGCGGTGAACAGTAACGGTGTCGGCAAGACTGCCGGAAAAGCAGTGATGCAGGGGAAAAACCATGAAAAAGGTTGAAATTTTTACGGATGGTGCCTGTCGCGGCAACCCTGGTCAAGGAGGCTGGGGTGTATTAATGCGTTACGGTGACCGGGAGCGCGAGCTCTATGGTTATCAGGCCGAAACCACCAATAACCAGATGGAACTGATGGCGGCGATTCAGGGGCTGGAAGCACTGAAAGAACCCTGTCAGGTGATGCTGACCACTGACTCCAAATATGTGATGCAGGGTATTACGCAATGGATTCACGGCTGGAAGAAAAAAGGCTGGAAAAATGCAGCCGGCCAAGCAGTAAAAAACAAGGCACTGTGGCAGCGACTGGATAAGGCACAGCAGAGGCATGACATTGATTGGCAGTGGGTGAAAGGGCACAGTGGTCACGCTGAAAATGAGCAGGTGGATGCACTGGCCAATCGCGGTATTGATGAGCAGGGAGGAAATCAGTCATCATGACACGACAGATTGTTCTGGATACGGAAACCACCGGGCTGGAGCCGAAAGACGGGCATCGCATTATTGAGGTGGGCTGTGTGGAGATGATTGACCGCCAGCTGACCGGAAATAACTTCCATCAGTATTTACAGCCGGATCGGGAGATTGATGCTGAAGCGATTGAAGTTCACGGCATTACCAATGAGTTTCTGGCCAACAAGCCGCGCTTTGCAGACATTGCTGAAGACCTGGTGGCCTATTTAGAAGGTGCGGAACTGATTATTCATAATGCCCCGTTTGATATCGGCTTTCTGAATCATGAGCTGCAACAAACCGGTGCAAAATTTAAAACGATCCATGACTACTGTACGGTAACCGATACGCTGGTCATGGCACGGGATCTGTTTCCGGGGCAGCGTAACTCGCTGGATGCATTGTGCAAACGTTACGAGATTAATAACTCACACCGTACTCTGCACGGCGCATTACTGGACTCGGAAATCCTCGGTGATGTCTATCTGGCAATGACCGGCGGCCAGGTAAGCCTGCTGCTGGGCAGTAAGGAAGATAACCAGTCGGCTGCCAGCGGACAGGCCGGAAGCACGATTCGGCGGATTACCAAAGACCTGGGTACGCTGACGGTGATCCGGGCGAATGATGAAGAACAGGCGGCACATGCCGAACGTCTGGCAGCGATTGAATCAGCGGCAGGCCGCTGCCTGTGGGTTGAATGATAATAACTGATGTTACGCACTGATATTAAAAATCAAAGACTTACAAATATAAAAATGACGTAAGTTATTGATCTGTCGTTCCGACTGCGTAACATCAGATAATAAATAAGGATTAAATGTCAAAAGAGCCTGGCAAGTTTTGAACTGAGTAGTTTAATATTAAGTCAATGCTGTTGAGGGTTTTTGGTATAACGTGAGGGTGTCACCACATGAAAAGTTCACACATGTTTTCCATGAGTTTGTTGCTTTTGTCTGCTTGTTTGGCAAGCGATGTTGTATCTGCGGATCAGTGCCAACTGATTCCAAGCGAACAAATGAGTAAAGCCTTGGATCATATTAAACCGAATAGCCAATATGTTCGCTTCTGTGAACCTTGTGGCGATAAAAACTTCTATCAGCAGTCGGTTCAAACGGTTGAGTCATTACGAGTGAATCAGGAAGCATCTAATGACAAGGTTTTGTGGGAGTTATTTCTGAATGAGCGTAGTATCGACTTGGCTTATATTTTTGTGCGTACGGCTGAAGGTTCATTCTTGAATCTGTCCAAACTGGCAGATTGTCCATCAAGCGATGTGTCGATGGGATTCCCGGTGGAAGAGTAGTGATTAGTAACGCAGCACGGTAGATAAAATTAGAATATCATTAATGATAATTGTTATCACTTGAGGCTGCAAACCTGAAGTGATTGATCTGTATTGCAAGTTTGTTTTGCAAGACACCTGATGTAGCAGCTTAGCGATGATATGTTTGACAATCACCATCTTTTTAGGATCGTTTTGCTGAAAAAGACCGTTGAAACCTTATTTGCATGGGCTGATCTCGCTAAAAGTATCAATGCCAAGCCCAAGGTTTTACCCTAAAATCGGCCTATGTCTGACAAACCCCTTACCCATTCTTCTGATTGCCAGCAAATGTTGCTGAATTTCACCCATCAACGGGGTGATAAAGGGGCTGCCTTGCTGAATACTTTGCAGCGTTATATCCAGTATTGTACTTACAAATCACATAGTCTGAATCCTGAAGATCAGCAGGAGGTATTACAGGAAGTGTGTATTAAGCTACTGCGTCAACATCAGTCACCGAAGCCACCGATAGAAAATTGTAGTGCCTGGTTGTTTACCCTTGTACGTAATGAATACATTGATTTGTTGCGTAAACAAAAGCGTTTGCGGCGTTTGCTCAGTGCGGATAACACAGGTACGTTGCGGGAGGTAGAACAATTGCCA
>PDRT01000004.1 GCA_002746895.1 Thiothrix nivea
CGTATAATCCCCTGCTTTTATTTTTATCCAGCGGATCAGCACAGCACCATGTCAGCCCGACACCCTGTTCACACAGCACTGTACGACTACCCGAAATACTGGGCGGAATGTTATGGCACAGCTGAATACCTGCCGATGTCACGAGCGGAAATGGATGAACTGGGCTGGGATTCCTGTGACATTATTATCGTCACCGGCGATGCCTATGTTGATCATCCCTCATTCGGTATGGCAATTATTGGCCGCCTGCTGGAGTCACAGGGTTTCCGGGTCGGCATTATCGCCCAGCCGGACTGGACATCGAAGGATGCCTTCATGGCACTGGGTGAGCCCAACCTGTTTTTTGGGGTTGCCGCCGGGAATATGGACTCGATGATTAACCGTTATACCGCTGACCGCAAACCACGGTCGGATGATGCCTACACCCCCGGCGGTCTGGGGGGCAGGCGTCCGGATCGCGCATCATTGGTTTATGCACAACGTTGTAAGGAAGCCTTTTCACATGTGCCGGTGATTCTCGGCGGCATTGAAGCCTCATTGCGCCGCATCGCCCACTTCGATTACTGGCAGGAAAAAGTACGCCGCTCTATCCTGCTGGATGCCACCGCAGACATACTGGTCTACGGCAATGCCGAACGGGCGATTGTTGAGATTGCCCATCGTTTTGCCCGGGGTGACACCCCCGAACAAATGACCGACATTCGCGGCACTGCCTTTATTCGCCGTGATACCCCGGCAGGCTGGAGCGAAATTGATTCCACCCGCGTTGATCAGCCGGGGAAAATTGACCGGATTGTTAATCCGTATCTGAACACCACGGAGATGAGTGCCTGCGAACTGGAGCAGCGTAATCACCAGTGGCTGGAAGACATCGCCATCCGTGCCAAACGTCCGAATGAGCAGAAAATTCACTTTCATCCCCGCTCAAAACTGGAACGCAGTCGCACCGTCATCCGCCTGCCTTCTTTTGAAAAAGTCAGCAAGGACAAGGTGTTATATGCCCATGCCAACCGGGTATTGCATCTGGAAACCAATCCGGGTAATGCAAGGGCATTAGTCCAGAAACACAGCAATATGGATCTGTGGATTAATCCGCCGCCGATTCCGCTGACCACACCGGAAATGGATGCGGTATTTGCCCTGCCTTATGCACGGCGTCCGCACCCTGAATATGGCGATGCACGGATTCCGGCTTATGAAATGATTCGTTTCTCGGTGAATATTATGCGCGGTTGTTTTGGCGGCTGCACTTTCTGTTCGATTACCGAACACGAAGGGCGCATTATTCAGAATCGTTCCAAGGCGTCCATTCTGGATGAAATCAAGGCCATAAAGGAAAAAGTACCAGGGTTTACCGGCGTGATTTCCGACTTGGGTGGCCCCACAGCAAATATGTACCAGCTGGCCTGTAAAGACCCGAAAATTGAAGCCGCCTGCCGTAAACCGAGCTGTGTTTATCCCGGTATTTGTCACAATCTGGATACCGATCACAGTGCGCTCACGGCATTGTACCGCGAAGCCCGTGCATTACCGGGCGTAAAGAAAGTGCTGATCAGCTCCGGATTGCGTTATGATCTTGCGGTGGAATATCCGGAATATGTCAAAGAGCTGGTCACACATCATGTCGGTGGCTATCTGAAAATTGCCCCGGAACATACCGAACAAGGCCCGTTATCCAAAATGATGAAGCCGGGTATTGCTACCTATGACCGTTTCAAGGCATTGTTTGAACAGTTTACCCGGGAAGCTGGCAAGGAACAGTACCTGATCCCCTACTTCATTGCGGCGCATCCTGGTACCACTAATGAAGATATGTTGAATCTGGCACTATGGCTGAAAAAATATAATTTCCGCGCCGATCAGGTACAGGCCTTTTATCCGTCACCCATGGCCACAGCCACTACCATGTATCACACCGGCAGGAATCCACTTAGCCGGGTGACCTATAAAAGTGACCGGGTGGAAAGTGTCAAAGACCCGGAAACCCGGGCATTGCATAAAGCCTTTCTGCGTTACCATGATCCGGCCAACTGGCCTTTATTACGCAAGGCACTGAAAGCAATGGGGCGGATGGAATTAATCGGTGACGGCCCGAAGCAGCTGATTCCGGCTTATCATCCGGATGAAAAAAATAAGGAGTACGAAGCGCACCGGCGTAAGAATAAAAGCACGGTGCATGCTAAACGTACCGGTAAATCAGCCGCTGGTCGCAAGATGCTCACCCGGCATACGGGTTTGCCACCTGGACATCACGACAAAAATACCAAAAGAAACACACAAGAGGGCAGGAAAACTAATACAAGGGTTTCGAAGGGCTGGCAAAATAAACCCACCAGAAAAACATAGGGTTTAACTGGTGGATTATATGTATAGGGCTTGTGTGTAATCCTGTAGGTTTAAAGCTCATAAGTGCTAACTATCTGAAAAATTGTAAAATAGCGGGCGTGGCGGCAGTATGAGTCGCTTTTACCAACCAAGGTGGAAATCTCATGTCTAATACAAATTATTCATGCGTCCACCCTGGAAATGGTATCCTCTTTCTTATTTATCAAATAGAAAGAGGATTGATTTTTTTAATCGCAATTTCTAGATTCGACTTTAGTCTGTTTTTCTGTTCTACAGGCGTTTTCTCTGATCTTATTAGGTGGTTCAGCATGCTAATAATTTCACTGGGCCTGTTTGATTCAATAGCACAAATAGAAAATTCGTCTAAGAAACGCCATTCATAAACTGAAGGTTCTAAAAATAAAATATCTTTAGGTAAAAAAACATGCTTAACTAAACAACCTATTTGGTATCCAAGAGTGTATAATTTTTTCGTTCTACAAAAGAAAATTGCTTCATATAAACCTTCCAGACGTTGCGGTCTATATAAATAGCTTTTGATATAGGAATTAATTATTTCTCCTGAATCAGAATTTAATTGTAATTTGCAACGTGCAATAGATAAAAAGGAATAATAAACCTCCTCTTCCCATCCTCCCATGTTGATGCGCTTTTCAAATGCATCTAGAGATTTTTCGAAAAGTTCAGCATCATAGTAACTACGAGCGAGATAGAATTGGTATCTTGTATTTAAAGGTTCTCTAATGAGAGCCTTTTCAAGAATTTTTGCGTCATTAAGATATTTTTCTGGATCATTGTTTCTAGAGCCGTCTCGTGTTGACCTTATTAGTAAAATATCTTTAGTGTAATAGTCTAATACATAATCAGATTTGCATCTTAATGTCTCATGCAAAACTCCTTGCCATTCCCATTCGGAATCAGATTTAATGAGTTTTATATTAGAAAATAGATTTTTTCCCGAGGACATGGGGAGCATGTAAGCATCCGCAGTAAGCTGGTTGAATCCAGTATTATTATTCCATTCAATATAGTCATCTGCATCCATAAATAGAATATAATCTGATTTCTCCAGAGCAGCTTTTAAAGCAATATTCCTGTTATGTGCAAAATCCTTCCATTCATCTTCAAATAGTTCTCCAGGAATATCTGCTTCTTTAAAGTAGGATTTAATATATTCCTGAGTTCCATCTGTAGATCCAGTATCACTAATAACCCAATAATCTATATGATTTTTTAAACTATCAAAGCATCGTTTTATGACATGGATTTCATTTTTGACTATCATATTTAAGCATATTGTTTTTTTCATAAAATCTTACTCAAAAAAATCATTATATATTTCCGGGTGATTATTAGTCTTGATATCAAGAGATATCAAGACTAATGGATGTTGTGAATGTTATTCCACGACTTCGGAACGTTTTAACCTGCTCTGCACCAATATTTCATGAATTAAGTTGTATTTTCTGACTCGTGGCGGAGGAACGGGCGGAACACGAACATCTCAACCTAATATAATATTGCTTTAATTCTGACTATAAATATTTTGGATAAGGTGTAACTGGTTTTTGATTAATGGGGGGATGTGAAAATCCGCCTGTTCAGCTGACAGTCTGGCTGCGTTATCATGGAAGGAGGGTAGCGGCCAGTTCCCGCAGCCTGTTTTCCAGCGCAGCAAACAGGCCCGGTTTAGGTTCAGCCTGTGGCGAACTGCGATAACGTAGTTGCTGCTGCACCTGACCATAATGCACGGTCAGGGTTTCAGTATAAGCCCGTTTGCGCAGATTCCTTTCACCAAACGTATCACCTTGCAGCGCTTCTACCCGTAGCTGTTCCACCAGGGCATACAGCGCCGTCAGTTCGGAATCGGTCAGCATCCGTTTGCGGGTTTCCAGATCATCCTCCGTCCAGCAGGGTGTGCTTTTAAACCACTGTGTACAACGGTGATCAGAATCATTGAAAAAGGTATAGCTCAGTTGCCCGTTTTCCACCCTGATGGCGGTATACATGGCCTCAGCCGACGTTCGGTAGTCCAGGGTCAGGGGCGGGCGATGTGGCATGGTTTCGGTTTCCTGTGGATCACACCCTGTCAGTCCGGTCATAATGATCGCTATTAGCAGGGCAGAATAAATAACGGCACCCGCTTTCAGTGCCGCTGGCAATGAACCTCTCAAGTGATTCTCCCATGATACTCCTATCCGTTTTGATAGCAGGTCTGGTAATTAGTTGCAGGATTTTCGGGAAGCACAGCGCATTTTCCTCTGACATCCGTGATATGACACGTTATTATTAGCAGCTTTCCGCATCAGGCCTGATCAACAGTTACTGAACAATGTGGCTTGGCGGTTTTTAATTACCAACGGATTTTAAGTCGATGCGTGTATCACGATTCCCCATGTCCACCCTGCGTGAAGTTCCGGCTGACGCAGAGGTTATCAGTCATCAACTCATGCTGCGTGCCGGGCTGATCCGGCGTGAGGCTTCCGGTCTGTATTCCTGGATGCCGTATGGCCTGCGTGTGCTGCACAAGGTCGAGGCCATTATTCGTGAAGAAATGGATCGTGCCGGGGCCGTTGAGCTGCTGATGCCGGCAATTCAACCGGCGGAATTATGGCAGGAATCCGGACGCTGGGAACAGTTCGGGCCGGAATTGCTGCGCCTGAAAGACCGCCACCAGCGTGATTTCTGTGTGGGCCCGACGCATGAGGAGGTAATTACCGATATTGTGCGCAAGGAGCTCAGCAGTTACAAACAGCTGCCGGTCAATTTTTACCAGATTCAGACCAAGTTCCGCGATGAAGTACGGCCTCGCTTCGGAGTAATGCGTTCGCGGGAATTCATTATGAAGGATGCCTATTCGTTCTGCCTGAGTCAGGA
>PDRT01000005.1 GCA_002746895.1 Thiothrix nivea
CGGACACGACAATGTTCCCTTGCTTCACTGCGGTCGCACGCAGGAGGCTTTATTTCCGCAAGGAGTTTACATGCGACACTATGAAATTGTTTTTCTGGTTCATCCGGACCAGAGTGAACAGGTGCCTGCGATGATTGAACGCTACCGCAGTCTGATCACTGAAAATAACGGCTCTATCCACCGTCTGGAAGACTGGGGCCGTCGCCAGCTGGCCTACCCGATCAACAAGATTCACAAAGCCCACTATGTGCTGATGAATATTGAATGCGGTGCAGACACACTGGCTGAACTGGAAAGTATTTTCCGCTTTAATGATGCGATTATCCGCACCCTGACGATTCGTCGTGATGAAGCCATCACGGAAGCTTCCCCGTTAAGCAAGGAAAACGAGAATAAGGCACCTAAACGTGCTCCACGTCCGACACAGGATAACGACCAGCAGGGTTCAGAGTCAGCCGATACGACAAACAGTGCTGAAAAAACTGCTGAAGCCGACGAATAAATCAGGAGACGATCAATATGTCACGTTATTTCCGCCGCAAGAAATACTGCCGCTTCACTGCGGAAGGTATTACCGAAATTGACTACAAAGACCTGGAAACCCTGAAAGGCTTTGTCACTGAAACCGGCAAGATTGTGCCCAGCCGTATTACCGGCACCAAGGTAAAATATCAGCGCCAGCTGGCTACGGCCATCAAACGCGCCCGTTACCTTGCACTGCTGCAATACACTGATCAGCACAAGTAAACCGGCGTAATAGGATAAGAACATGGCCGCATTCATCATGGCTGGCCCACTACAGGCATTTGCCTTTGTGGTGCTGTTTGCCCTGGCAGGCCTGTTCCTACCACTGATTGGATTGTTAAGTAATGCGGCACTGGGCCTGGTAACGCTGCGGCTGGGTGCAAACCAGGGACTGAAAATTGCTGCGGGTGCCACGCTGGGTATCGGGATACTGATCCTGCTGATTCCGCAACAGGCTATCGCGGCACTGGGATCAACATTGCTGCAATGGACTGCGGTCATCGCACTGGCGATGCTGTTACAACAGACCCTGTCCTGGCAGCGCGTGTTGACGACGGTATTAGGGGTATCAGCCGGTATTATTCTGCTGTTCCATGCCCTGATCGGTGATGTCGGTGAGTTCTGGAGGGCATTTATCCTGCCAATGGTTGAAATGCCGGTGATTAAAGAGCAGTTTCCCGACATAAATCTGGACAAGGCAGTGGCTGTAGCTGCGGAATTTATGACCGGCGTACTGGCTGCACTGCTAAATCTGGGTATTATTATATCACTGATGATTGCACGGCATTGGCAGGCACTGTTGTACAACCCCGGTGGTTTCCGGGATGAGTTCAGGGAACTGCATATCAGCAGGCCTGTAGGTCTGGTGATGTTGCTGTTGGTAACAGTGGGTTTATTGACCAGTATGCCAGCGGTTATCGACATTATCGTCGCAGGCATGACGGTGTTTTTGTTTCAGGGCTTATCACTGATTCACAGCACACACCAGCGGTTAAAGTTACATATTGGCTGGCTGATCGGCTTTTATGTGATTTTACTGCTGATGCCGGTACAACTCGGAATATTGCTGGCGGCTTTCGGTATTATCGACAGCGTGGCAAATTTCCGCAGTTTGATGCCCGACAAAACACCCTGATGGTCAGCGACAAATCGACTGAAGACAGTCGGCTTAACCATTCAGCTATTTTAGACATTTTCTCAGGCATCGCCTGAAACAAGACAAGGTGAGAACGATGGAAGTCATTCTACTGGAAAAAATTGCAAACCTGGGTGAACTGGGCAGCATCGTAAACGTACGCTCCGGTTACGGACGTAACTACCTGGTACCACAAGGCAAGGCCAAGATGGCAACCAGGGAAAATATCGCTGAATTTGAACAGCGCCGTGCCGAACTGGAACAGGCCGCTGCCGAAGCAGTATCAGCGGCTGAAGCACGTAAAGCTCAGCTGGAAGACATTGTATTGACCATTCCGGCTAGAACTGGTGGCGAAGGCAAACTGTTTGGCTCGGTTTCCAACATTGAAATTGCTGATGCGATCAAGGCAGCCGGTGTTGAAGTTGAGCGCCGTGAAATCCGTATGCCGGATGGCCCACTGCGTCAGATTGGTGAATACGAAATCGGTATCCATTTGCACAGCGACGTTGATGCAACGGTCAAGGTCATTGTTGAGGAAGAGGAAGCCGGGTAATACGCTATCCCGCTGACTTTAAAACAGCGGCGAGGTGCATTACGTTTTCCGCAAGCCAGACCCGGTAAACTCCGGGTCTGGCTATTGGCTTTGGCAGAAACACCCCGCTGTCCGCTAACGGCTTTTCTGCACCAATCTGTTATCGCCTATCCTCATCCGGCAGAGAATCCGTTACACTCTGCGGCATGGCAGAAACCTACGAATCACTGAAAACCCCCCCACATTCCATTGAAGCCGAGCAGTCGGTGCTGGGCGGCCTAATGCTGGATAATGAAGCCTGGATGTCCATCGGTGACCGGCTGGTGGAAGAGGACTTTTACCGCCAGGATCACCGCCTGATTTTCCGCTCCATCGCCTGGCTGGCCAGTAACCACAAACCGCTGGATGTCATTACGCTGAGTGAGTGGCTGAAGGAAAATGAACAGCTTGATGATGCCGGTGGCCTGAGCTATCTGGCAACATTGGCCAAAGACACGCCGAGTGCAGCGAATATTGTCGCTTACGCCGATATCGTGCGCGAAAAATCCATTCTGCGCCAATTAATCAGCGTCGGCACCGAGATTGCCGACTCGGGTTACCGTACTGAAGGCCGGGACAGTAAACAATTACTGGACGAGGCCGAACAAAAAGTGTTTCAGATTGCCGAGCAGGGTGCTAAAAACACGCAGGCTTTCAAGCCCCTGAAATCGTTGATTAAAACCACTCTGGAACACATTCAGGAGCTTAGCAAGCTGGATTCGGCGATTACCGGCGTTTCAACCGGCTATACTGATCTGGATGAAATGACCTCCGGCCTGCAAAAAGGCGATCTGATTATTGTCGCCGGACGACCTTCTATGGGTAAAACCACCTTCTCGATGAATATTGCGGAGTATGCAGCGGCACACCTGAAGCAGCCCACTGCTGTATTCAGTATGGAAATGCCCGCCGAGCAGCTGACCCTGCGCCTGTTATCGTCAATGGGCCGTGTCGACCAGCACCGGGTCAGAACCGGCCAGCTCACTGATGAAGACTGGCCGCGCATTGCTACAGCGGTAAAGATTTTTGCGGATGTACCGATGTTTATTGATGACAGCCCCGGACTGTCGCCCAATGAAGTCCGTGCCCGTGCCAGAAGGCTGGTGCGTGAACACGGCGAACTGGGGCTGATTGTACTGGATTACCTGCAACTGATGCAGGGCAGTGGCTCCAGTGACAACCGCACGAATGAGGTCTCGGAGATTTCGCGTGGCCTGAAAGCACTGGCTAAAGAACTCAATGTACCAGTGATTGTGTTGTCACAGCTCAACCGCAGTCTTGAACAACGCCCGAACAAGCGTCCTATTATGTCGGATTTACGTGAGTGTGTAACTGGGGACACCCTGGTTGCTCTGGCAAACGGACAACGAGTACCCATTCGTGAGTTGGTCGGCCAGGCCCCGGAAGTATTATCAGTGAATGGGCAGGGGCAGTTGGAACCAGCACTGGCTGATAAAGTCTGGTCAGTGGGACAGAAAAAGACCTTACGTATTCAATTGGCCAGTGGCCGGGTCATTCACTGTACCCACCATCACCGTTTACGGGCATTATGGGACTGGAAACAGGCAGGTGATTTACAATCCGGAGACAGATTAGCTATTGCCCATCAGATGCCGGAACCTGTAAAAACGGAATCATGGCCGGAACACACACTTATTTTACTGGCTCATCTGGTGGGTGACGGAAGTTATGTCAAAGGTCAGCCCCTGCGTTATACCACAGCCTGCGAGGAAAACAGCCAGGCCGTGCGTCAGGCTGCCGAGGCATTGGGTTCCACAGTTACCCGCCATGCCGGACATGGCAACTGGCATCAACTGGTTATCAGTGGCAACGGCAACCGCTGGCATCCGGAAGGTGTTGGCAAATGGCTGAAAGAGCTGGGGATTTTTGGGCAACGTTCACATGAAAAGTATTTACCTGCGAGTGTCTTTCAATTGCCCAACACGCAGCTGGCACTGTTCCTGCGGCATTTATGGGCAACAGATGGTTCCATTTATGCTGGAGGCAGCGGTAAACCACGTATCTATTTCTCAACCGCCAGCGAACACCTGATCCATGATGTCACAACCTTGTTATTACGTTTCGGTATTGTTGCACGCATCAAGCATGTCACAACAAAAGACAGCCCCGGCGGATGGTATACCGCTGACGTATCTGGTGCAGAGCAACAACGCATTTTTCTGCATGAAATTGGTGCTTTTGGCTCACGCTGTGAAAATGCACAGCGTTTACAGGTTTTACTGGATAAGACTACGGCAAATACCAATGTTGACACCCTGCCGGAAGAAATATTCGATTATATCCGTGAGCAAATGAAAGCACAGGGCATTTCTCATCGGGAAATGGCGAAACGCCGGGGCACAGCCTATGGTGGCAATGCCCACTTCAGTTTTGCACCATCACGGGAAACACTTTTGAGCTATGCCACCATCCTGAATGATGAAAAATTAAAAATGCTGGTGAATAGCCATTTATTCTGGGACAGGATAGTCGCTATCGAACCGGCCGGAGAAGAGGAAGTGTTTGATCTGACTGTACCGGGCAACGCCAACTGGCTGGCAGATGGTATCGTCAGCCATAATTCCGGAGCCATCGAACAGGATGCAGATGTTATCATCTTTATCTACCGCGATGAGGTCTACAATCCCGAATCCGCCGAAAAAGGTTCCGCTGAAATCATTATCGCCAAACAGCGTAACGGCCCGATTGGCAGCTGCCGCCTGACCTTTTTGGGGAAATATACCCGTTTTGAGAATTTTACTCCGGACATTTATAATCAGGGGTTTGAGTAAGAATACGGCATTATGCACATCAAACACCAGTTACTCGCCCTGTTGATTGCCTTTATCTGGGGAACCAATTTCGTTTTCGTTGAAATCGGCTTGCGCGAATTACCGCCGTTTTTATTCGCCTGCCTGCGCTTTCTGCTGGTGGCGGTGCCACTGGTTTTTATTCTGCCCAGACCACCGGTACCGTGGTGGCAACT
>PDRT01000006.1 GCA_002746895.1 Thiothrix nivea
AATTAAAAAATTTAATGGGAGTGCATAATGTTCACAACTTGTATTGCTCAGCGTCCCTTGCAGACGAATGTCAATCGTACGGCTCAATTGTCCGGGCAGCGATGCGGTCAACCCTCTGCTTTCGGTAGCGGAAATATTAATAATCTGTTGACGACACTGCTTTTGCAGCTGGTTATTCAGCTGGTGCAGCAATTATTGTCACAGTTACAGCAGGATCAGGGCAATGGCGATGGTAACGGTAATGGCGATCAGGACACAGGGTCTGAGTACCGCAGTATCGACGGTACCGGTAATAACCGGCAGCATACAGAGCGGGGTTCGACCGGAGAGGCTTATGAGCGGTTGCTGGAAGCTGATACGACCCGCGGGATTGGCGGCAGTACTGAAGCGGGTTTAAGCGGGGCACGCGAAATCAGTAACGCTGTTTTCACCCAGACAGAATCTACCGAAAACCGTAAGGGTCTGAGTGATATGTTCTGGATCTGGGGGCAGTTTCTGGATCATGATATTACCCTGTCTGCCGAATCTCACGGGGAGACAGCCAATATTGCTGTTCCACAGGGTGATCCGTGGTTTGATCCGTTTAATACCGGTAATGTTGAAATGGGCTTTACCCGCAGCGAAACCCATACAAATGCAGCTGGTGAAAAGTACCAGACCAACCATATTACTTCATTTGTTGATGGCTCGAATGTTTATGGTTCTGATCCGGAAACTGCAACGGCACTGCGTTCGTTCTCCGGCGGTAAAATGCGGATCAGTGAAGCAGGTATGATGCCCAAAGATGAGAAAGGTCATTATATGGGGGGAGATGTCCGTGCCAATGAAAATGCCGGTCTGACCTCCATGCATACCCTGTGGGTACGGGAACATAACCGGGTGGCTGATGGGCTGGCGACAGAGCATCCGGACTGGAATGATGAGCAGCTGTATCAGGAGGCACGTAAGGTCGTTATCGCGGAAATACAGGCGGTGACCTACAATGAATTTCTGCCGTTGCTGTTAGGTGAAGATACGCTGTCTGATTACCAGGGTTATGATCCGGAGGTCAATCCGGCTATTACCAGCTCGTTTGCCACCGCCGCCTATCGCTTCGGGCACTCAATGATTTCACCGACCTTGCTGCGTATTGATGAACAGGGTCATGAGATTGAAGAAGGTCACCTGTCCTTGCGGGATGCATTCTTCAAGCCAGAAAATGTGACGGAATCCGGCATTGATCCGATCCTGCTGGGGGCCTCTTCACAAACTGCGCAGGCAGTGGACAATCAGGTGATTGACGATCTGCGTAATTTCCTGTTTGGCCCGCCGGGAGCTGGTGGTCTGGATCTGGCATCACTGAATATTCAGCGTGGCCGGGATCATGAGTTACCGGGCTATAACGATGCCCGCGAACAGTTGGGCCTGAGCCGGATTGAGAGTTTCGATGATCCGGTCTGGAGAGAGGGTGTCGGTGAGAAGCTGGCACAGGTTTATGACAGTCCGGATGATGTTGATCTGTGGGTGGCAGGTCTGGCTGAAGCACATGTCGGTGATTCTATGGTTGGTGAAACTTCAACCGCAATTATGAAAAGCCAGTTTGAAAATCTGCGCGATGGTGATCGCTTCTGGTATGAAAATCAGTTTTCCGGTGAGCAACTGGCAGAACTCAATAATCTGAGTTTATCAGATATTATCAAACGTAATACCGATATAGAAAACCTGCAGGATGAGGTAATGATTGCCTCAAATATTCATCAGGATATTGTGGTTTAGTCGCCGTTATAAAAAGATGAATGGAACTATATTTCCATTCATCTTTAAAATAAAAACGTCCGGTTTCTGAAGGGTTGTTGTTTTTGTTCTTTTTGTTGAGGATGTTCTCAAACTTGTTTTGAAACATGACTCACGGAAGGATAAAAAGGATGAATACAGCAATTAATAATTACCTGCGTTCAGCGGTTAGTCAGCAGAGCAGGGTGAGTGAAGGACGTTATCAGGGATTGGCCGGGCAACCTGGCCAGCGATTTGATTACAACAATAACCAGCAATTATTCAGCTTGCAGCTGTTAGTACTATTGCTGAAAATTATTCAGGCATTATTGGCGCAATTACAGGATCAGTCTAATACCGAGTATCGCTCGATTGATGGTCATGGCAATAATCCTCAAAACCCGGATTGGGGAGCAGCTCATCAGCCTGTCAATAAATTACTGACACCGGATGCTACCCGGGAACCGGGCGGTGCTACAGAAGTTAATCTGCCCAGTCCGCGTGCGATTAGTAACGCCGTTTCAGATCAGGCGGAAAGTACCGCAAACCGTAAAGGTCTGAGCGATATGTTCTGGGTCTGGGGCCAGTTTCTGGATCACGATGTTACCCTGATTGAAGGCAGTGGTGAAAATGGTACAGCGAATATTGCAGTGCCTGAAGGTGACCCTTTCTTTGATCCCCAGGGTACCGGAACGGCGACGATTCCGTTTACTCGCAGTGATACGGTGGAAGTCAATGGGCAGAAAACCCAGGTTAATGATATTACTGCATTTATTGATGGTTCTAATATCTATGGCTCAGATCAGGAAGCGGCTGATGCCTTGCGCAGCTTTGAAGGCGGCAGGATGAAAATTGGCGAAGATAATTTATTGCCAAGAAATGATAAGGGTCAGTATCAGGCGGGTGATATTCGTGCTAATGAAAATGTGGCCTTGACTTCCATGCATACACTCTGGGTGCGGGAACACAACCGTATTGCTGATCAGCTGAGCGATGAACATCCGCAGTGGGATGATGAAAAGATTTATCAGGAAGCCCGGCAACAGGTCGTTGCACAATTACAGGCCATCACTTATAACGAATTTCTGCCTAATCTGCTGGGTGAGGGTGCGTTAGGTGATTATCAGGGTTATGACCAGCAGCGAAATCCACAGATGAACTCTTCATTTTCAACTGCGGCTTACCGGTTCGGGCATACCATGTTGTCGCCGAATCTGCTGAGGCTGGATGAAGAGGGTAATGAAATTACGGAAGGCAATCTGGCTTTAAGAAATGCATTCTTCCAGCCTGATAAAGTGGCAGAGGCCGGTATTGAGCCGATTCTGCGCGGTGCAGCCTCTCAGACCGCCCAGGCAATTGATACACAGGTGGTGGATGATGTGCGTAACTTCCTGTTTGGCCCACCGGGTGCGGGTGGCTTTGATCTGGTGTCGCTGAATATACAGCGTGGCCGTGATCATTCACTGCCGGGTTACAATGATGCGCGTGAGGAACTGGGCCTGTCACGGATTGAAAGTTTTGATGATCCGGTGTGGAAAGAGGGTGTCGGTGAAAAACTGGCGCAAGTCTATGACAGCCCGGATGATGTTGATTTGTGGGTGGCCGGTCTGGCGGAAAAGCATGTTGGCGATTCCATGCTCGGTGAAACCTCAACCCGCATTCTGACCATTCAGTTTGAATCACTGCGCGATGGTGATCGCTTCTGGTACGAGAATCAATATTCAGGCCAAGAATTGCAGCAGCTGAATAATCTGACACTGGCGGATGTGATCAGGCGCAATACTGATATTGAAAATGTGCAGGACAATATCATGGTGGCTTCAAACATTCACGAAAATGCTCAGCAACCGGAACCGGTCATGATGATGGCTCCGATGATGCAACAAAATCTCCGTACATTTGCGCAACCGGTTCTGGGTGCCGGTAGTAATGGCACTGCGGATGTCGATGACAGATTAGTGCCTGATGTATCGCGTGAGCTGAAAGAAGCTGTTCAGCAGGGCTTGCTGGGATGAGGTGATTTTCTGCAGTAATCAGGGAAATCAGTTTTATCACTAAAACTAATCGAATATAAGGTGTATAAGGGTCGCTTTTTGCGGCCCTTTATTTATGGAGCAGACGCTTAAATCAGGTATTATACATCTGAAATTATGCATCAAGGAGCAAGCATGAGCGCGTTGAAATTATTATTGGCCGGGGCATTGCTGGGTTTAATGGCCGTTTTTGCCTTTATCGGAGTGAAGAGTCTGCTGGACGAGCAGCCTGCAGGAGGGCAACAGGCACAACAGCAAATACAGCAGCCGGCGCCAGTAGCACCTTCAACACAGCCTGATCCGGCGGTACCACCGGCCACAACAACAGATACGGCTCAGCCGACTTCTGTTACACCGGATAACGCTCAGCAACAGGTCGCAACTCAAGGCTCTGATAACCCTGCTGATCAGCGTGACGATAATACGGATAGCGATACGGATAGCGATCAAAATCAACAGCAGGCAGCAACCCGGTCGACTGAGGAAGAAAAAAAGCTGGATATGCAGCTGATTGATGAATATGGTGGGCTGCAATTGACCTTGAGTGATCCGGCAGCGCCAAATCGGCAGGTAAAAGGCCAGTTTGTGATTCGTGATGCCCAGGATCAGGTGGTGGCGAATATTAAAGATGCTGATACCGCCAGCTTTGATTTGTCACCGGGCTTTTATGAAGTTACGGCCATTGCGGATGGTAAGAAAAGCGCCCGTATGGTGCGGATTGTCACCGGTGAATTTGTGACCGAAAACTTCATTCTGCCGTCTGCCACTCCGCAGCCGGTAGCACAACAGGCCGGTCAGCAAACCGGCCAGCAGCAGGCAACACCCCGTGGTACCGGTCGTTTATCCGTGCGTGTACAGGCTGCTACAACCAGGGCACCCTTGAAATCCAATATCTATGTGCAATTGCCGAATGGTCAGCACATTGCCAAGAAAAATTATTCGGAGGCGGCTGAATTTGTATTACGTCCCGGAAGCTATAAGGTCACCGTCAAGACCCAGGGCAAAGTTGATATTGTGCGCAATATTGCCATCAAGGCCAATGGTCATGTGCAGCAGGTATTTGAAATGAAGTCACCCGCAGCCCAGGCTTCGACCCAGCCGGCTCCGCCTGTTGAAGGAACATTGCGCATGGCATTACAGGCACCGGCGGGTCAAAACCTGAGTCGGGGGCGTTTTGTGGTACATGATGCCCAGGGCAACCGGGTGAAGCGTATGCGCGGTGTGTCAAATGCCGAGGTGAAGCTGAAGCCGGGTCGTTATGACGTGACTGCGGTTCATCTGGGTTCACGACTCCATCAGCAGGTGGAAGTGGCACAGGGTAAAACCAGTCATGTTACTTTTAATATCAGTGACTTCCCGCGCAATCCGCCTTTGGCACAGAATCAGGG
>PDRT01000023.1 GCA_002746895.1 Thiothrix nivea
ACGGCCAGCCATAGCTGACCGGTTTCCACCGCGACGATAAAGCTGCTGATGGCACCCACCAGCATCATCCCTTCCACACCGAGATTGAGTACGCCGGAGCGTTCTACCACCAGCTCACCCAGCGCGGCAAATATCAGCGGAATACTGGCGGTGATGGTGGCAAACAGAATCAGAATCAGGGTATCAGTCGTCATTGCTTCACCCCTTTTGCTTAGCGGCTGATGATATAGATTGCGAGTCACCACCACGTATCAGCCGGAAGTTAATCAGCACATCGCTGGCTAACAGGAAAAACAGTAATAAGCCCTGAAACATACCGCTGACCGCCGCAGGCAGTGACAGATGCATTTGTGCCGATTCACCACCGAGATACAGCAATGCCATTAATAAACTGGCCAGCAGAATTCCCACAGGATGCAGACGACCCACAAAAGCAACAATAATTGCCGCAAAACCATAGCCGGGCGACACCGGATATAATAGCTGACCGATAGGCCCGGCCACTTCACTGCTGCCCGCCAGCCCGGCGGCTGCCCCACCGGTCAGCAGGCTGATCCAGACCATGCGCTGGCGGTTAAACCCGGCATAATCCGCCGCCTTGGGGGCCAGTCCGGCCACCCGCATCTGAAACGCTACCAGACTCCAGCGCAGAAACACAAATGACAAAAGCAGCGCCACCAGCGTTATCAGCACCCCGGCATGAGCGCGGGTGCCTTCGAGTATAATCGGCAGCAGCGCAGCATCGGAAAACAGCCGCGATTGTGGAAAGCCAAAGCCTTCCGGGTCACGCCACGGGCCATGAATCAGCCAGCTCAGCCACATTCCGGCGACATATACCAGCATCAGGCTGACCAGAATTTCATTGGTATTGAAGCGGGTACGCAAAAAGGCCGGAATGGCCGCCCAGGCCATGCCCCCCAAGGCACCGGCAATCAACATCAATGGCAGAATGAAGTGACCCTCCTGTTCATAAAACAGCAGTGCCACACCACCGGCGGCTACGGCCCCCATGATCAGCTGACCTTCAGCACCGATATTCCAGATATTGGCCCGAAAACCAATCGACAGGCCCAGCGCGATTAAAGCCAGCGGCGATGCTTTCAGAATCAGCTCACCCAGACCGTATAAATCATTCACCGGTTCTATAAAAAAGGCATGGAAAGCTTTCAGCGGACTCTGGCCGAGGAAGATAAACACAAGCATGCCAAACAGCAGCATAAAACCCATCGCCAGCAGGGGTGACAGGTACAGCATAACTTTGGACGGTTGTGGGCGGGGAGCCAGTTTGATCTTCATGCGTCTTGTATCCCCATCTTCCTCAGGCGGCCTGGCTGACCGGAGGAGTTTGTATCCCTCCCATCAGCAGGCCGATTTGTTCCGGATTGGTGTCATGGCTGGATTGGGCGGCTGATAATTGCCCGTCATGGATTACCGCAATCCGGTCACAGATTTCAAACAGTTCATCCAGTTCTTCCGACACCACCAGAATCGCCACGCCGTCATTGCGCAGGTTAACCAGTGTCTGGCGGATAAAGGCTGCTGCACCGACATCCACACCCCAGGTCGGCTGCGAGATTACCAGCACTTTCGGTTTGAGCATTAACTCGCGACCGACAATATACTTTTGTACGTTGCCGCCAGACAGGCTTTTGGCATCGACTTCGACACCGCCGCATTTGACATTGAACTGCTCAATGCAACGGCGGGAAAACTCGCGCATTTTACGGTAGCTGATTAGCCTGTGACGGCTCAGGCCACTGTCGTGCCCGGTCAGCAGTCCGTTCAGCGCCAGTGACATCATTGGCACTGCACCACGCCCCAGACGTTCTTCAGGAATAAAGCGCATCCCCAGTGCGCGGCGCCGGGCGGGGTTGAGTTGCCCGGCGTTCTGCTGGTTGATCTGGATGGTCTGCGGATCTGCTGATAATTTTTCGCCACTCAGTGCGTAGAGCAATTCCTGCTGACCATTACCGGAAACCCCGGCAATTCCGAAAATTTCACCGCCTCTGACCTGTAGACTGATATTTTTCAGGTCGGTGCCGAACGGATCATCTGCCGGGCGGGACAACTGATTCACCACCAGTAGAGCCTCACCCGGTTGCTCCACCGGAGAATGATGGCATACCGGCAAGGCCTTGCCGATCATCATCTCTGCCAGGCTGCGGGCGGTCTCGCGGCGCGGATCCGCTTCACCGCTGACTTTACCCATACGCAATACAGTGGCGCTGTGGCAGAGTTCACGGATTTCATCCAGCTTGTGGCTGATGTAGAGAATGCTGCAGCCTTCGTCTGCCAGCCTGCGCAGGGTTGCAAACAGCTTGCGCACCGCCTGCGGGGTGAGAACCGAGGTTGGCTCATCCATAATCAGCAGTTTGGGTTGTTGCAGCAGGCAACGGACAATTTCCACCCGTTGCCGCTCACCGACAGAAAGGTCATATACTCGTTGGTCAGGGTTCAGGGGCAAGCCGTAGTGTTCGGAAACGGTTTTAATCCGTGTGGCCAGCGCGGACAGGCTTTCGGCTCCGTCCATTGCCAGCGAGATATTTTCCACCACTGTCAGGGTATCGAACAGCGAGAAATGCTGGAAAACCATGCCGATACCCAGCTTGCGGGCCTGGGCCGGACTGTCGATGTTGACTATTTTACCGTCCCAGACAATCTCGCCTGCATCGGGCTTGATCGCCCCATACACGGCTTTCATCAGTGTACTCTTACCGGCACCGTTTTCGCCGAGAATGGCATGAATCTCACCGGGCATTACGCTCAGACTGACATCCTGATTGGCCACTACTGAGGGGTAATACTTACTGATATTGCGCAGTTCCAGTCGTGGTACGGTTGACATGCTTGGCAAGTCCTGTTTGAAGGAGGCGGTCAGAGTAGTATAAAGCGTATATTTGGTGCAATAGCTTTTTGGAAAGGTCGTTCAACAACAGGCCATTTACCAGTTCAGGCGGCTCAGATTTTGACACAATACCTGGGCTGGGCAATGCCCTGTCTGATTTCGATGTGACAACCCGAGTAATTATTATTGGCCTGACACTGTCCGGAAGTGGCAGTACCGGGGGGTGGTTCAGTACCCGGAACCGCATTACAATGGTGGGCACATTGTGAACTGTCGGTACAGCGCTTGCCGGCATCCGGTGCCGGGCGCAGGCAACCATAAAATCCGGCAATACCACCCCGTACCCAGCGTCCACCACCTTGTTCACATTGTTGTGCGAAACTGGGTGTGCCGGGTGCTGGAGTGCTGCAACTACCGAGCAGGAAACCCGGCACGATCACCATCAGCAGAAATATTGATTTCATGACAAATCCTCTCCTCAATAGTGAAATCAGGCGGCAGCCTGCTGTTTCTGTTTATAAGCGGTTTTGGAATCCAGATAACTCTGTGCCAGGGCATTGGCGGCAGCTTCATCATAAGGTTTGAGGCCACTGACCAGCAGCCGCTTAAAACCGCTGCCAACTGTTTGCCCGTTCTCCTTAATCACAAAGTTCAGATTGGCAATACCACGTTTACCTTTCACAGTGAACTCAGCCGGAGTGGCTGCCATTTCCGGTTGCTGCAAATCAACGCGCTCCAGTTCGAACGACATACGCTCATAAATCACCATTGGCCGCTCCGGGTTAATCATGACCCCGTTCTCTGCCAGTAAGGGTTGCAGTGTATGTGGATAATTGTGCCCTGAAAAGGCGACATAATTGCGGGTGAATATTTCAATCATCGACTGATGATGACTTTGTTCACCCTCCCGTTCCACCTGCAGGTAAACCTTGTCCGGTGCCTGTGCATCGGTCAACGCAAATTGGGCCGCCGTGGTCGGGGTAAAATCAAGCACCGTGTTGTCTCCCACCATGCCCTTAAACAGAAAGCACATTTTCTGGCTCAGGCCGTATTTTGATAAAATCAGCGAAAACAGCAAATCACCGGGTACACAAAAGCGTTTGGCATCCGGGTTATGCAGCGGATTAAAATCATCAGCGATTTCCTTGGCAAAACGGCTGGCTTGTTCCGCAGTGATGGTGACCTGGTGGCGCTCAGCGTGATGAAATGAATCCAGATACATAACAGGGTTCCGCTTGTGAATAGACAAAGAGCGGCGGATTATAAATAGTTTCCATTCAAACCGCTACCGGCGCTTTAATATGCGGATGATAGACGTAGTTGATTAATTCAAAATCATCATAGGTGAAATCAAACAGCGAATGAATCGCCGGATTCAGCTGCATACGGGGCAGGGGATGGGGCTTGCGGCTTAGCTGCAAATCTGTCTGTTCGAGATGATTCAGATACAGATGGGCATCGCCCAGCGTATGCACAAAATCACCCGGTTTTAATCCGCAAACCTGTGCCAGCATCATTGTCAGCAGTGCATAGGAGGCGATATTAAACGGCACCCCAAGAAAAATGTCGGCACTGCGCTGATACAGCTGGCAGGATAGCCGACCTTCAGCCACATAAAACTGAAAAAATGCATGGCAGGGTGGCAGGGCCATCTTATCCACTTCCGCGACATTCCAGGCACTGACAATCATACGCCGTGAATCCGGGGTGGTTTTAATCTGCTCAATAACCTGTGCAATCTGATCAATATGTCGTCCATCAGGGGTGGGCCAGCTGCGCCACTGTGAGCCGTAGACCGGGCCAAGCTCACCGTTGTCATCCGCCCACTCATCCCAGATGCTCACGCCATTGTCCTGCAGATAACGGATATTGGTATCGCCGCACAGAAACCACAGCAGTTCATAAATAATCGAGCGCAGATGCAGTCGTTTGGTAGTTACTAGCGGAAAGCCGGCACCAAGATCAAAACGCATCTGGTGGCCAAAGACTGACAGTGTGCCGGTGCCGGTACGGTCTGCTTTCCGGGTGCCGTGTTCCCGTACATGGCGCATCAGTTCAAGGTATTGTTGCATGATCTTACCGTTCGGCCAGAGCAGTCTGTAAACGCTCATGCAGATGATGCAGTAATGTCTCTGTCGTCACCCAGTTTATACAGGCATCCGTGACCGAAACCCCGTATTTCAGCTGCGACAGGTCTTCGGTAATCGGCTGATTACCGGCATTCAGATGGCTTTCCAGCATCAGACCGATAATCGACTGGTTGCCCTGCTCAATCTGACCGGCGATATTTTCTGCCACCAGTGCCTGTAAGGCCGGTTGCTTGCTGGAATTACCGTGGCTGCAGTCCACCACAATAGTTTTCGGCAGACCGGCTTTTTCCAGCTCAGCTTCACACAATGCGACACTGACTGAATCATAGTTGGGTTGCTTGCCACCGCGCAGAATAATATGACCGTCCGGATTGCCGCTGGTCTTCAAAATACTGACCTGACCCTGCGGGTTGATACCGAGAAAACGGTGCGGGCTGGACACGGATTGCAGCGCATTAATCGCCACATTTAAATTACCATCGGTGCCGTTTTTGAAACCGACCGGCATGGATAAGCCACTGGCCATTTCGCGGTGAGTTTGTGACTCGGTGGTTCTGGCACCGATAGCGGCCCAGCTGAACAGATCTGACAGGTATTGCGGCGTAATCGGATCGAGGGCTTCGGTCGCTGCCGGGATTTCCATTTCCGTCAGCCACAGCAGTAATTCCCGTGCCAGGGTCAGGCCTTTGCTGATTTTAAAAGAATCATCCATATCCGGATCATTAATCAGCCCCTTCCAGCCGACGGTGGTGCGCGGTTTTTCAAAATAAATCCGCATCACCAGATACAATGAGTCACCAAGCTGCTGACTGAGCCCTTTCAGGCGCAGGGCATACTCCCTGGCCGCTGCAATATCATGAATGGAACACGGGCCGGTAATAATCAGTAAACGTTTGTCTTTCCCGGCCAGAATATTACTGATGGTGTGACGGCTGTTGGCAATGAACCGCTGGCCTGCCTCCGGTAATGGCAGTGAAGCCTTGAATTCATCAGGTGGAATCAGCACACTTTCGGAGGTGATGTGAGTATCATTCAGGGTATCCCGGATCATTGCAATGTTTCTCTTGGGCTAATTTATCAAAATTGTGATCCGGCATTTTGGTGCTGTGCAGCGCATTCTGCAAGTGTGAACCGGCCAATCCCCTGATTTTTTAAAAACCGGGTGGTCTTTTAGCCGGGGATATTTGAGGCAATTCGCGGTGAGATGATGCTGTTGCATTTTTAATAAAGTTGACTATGCTTGAGCCTCAATAAAGCAACACGGCCCCGGAAGATGAGTGACAGGTTCCGGAGTACTCTCAGCCCTGATAAGTAAAGCTGGAAAATATGGATAAAATACAAACTATTCTGGTCGCCGACGATTCTTTAACCGAGCGGACTCATTTGACACGGATTCTGGAAGCAGCCGGTTACACCGTTATCGGGGCCACTTCGGGTAATGAGGCGGCAGCAATGGCGGAAGAACATCAGCCGGATCTGATTTTTCTGGACATTATTATGGAGGACGGTGATGGCTATAAGGCCTGTCGCACCATCCGGCGTAATGAGATCACCCGGCATATTCCGGTCATTATGGTGTCCAGCAAGTCGAATCCGGTGGATAAGAAATGGGCCGAAAAGCAGGGGGCAACGGCCTATGTGGTAAAACCCTATGCGGACGAGGAGATTATACAGGCACTAAAGGCGGTATGAATTTATAAAGAATGACAACTAACCGGGAGCATGAGAATGGAGCAGAGTACTTTCTGCTATAAAACAGGCGATTATTATATCGTGCTGGAAGCCGGGATTCGTTCAGAAATACTGGCACTGAACCGGGTTCACCCGGTGCCCTTTGCGCCGGACTGGTGTGTGGGTCTGGCCGGAGTGCGGGGTGAGTTATTTCCGGTGCTGAATATGCATAAAATCCTGCTGAACCGGAACCGGCCTGAGCAGCCTTACCTGTTGTGGCTAAAGCATGAGCAATTTGAGCCGGTTATTATTGGCAGCGATAGCTTGCCTGTTCAGATGAAGCCCACTCATTCAGCGGATCATTCAGACAATGACCACGAACGGATTCCGGGTCTGCCGGGATGGATTCACCGTACCCGCAACACAGATCATGGTGTCTGTCTGGAGGCTGATCATGGGCGTTTACTCAGAACATTACTGGGAAGACAAAAGCGTTAAGGTCTCGCAATGAGAATGTTGGATAACGATAACCGGACTGCAATCAATGCGTCCACATGGCAAGGTTGATAAATCAATGAGTAATGTAGGGAACGAGCAAAAAAAACGTGGCAAATTATTAAACCACCTGTCGGTGGCACAGCGTATTTATCTGTTGGTACTGATACCGCTGATATTGCTGACCCTGATCGGAGTCGGCTCTATTTTTGCACTGAACCTGAACGAGCGGGCACTGACCGCTGCACGTGACCGGATCACCGCCATTGAGGCAGGAAATGAGCTGATCCACCGTATCCAGCGCGACTATCTGATTCTGTTACATGAGGTGTCTACCGGTGGTATGAGCTGGACAGAAGGCCGTAACAGGTTGAAAAAGGCACATAAGGCCTTTTCGGAAGAGATGATCCCGCGTTACAGTCAGGCCAGACGCGCCATTCAGTCCGGTTCGGCTGATACCGGACTGCAGGCAATGGATAAGCTGATGCAGGTGATAGCCAAGGGCCTGGTATTGCTGGAACGGAAAGACCATAATGCGCTGGAATCCTATCTGGCAAATGACCTGAATGCTGATATTACGCCTTCCAGGGAGGCGATTCACCAACAGTTAGAGAATGACCTGGAACAGACCTATGCAGATTTTGAACAGGCCACAGCAGATGCGCGGCAGTTTCTGATTATTGCCACCGTCTCAACCGTGATCGGGATGTTGCTGGCGGCCCTGCTCGGATTTCTGATTTACCGTTCTATTGATTCACAGGTCAGTCAGCTGACCGGTATTATCCGGGATATTTCCGCCGGTGATCTGAATGCCCGGGTACGATTGACCGGGAATAATGAACTGGTGAAACTGGGTAATGCCTTTGACGGTATGATTGAAGAACGGGTCAACACCCAGAAACAGATTAATGAAGAACACGCACAGCTCAATAATTCGGTGTTTGCATTGCTGGAGGCGGTAGCCGATCTGAGTGATAAAAACCTGACGGTGCGGGCAGTGGTGACAGAAGATGCAACCGGCCCGCTGGCAGATGCAATTAATCAGCTGGCGGAAGATACCGGCCTGACCCTGAAACAGGTACGGGAGGTGGCGGAACTGGTCGAATCCACCTCCGCAGAGGTCAACCGGCATGCGGTGGCGGTAAACGAACTGTCGATTCTGGAGCGCAGTGAAGCCGAGGAAGCCCATCAGCAACTGACCGCAATGCTGGAGCGGCTGGATTCTATTGCCGCTGCTGCGCAACAGGCGGATGCGGTGGCTGGTCAGACATCTACCGCCACCCGTAATGCCCAAACCTCGGTATCGCGTACCCTGGACAGTATCGCCAGTATCCGCAGTACCGTGCAGGAAACCGCCAGGCGTCTGAAGCGGCTGGGTGAGCGTTCGCAGGAAATTTCCCGTATTGTTGACATGATTAACACCATTACGGAACGCACGACGGTACTGGCACTGAACGCAAATATGCAGGCGACTGCGGCCGGTGAAGCCGGGCGGGGTTTTTCGGTTATTGCGGAGGAAATTCGTCATCTGGCGGAGAGTTCGCGTGAATCGACCGAGCAGATCGGAGTACTGGTCAGAAATATCCAGCAGGAAGCGAATACCACCATTACCAATATGGATCAGACCATTTCCGAAGTGGTTGATGGTTCGGCACTGGCGGAACAGGCGGCTGAGCAGATGGATGCCACACTGGAAGCCACTACCCGTCTGGTCGGTTCGGTGGAAAAGATTGCTGCAGATTCAGCGGGGCAGGTCGCTATCAGTCAGGAATTGCAGGTTCGTGCCCAGCGCATTCTGGAAGCGACACAGAATACCGGTAAGGAAGTGCTATCACTGACCGGACTGACACACAATATGGCGGATTACGGTCAGCGTCTGGCGAAATCTGTCCGGGTATTTAAACTGGAAGACTAACCGTTTAAAGCTATATTTTGCACCGGGCTGCCGGGCAGGCTGGTCGGTACAGGGAGAGTGGAAGTATGAATGCAGCTGAAGAAGAGCGCCTCGCTTTTGCTGAAGAGCTGGAAGAGGTGGCCTTGCAGCTGGCGACTCCGGATAGGGTACTGTCTGCGGAACAGTGGCTATCGCAGGTACAGCAGGAGTACGAACGTCTGGGCATGGCGGCAGAGATGTTTGAACTGCCGGAGGTGGCCGGGCTGATTGCCTGGGTGAGCGGCAGTCTGCAATCCGCATCAGCCACAGAATTACTGGAGGCCGGTAAATATTTCAGCTGGCTGGAAATGACCGCCCTGATATTCCGCGAACCGGAAGAGGTCAGTCATTTACCGATGCTAATGGCTGAACTGAATGATCCATTGTGGCCGCAGGCATTACCGCCGGAACAGTTACAGGCCTTTTTGCTCAGTCTGCGTCCGCCGGAAAAAAACGAAGACGGTGCGGATAAAGCGGAAGAGGCTGACAGTGATAATAATGCCGGACAGCCTGTGCTGGGTTTTGCCGCCGATGTGCATCCGGAATTACTGGGTGCCTATATGCAGGAAACACCGGAGCATGTCAGTGAGGCGGCGCGACTGATCCGGCTGATTGCTATCGGGGCAGATAATGCCCAACAGCGAAAACAGGCGGCCAGGCTGGCACATACATTGAAAGGTTCCAGCAGTGTGGTTGGTGTTGAGCCTATCGTCCACTTTACCCACCGTCTGGAAGACCTGCTGGATCTGCCGATGGCAGAGATGCCCGAGGGGTTGGGGGATGATCTTGAAGCGAGTGCAGACTGTCTGGAAACCCTGTTTGATCACCTGCAAAGTGGTGCCGGGTTGCCGGATGAGTATGAGCCTTTGTTACAGGCGCTGGCCGACTGGGTGGATGTCTTACAGGATGCGGCTGCGGATGAAACCGGTGAGCTGCCGGATTTACCACCATTAACCGAATTGCCGGACTTTCTGCGTGAGGATGAGGAGCCGGTTGCCAGTACCGCAAATAAGGATAAGCGTACTGCAGTTACCCTGCCGAATGAAGCGCGGATTCAGTCGCTGTTGCGCCTGATGGGTGAATTAATGACCTCTACCAGCCGGATTTCCGGAGTATTGCAACAGGCACGCACATTGGGTAACCGGCTATATGAGCAGGATGGGCAGATTCGGCAGTACCTGGATGAGCTGGAGGGACTGGTTGAGCGGCAGAAGCAAACCGGCCCGGTGACGAAGTACAAGTTATCCGCCGGGAGCAGGGAAGGTGCGCCAGTCAGTGCAGTAACATTGGCCGACGAACTGGAAATGGAGTCATACAGCGACTTGTACAGCACCACCAGTCTGCTCATTGAGGCCGCCGCAGACAGTCGTGAGCGGGTACAGCAGATACAGAACAGTATTCGCAAACTCGGCGATGAACTGTATCAACAGCAACGGGTACAACGCCAGCTCAGTGACGCAGTGCTGGGACTGCGTTTGTCACCAGTGAATAACCTGGTGCCACGTATGGAGCGCATTATACGCGAGACCTGCCGTAAAACCGGCAAGCAGGCACAGCTGGAAATTCAGGGTCAGGATCTTCAGGTGGATGCTGATATTCTGCGTGGCCTGACAGACCCGTTACTGCATCTGCTGCGTAATGCCGTGGATCACGGTATCGAACCACCGGCACAGCGCAAGGCGGCCGGGAAGGCAGAGACCGGTACGATTCGCCTGCAATTCTCGCAGGCGGGCAGTCATGTCACTTTAGTCATTGCAGACGATGGTGCCGGGATGGAGGTCGAGCAGATCAGGGCAAAGGCGCTGGAACGCGGACTAATCAGTCAGGATCAGCCACTGACGGATCAGGCGGTATTGCGTCTGGTCTTGCTGCCCGGCTTCAGTACCCGCGATGAAGTGAGTGAAATTTCCGGTCGTGGCGTGGGCATGGATGTGGTTCAGTCAGCCATTGAGCAATTGCGTGGCACTCTGCAACTGGAGAGCCAGCCCGGAAAAGGTCTGCGCTTTACCATCCATCTGCCGCAGACACTGATTGCGACACATGCCCTGGTCGTGCGGGCAGGCGGGCATCTGCTGGCTATCCCGGCTGACAATATTGAGCAGCTTTTATATATTTCACCGAAAGAAAATGTCATGGATGAACAGGGCTGGCGCATTGAAACAGAGCGTTATCAATTGCCGGTGCTGAAGCTGGCGGATCTGTTACACTGGAACAGCCATACTCCGGAACCGGGGCAGTCCCATACCTTGCTGCTGATACGCCGTGCCGAACAACTCTACGCAGTGTACGTCGAGGAGATTTTACCTTCGCGAGATATTGTTATCAGCAGTCTGGCTCCCTGGCTGAATGATATTCACAGTGTGCAGGGTGCCACTATACTGGCCGATGGTACAGTGGCTCCGGTGCTGGATATGATGCGGCTATTTTATGAGCTGGAAAACGGCTCGCTGCAACTGCGTGAAGCCAGCAATGATAATGGTGATGCAAATATAACCGTTGACTTGCTACCGGCACAGGCGATTCTGGTCGTGGATGATTCGCTCAGTAATCGCAAATCCATGCGCCTGATGCTGGAAGGCATGGGCTATCGGGTACATACCGCAGTGAATGGTATGGATGCACTGAAACTGATGAATGACATTGCGGTCGATATGGTACTGACCGATCTGGAAATGCCACGCATGAATGGTCTGGAACTGACACAGGCCATCCGCATCTGGCCGGAAAAGAAACACATTCCGGTAGTCATAATTACCTCGCGGAGCACCCGCAAGCACCGTGAACTGGCAGCTCAGGCCGGTGTTGATGGCTATTTAACCAAACCGGTACAGGAAGTATTGTTAGCACGGGAAGTCCAGCAATGGCTGGCAACACAAATGAAAACGACAGGAAGTCATTAATGGTCAAATCAGAAGCAATTATCGGTATTTATCTGCACCAGCTTATTGCCCGTGAGGAAGCAGTGATTAAGCGGGTCATTGCCTTCGGTAGTGCGCAGGGACGAAATTATCAACGGGTTGCATTGCCGGAGGCACAGATTGTAGTCGTCAGCGATGATACCTCCGTTGATTCTGCCCGGCTGAATCCGGAGGGTTGCCGGATTGCCCGTATTGCAGCTGCAGATACGGATCAGCCCTATGATGTCCTGATGGAAAGGCCATTGCTGGTGACCCGGGTGATGCGCTCACTGGATAATGCCGTTGCTTTATTGCAGGTGGACCCAACGACAGCAACCGTTGATGATGCGGAGTCGAGTACTGAAGCAGAATCGAAACTTCCTGAAAAAATGTCAGAACCGGAGCCGGAATCAGTTTGCATTCAGGCTGAGCCAGCGACTGATGCTGATAAAACCATCGAAAGCGAGTGTGAGTCTGATCCTGTCATATCCACACCGGAAGCCACGATTCCCGAAACCGGTGCAGAATTTCAGTACAAGGCACTGATTGTTGACGACAGTGCTGCTATCCGTAAACAGCTGGAGCTGGAATTGCGCAATGCCGGTATCCGTGCTGATTTTGCCGAAGATGGTGAACAGGCAATGGAAAAAGTCGCAGCCAACCGTTATGACCTGATATTCCTTGATATTGTAATGCCGGGAATGGATGGTTATGAAGCCTGTCGCCAGATGCGTTTACGTGCCGAGCTGAAGAAAACGCCGATTATTATGCTGAGTGCTAAAACGTCGCCACTGGATGAAGTGCAGGGGGTGATCGCCGGTGCATCAACGTATCTGACCAAGCCGGTCAGGAGTGAGCAGTTACAAACCACCCTGAAACGGGTGTCGATGTGGATTGATCATTTTCAGGCTTAAATGAATCACACAACCCAGACTAAATCAGATCA
The DNA here is from genome assembly GCA_002746895.1 of Thiothrix nivea. GTDB lineage: Bacteria > Pseudomonadota > Gammaproteobacteria > Thiotrichales > Thiotrichaceae > Thiolinea > Thiolinea nivea_A. Next base: position 12,878 of record PDRT01000023.1, read on the forward strand.
CGTCAGACCGCTCTACCCACCTTGAAAAGATAGCACTCAGAAGCTTTTCGGTGCTCCGGCATTCATCTTCGGGACAACCGTGGAGATCGCACTTTTCATAATCAGCTGGGTATTGCCGACACCGTTATTGGCGGACAGCATGATTGAAAACTGATCGTATGCATCAATAATGCCCTCCAGTTTAATACCATTGACCAGAAAACAAAAAACAGTTGCTTTGGATGCAATGAGTTCATCTAAAAAATTATTTTGCATTTGTTGTCAGCCTGAGTGGTTAATATGAGGTATGGTTTCATTATACGCATGATAAACAACAAATTTAAATCGTTTGTGATGGAAGGAGAGAAAATTTCGAATAACAGCCACCGCCCATGTATAAAAATATGAGGCAGTGGCTGTTATCTGTATCACGTGCAGGGTGTGTTACGCAGAATAAGGATCTTGCAGGATAATGGTCTGCTCCCGGTCCGGGCCGGTTGAAATAATATCAATCGGGGTAGCCATGACGGTCTCCACCCGTTTCAGGTAATCCCGCGCCCGCCGTGGCAGGTCATCCAGCGTGGTAGCACCGAAAGTGGACTCCTGCCAGCCCGGTAATTCCTCATACACCGGCACACAGCGGGCAAACTCCTCGGCATCAACCGGTGGGGCATCCAGTGTTTTGCCATCCAGCTGATAGGCCGTACAAATCTTTACAGTATCCAGGCCATCCAGCACATCCAGCTTGGTCATGCACAAACCGGAAATGCTGTTAATCTGCATCGCACGACGCAGTACCACCGCATCAAACCAGCCACAGCGCCGCGGTCTGCCGGTGGTGGCACCGAGTTCATTACCCTGTTTGGCCAGATAGGCACCGGTGTCATCAAACAGTTCTGTCGGGAACGGCCCGGAGCCAACACGGGTGGTATAGGCCTTGGTAATACCAAGAATATAATCCAGATGACGCGGCCCCAGCCCGGAACCGGTACAGGCACCCCCCGCCGTGGTGCTGGAAGAGGTCACAAACGGATAGGTACCGTGATCAATGTCCAGCAGGGTACCCTGAGCCCCTTCCATCATAATATGCTGACCGGCCTTGCGCAGTTCGCCCAGACGTTGCGGCACATCAGTGACCATCGGGGCCAGCACCCCGGCCATTGCCAGTGCTTCATCCAGCGCTTTCTGCGGATCAATCGTATCGGCCTTGAAATAGTGTTGCAGGGTAAAATTATGAAAGTCGAGAATGGTGTGCAGTTTGTCCGCCAGTGACTCCGGTTGCAATAAATCACCCAGCCGCAGACCCCGCCGTGCGACCTTGTCTTCATAGGCCGGACCAATGCCGCGCCCGGTGGTGCCGATTGCCTGATGGCCCCGGGCTTTTTCCCGCGCGACATCCAGGGCAATATGATACGGCAGAATCAGCTGGCAGGCTGCCGACAGTTTCAGCCGCTGTGCCGCCGGAATACCATTGTCTTCCAGCATTTTTATTTCGTTCAGCAGGGCTTCCGGTGACAGGACCACGCCGTTACCGATCAGGCACTCAACGCCCTCGCGCAGTATCCCGGAAGGAATCAGGTGCAGTACCGTCTTTTGACCGTCAATCACCAGCGTGTGACCGGCATTATGTCCGCCCTGAAAACGCACCACCGCCGCCACGTCTTCACACAACAGGTCAACAATTTTGCCTTTACCTTCGTCACCCCACTGGGTGCCCAATACAACCACCACTTTTCCCATAATGCGCTCGCTTAAGTTTCTGTTACGATCCACTGACCGTTATCCTGAATAATCTGTTGCTGGTATTCTGCCTGCGGTGCTGGCGGTGTGCCGCCTAATTGCCGCACGACACATTTTCCCTGTGCCCGCAGCTCGCTGATAAGCTGATCCGGTGCCGGGTCAGCTGCCGGTGGCGGAGCAAGAATCTTATGCTGTATTTTTGGGGCAATGACTGCGGTACGACTGAGAATATGCAGATCGGTACTGAATCCGGTGGCGGGGCGTGAGCGGCCAAACACCTTGCCGCTGCCATCATAACGACCACCACGGGCAACTTCATCGCCACTGTCTAAGGCATAAACCGCGTAAACAATTCCGGTGTGATAGTGATAACCGGATAGCTCCGTCAGATCAATGTGCAAGGTACAATCCGGGAATGAATGTTGCAATCGTTGACCCAGTTGCTCCAGATAGGCCAGTGCTGCCTGAACCGGCTGTGGCGCAGCACTGAGTACCTGCCTGGCCTGTTCCAGTACCGCAATCGGGCCAAACAGCAATGGCAGCTGCGCCAGCATTTCCCGCACCACTTCCGGCATTTCGGTACTCGCCAGCCAGTGGTTGATTTCCGGCAGCGCCTTGCGCTCCAGCATGTCGGAGAACAGTTGCTCCTGTTCCTGACTGAAACCGGCCTGTTTTGCCAGTTCGCGAAATATACCCACATGTCCCAGATCCAGTGTTAATGGCCCGGTATGACAATGATTCAATGTTGCCAGCAGCAGGGAAAGGATCTCCAGATCACTGTCAATACCGGCATGTCCGAACAGCTCGGCACCAACCTGTAGTGGCGAACGGGTGCCACCCTCACACTGGGCGCGGGTATGCAGAACGCTGCCAATATAGCACAGGCGGTTAGGCTGATCGGTTGTCAGTTTATGCGCATCAATACGGGCAATCTGCGGTGTCATGTCGGCACGGATACCCATCATGCGTCCGGTTTGCTGATCGGTGACCTTGAATGTCTGGACATCCAGATTGGAACCCACACCACTGCTTAAGGACTGCATGTATTCAACCAGTGGTGGCATGACCAGCTGATAACCCCAGGTTGCATAAATATCGAGCAATTCACGGCGCAACGTTTCCAGGCGCCATGCTTCATCCGGCAGGGCCTCACGAATCCCGTCAGGGAGTGCCCAGTATTGATCGTTAAAGGACATGTTTTATCAGTCAGTTGCAAAGCGCATTAGAATACCAGCAATGATACGGGCAAAACCATGTAAAAGCAGGGTTTTTCTGTAAATAAAAGCAGAGGCATGCACCGGGAAATGTTTTAGCCCCTTCCCGCAATGATGAGGAAGGGGGTTTAAAGGGAGGAAAGCTCAGAGTGAGCTGTGTAGAAATCTGAAATTCCCTGATGTACTCACTGTACAACCAGATTATCCTTATCCTGCTTGTCCTGTGCTGGCTCTGGAACAACAGGGTTGTTGTTCACACTGGCGGATGGCTGTGGTTGCGGTTTACCGACATGCTGATTGCCGAAGAAGCGAAAAAATTCGGAATCCGGTTCCAGCACCATCATATCACCCTCTTTGCCCAGTGTTTTACGGTAGGCATCCAGACTGCGATAGAAAGAGTAGAAATCCTTGTCCTGTGAAAATGCCTTGGCATAGGTTTCCGCTGCCCTGGCATCGCCTTCACCGCGGGTTTTCTCCGAATCACGATAGGCTTCCGCCATAATAATGGTGGCCTGACGGTCAGCGGCAGCCTTGATTTTCTCAGCTTCCTCACGCCCGCGGGAACGGAAGTCCTGTGCGACCCGCATCCGCTCGGAACGCATGCGCTGGAATACTGATTCACTGACCTGTTCCGGAAAGTCAATCTTGCTCACCCGCACATCCACCACCGTAATTCCCAACTGGCGTGCCGCCTCATTGGACTTGACTTCCAGCCCCTGCATGATTTCATCACGCTGTTCGGACAGCGCTTCTTCAATGGTGCGGCGGCTGAATTCGTTCCGCAGACCGTCTTTCATAATGTCTTCCAGTCGGCTGGCGGCTGCTGTCATGCGTCCGCCGCTGGTAGCCCGGTAGAAGGTCGCCACATCAGAAATCCGCCACTTGACGAAAAAGTCTACCAGCACATATTTTTTTTCACCGGTCAAAAAACGCTCGGTTTTGGCATCCAGTGTTAAAATCTGTGCCGGAAACTTGCTGACCGACTCAATAAAGGGAATGCGGAAATGCAGGCCCGGCTTAATGTCGGCATCGACAATTTCGCGGAATTTAAACTTGATTGCTTTTTCACGCTGATCGACGGTATAGGCCGACGAATAGATCAGCACCACCAACAGCAGCAGTGCGCCGATAATCATATTTTTTTTCATATCCATTATGGACGTCCTCCCCGTGGGGTGCCGGGATGTAAATTACGTTGCTCGCGATGAGTGGTGGCAGCAGTATTTTGCTGCCCTGTACTGTTCAGAAACGGTGATGCCACCTGTGCCGGATCAGGCACATCGCCTGCGGATGCTGAGCGCGTGGAATCCAGCGGCAGATAAAGCAGGTTATTACTGCTGTCGCTGTCAACCACGATCTTGCGGGTGCCTGCCAGTACCTCTTCCATGGTTTCCAGGTATAAACGCTCGCGGGTAACTTCCGGTGCCTTGCGGTACTCGGTAGCTAACTGTGCAAAACGTGAAGCATCCCCCTCGGCCTGAGCGACCACACGGTCACGGTAGGCATTGGCTTCTTCCAGACGGCGTGCCGCCTGACCTCGGGCTTCCGGTACCACCTTGTTGGAGTAGGTTTCCGCCTCATTCTTAAAGCGGTTGGCATCCTCACGCGCACGGTTGGCATCATCAAACGCGTCTTTGACTGCCTCCGGTGCCTCGGCATAAGTCAGGTTGACCTTGATCACCTCCAGGCCAGCCTGATAGTCGTCCAGTATTTCCTGCATCAGTTTCTGGGTGGTCAGAGCAATTTGCTCACGGCCTTCACGCAGAATAAAGTCCATGCTGTTGCGACCGACCACTTCGCGGGTGGCGCTGCGCATCACCTGATAAATGGTACCCTGTGACTGATCCAGCAGATAATCCGGCAGAAAGACATTAAAGGTATAATCTCTGGCATTGCTGACCTTGTATTGTACCGTTACCGCGATATCGACGATATTTTCGTCAATGGTCAGCATGGTGCTGCGATCTTGCGCACTGCGGTTCTGGGCAACATCCACCATTTCCACCGTTTCAATGGGGTAGGGCAGGTGCCAGTGCAGACCGGGGCCGGTGGTTGTATGATAGGCACCCAGCCGTAGAACCAGGGCTTCCTGACGGGCATCGACGGTATAAAAGCCGGAAAAAAGCCAGATGGCAAACAGGACAATGGCCAGCAGAACGATACCTTTTGCACCCGGTGTGCCCATGCCGGATTCATTATTATCATCCTTATCGTTGCCACCACCGAATAAACCATTCAGTTTCTGGTTGAATTTATTCATGAGTTCTTCAGCATCACGGTTGCCTGAACGTTTGTTCTTTCCGGTCCAAGGATCTTTCCGGTTATTGTCATCACCACCCGGTTCATTCCAGGGCATATTGAAACTCCTTCAAAAAAGTAGACGTAAGAAGGACTGAGCGACGGGCAGAGTCCAATCAAACACCGGCGCATTGTAGCACCTGATCCGCTGCCCGCAAGCCTGTCATTCATAAACCGAGCATAACAGACTGCCGGACGGAAAACAGAACACACCTGAAAAACCCAAGGGTAAAAATCGTGGCCAGCCTGATTAAAAATTACTATGGAGCGATTAAAATATCAACTTACAAAAACAGGGGTAAACACACTACACTTTTGCGGATGAGTGTCATGCATATGCACAGTTGTCAGCCCTGATAACAGGTTGTCGTATCGCGAAAAAAACCGGGTGTCAATTATGGAGAAAGAACTCGAAGCCGGACAGGTCCGTGCTATCTTCTTTCCACAAAGAAAACAATACAGGTTCCATCGCATTAATATGGAATATCTGGTATCGCTGAAGGCGATGAGCCGGAACAGCATTTGTGCGTTGCTGACCACCGGTTTGCAGGGCAACCTGCGCAACATGGGCAGCAGCCATGATGTGCTGACCAGTCTGCGCCCGCAACTGGAAAATATGGCCGGTGAGATCAGTCGGCGCAGTTTACAGCTGCAGGGTGAGCGGGAATACCCGCGCAGTACGCTGGCACAAAAAACCAGCCGTGGCTACCCGCTTCATCGTGCCGAAGTGGAAGTCCGTTTTGCGCATCAGAAACTGAGTGAATCGCTGGTATTAAAAACTACCCAGGCGCATGATCATCTGCTGCTGGTTAAACACATGTTGAAAGATGCACTGCGGGTAAATCACCGTGATTACCGTGCCCATTTTGAGCTGGGCTGGGCCTATCTGTTTCTGCTGGATCAACAGGAACTGGCAGAGTATCACCTGGCCTGTGCAACCAAAGTGGCGATTGAGGAGGGTAATCATCGCTTTGCCGTGTTTGCCAAACGCCATCTGGCCGATGTGCAATACAGTCTGGGCAAATACGAGGCAGCCATGAGCGGTTCACTGAATATTTTGCAGGCCTCGGGCGAAAAAGACCGGGAATATCACTATGAATGCGCCCGTTATATGGCCGCTGCCGGAGATGTGAAAGAGGCAGGTGAGCGGCTGGTGGCCCTGGTTGCACAATCGCCGGTTTACTACATCAAGGCGCAGGTCGAACCTGACTTTACACAGCATGATCGTATTAATGATCTGCTGCATGACCTACGGCGGTTGCAGGTGAGGCGTATTCAGCATGACGTACATATCCGCTGGCAAAATCATGAGCTGTCCCGTTTGCCGCTGCCGGACAGGATTAATCCGAATCATCTGTTTATGCAGACTTTCCGTCAGCATGTACGGGTGATGTCGCAATTACCTTACGGCACACTGGCCTGTCGTGAAAGCCAGATCAGTCAGCTGGTGGTGCATGATTCGCAAAAACGGATTATGCAGGAAATGCACCGGCGTTCACGCCGTTACGAAAACTTGGGTGAACTGAAGCGTCAGCACTGGTCGTGGATTAATAAATTCGGGGGGTTGTGTATTCATGCCTCAGTGGTATTACTGCTGGCCAGCCTGATGTTTTTTGCGGCCCGGTACATTGCTGCCGGTCTGGGATACAGTGCATTACTCGGTGCCGATACCTTGCTGAACAGGGTGATACTGCTGGGTCTGCTGCTGATGGTGGGCGGGGTTGGACTGCTTCGGTTTATTCCACCGGGATCAAGACAACTGTTACGCAAGCAGATTGAGCTGGACAATACCTTGAAGCTGCTGAATGCTCCATCGTAGTTCTGACAGCACCCACTTTTCAATTCGTTATAGTTGTCTTCAATTGTCGTCACTCAGTCAGTCGGCCAGATCCTTTTATAGCAATGCGGGAGGGTTTTAATGTTTCCTGGCATTGAATGGTGTAAAATCCCGATTTAATAAGCCCTGAGAACGGGTTTCACGTTAAACTGACAATAAAATCCAGGGTGGTTGCGTTCTGTGGAAGGGATCTGGTTTTGAAAGGAATCTGGTTTGTATTGAAATTGTTCGGGCGCGTATTCCGGGTCTTGTTCATTGTGGCGCTGGTGCTGGGCATACTGGCGGGTATCGTCTATACCATGCAGCTGGACGAACAGGTCAGGGCGCAGTTTGAAGGTAAGCGCTGGGCCTTGCCGGCGCGGGTGTTTGCCCGGCCACTGGATCTGTATGTCGGGCAACAGGTGTATGCCGGGCATCTGGAGCAGGAGCTGAAACTGCTGAATTATGTGGCAGTAGATGATCCGGTGGAAACCGGCCAGTACCGACGAGAAAAGAATCATTTTCTGATTAATACCCGTGGTTTTCAGTTTGCTGAAGATATGGAGCCGGCCCGCAGCATTAAGATTTCAATTGCCAAAGGTAAAATCAGCAAGCTCTCATATAATAATGGTCAGGGCAGCCTGCCGCTGATGCGGCTGGAGCCGGTACTGATTGGCAACTTTTATCCCTCGCACAAGGAAGACCGCATTCTGATCAGGCTCAGTGATGTTTCCCCGGCATTGCTGAAAGGACTGCTGGCGGTGGAGGATAAAAAATTTTATGAACATCAGGGGGTGAATCCACTGGCGATTGTCCGGGCGATGATTGCCAACCTGAAAGCCGGGCAGGCGGTGCAGGGCGGCAGTACCATTACCCAGCAGCTGGTGAAGAATTTCTACCTCAGCAATGAACGCAGCTGGAAGCGTAAGGCCAAGGAAGCGGTCATGGCCTTTCTGCTGGAATTACGTTATTCCAAACAGGAAATTCTGGAAGCCTATCTGAATGAAATTTATCTCGGCCAGGATGGTGACCGGGCTATTCACGGCTTCGGGCTGGCAGCACAGTTTTATTTCAACCATACGGTACGTGAGCTGAAACCGGATCAGATTGCCATGCTGATCGGGCTGGCGAAAGGAGCCGGTTATTACAATCCGCGGCGTTTTCCGGAGCGGGCCAAGGCGCGGCGTAATCTGGTGCTGACGGTCATGGAAGAGGCGAAAGCGATTACCCCGCGTGAAGCTGAGCAGGCACGGGCCAAAGACCTTGGTGTCAGTACACACCGTCCTTCCGGAGCCAGTCCATTTCCGGCTTATCTGGATCTGGTTAGATTACAATTACAGCGTGATTATCGTGAGGAGGATCTGCGTTCCGAGGGTTTGCTGATTTTTACGGCGATGGATCCGGTTGTGCAGCTCAGTGCGGAAAATACCCTGGTGAAAGGGATTGAAAAACTGGAGAAACGCTATCGGGTGCCCAAGGATAAACTGAATGCGGCGATGGTCATCAGTACCGTGCAGGGCGGGGAAATCATTGCTCTGGTCGGTGGCCGGGTGTTGCGTTATGCCGGATATAATCGTGCCATTTCAGCCCGGCGGCAGGTCGGTTCGGTACTGAAACCGGCGATTTATCTGACCGCACTGGAAAATGGGGGTAAATATGGCTCACTCAGTTCCCGGATCAGCGATGGCCCGGTGAAAGTCAGAATCGGGCGCGGTAAATACTGGGAGCCACGTAACTACGATCACCGCAATATCGGCGTGGTGACCATGCTGAAAGCACTGACCCTGTCGCGGAATACACCAGCCGTGCGGGTCGGTGTGGAAGTCGGGCTGGATAAGGTCATTGACATGCTGAATGATCTGGGGCTGAAGAAAGATATTCCGGCTTATCCGTCACTGTTGCTGGGGGCACTGGAGATGTCACCGCTGGAGCTGCAACAGATTTATCAGACACTGGCAGCCGGAGGTTCTTACTCGCCGCTGAAATCCATCCGCAGTGTCATGAATACCAAGGGTGAAATATTAACCCGTTACCCGGTCAGTGTCGAGCAGGTCGCCCGTCCCGGCTCGGTGGATCTGCTGAATTTTGCCATGCATCAGGTCACGGTATCCGGAACTGCCAAGGCGTTACAGCGGAAATTACCGGACTGGAAGCGGGTCGCAGGTAAGACCGGCACTACCAATGACAAAAAAGACAGCTGGTTTGCCGGTTATTCCGGGCAGCATGTCATCACAGTATGGGTGGGGCGTGATGATAACAAACCGACCCGGATGACCGGGAGTAGCGGAGCGTTACCGATCTGGGGGGATATGATGAAAATATTGCCGACCCAGCCGTTAAAAATTGGCAAGTCCTCGCGCCTGGTGTGGGTGAAAGTCGATTCTGTGACAGGTCTGTTGTATAACCCGGCCTGTGGCAAGCCGGTCACTATGCCATTTGCCAGAGGCAGCCAGCCACGCAAGCGCAGTTATTGTTCACCTCCCCAGTCTGTTCAGCAGCCGGCACGGCAACCTGCGAATAATGGCAGAAATTGGGTTGAAAACTTAATGGAATAAATATTCCGGGAACATCATGATGAAAATAACAGTAAAGGCTATAAACAGGCTTCCCCTGCGGGCAGGGCAATTTACAATTGTGACAGGCAATCATTTCCGTATGACGTTGGGTGGGGCATTGCTAGCAACAGGTCTGCTGATCTCTGGCTGTGCGCCCATGCCACAGGTTTATCCGTTTGCGCCTCCAATTGTCCAGCAACCTCAGCCACAACCTTATGCTTATGTACGGCCCAATAACGTGATTCCGGTGCCGCAGGCAGCACCCCTGCCGCCACAGCAAGTGGTGCAACAGGCACCTTCGGTACAGCGTTATGCTGCCTTACCTTCCGGCAGACCGCAGACAAGAACACAGGTGACGACTGTGCCACCGACGATACAGCCGCTACCACGGCGGGCAAGCGGCAATAACAGACAGGTAGAAGCCCGTCGCACACCGCAAACGGGTACCCCACGCACAGTGACAAATTACCGCCGCCAGCATCCCCCGATTCCGTCAGTCACGACAACGCAAAAAATGCCTGCCTCAGAAACACTGACACGTACCCCTCACCATTCAACAACATCGGCTTCAGGCACGTGGACAATCAGTAAATCCCATAAAATCCAGTCACAGAAAAAAACGGCTGTCGAGATTCTGGATATTACCAAGCCAGGTACACAGAAGCCGGTTGTGGAAAAAGTTGTTCCCCCGGCCCCGGGTTATGGCAGCAATCCTGCGATATTGGTACTGACCAAACAAGCCAATAATCAGCTGGTGGCCGGTAAACTGGGTCGGGCCGCGTCAACGCTGGAGCGTGCCTTGCGTATTGATCCGGACAATGCGATGTTGTGGTTGCGGCTGGCCGAGGTGAATGAGAAACAGGGCAAGCAGTCACAGGCGGCTTCGATGGCGAAAAAAGCGATGATACTGGCCCCCGGTGACAATGCGATCAAGCAGCGCGGCAGACGTTTGCTGAACTGACACCGATGATGGCATGACGATGGTATGACTCAGTACTCCGCCCGTTTACTGGATCAGGATGGTGCATTTGCTGATCACATTGAAGGTTTCCAGCCACGTCCGCAACAACAGGCGATGGCTGCTGCAATCAGTGAGTTGCTGGACGATGGTGGTGTGTTGGTCATTGAAGCCGGAACCGGGGTTGGCAAAACATTTGCCTATCTGGCGCCGGTCTTGTCTGCTGGTGAAAAAGTGATTTTATCCACCGGCAGTAAAACATTGCAGGATCAGCTGTATTTCAAGGACTTGCCGCTGGTGCGCAAGGCATTGGGTCTGTCGCTGAAAAGTGCCTTATTAAAGGGGAGAGCCAATTATCTGTGTCTGCACCGGCTGAGTCTGACGCTGAGCGATGGCCGTTTGCCGGATCGTAAGCAAATAAGTTATCTGCGCCGCATTGATGACTGGTCTGGGCTGACGGCCACTGGTGATATTGCTGAAATGACAGCGGTGCCGCGTGATGCGCCAGTGTGGAGCCATGTCACCTCGACGGTGGATAATTGTCTGGGGGCGGAGTGCGACGATTATCAGGAGTGCTTCGTGGTCAGGGCACGGCGCAAGGCGCAGGAAGCCGATATTGTCGTGGTCAATCATCATCTGTTCTTTGCGGATATGGCGCTCAAGGAGGAGGGCTTTGGTGAGTTATTACCGACGGCGGATGTGGTGGTGCTGGATGAGGCGCATCAACTGCCTGATATTGCCTCGGCCTTTTTCAGTGAAACCCTGAGCAGCCGTCAGTTGCAGGAGTGGTGCCGGGATACTCGCGTGGAAAGTCTGGGCCATGCCGCAGATATGCCTGCCATCCGTGATTATCTTGATGCCCTGGAAAAGGCGGAGCTGGATTTACGGCTGGCGATGGATACACCGGGACAGCGTGCACCGTGGAGCCGGTTGCGGGATCGTCCGGCGATTGTGGAACAGAGCGGTCTGATGCTGGAGACCATGCAGGCGCTGGAAGCACTGCTGGCACAGGCGGCAGAGCGCAGTAAGGGGCTGGAAACGGCTTATGAGCGGCTGATTGAATTGCGCAAGCGGCTGCAGGCGCTGCAGGAGCCCAGGCCGGATGTCGTCCAGTGGTACGAAACCTTCACCCGCAGTTTTACCCTGACCTCAACGCCGCTGGAGGTGGCGACCCCCTTGCAGCGTTGTATGGCGGCCTTTCCCTGCTGCTGGGTGCTGACTTCGGCTACGTTGGCAGTCGGGGAGTCATTCGCCCATTTCACCTCACGGCTGGGCCTGCAGGAGGCACGCACGTTGCAACTGGATAGCCCGTTTGATTACTGGCATCACTCGTTGCTTTATCTGCCTGCCGGTTTGCCGGAGCCGCAACAGTTCGAGTTTGTTCCGGCACTGGTAGAGGCGGCATTGCCGGTAATTGCTGCGGCGCAGGGCCGGACATTTATGCTGTTCACCAGCTACCGGGCGATGAATCAGGCTGCAGAGCTGCTGCGTGACGAACTGGATTATCCACTGCTGGTACAGGGTGACTCACCGCCGCGTGATATGATTGATCAATTCCGCCGTCTGGGCAATGCGGTATTGCTGGGTACTGCCAGCTTCTGGGAAGGGGTCGATGTACGCGGTGAAGCACTGAGTTGTGTAATTATTGATAAATTGCCATTTGCTGCACCGAATGATCCGGTGCTGGAAGCTCGGCTGGATACGATGCGTAAACAGGGGCGGAATCCGTTTGTGGAGCAGCAGTTGCCCCATGCTGTTATCACCCTGAAACAGGGAGTGGGCCGCTTGATCCGTGATCAGGCGGATCGTGGTGTACTGATGATTTGTGATAATCGTTTGCGTACCCGTAGTTACGGCCCTGCTTTTCTCAACAGTCTGCCACGTATGCCACGCACACAGAAGCTGGCGGTGGTAGAACGTTTTTTCTCTAATGAACAGCCGTTAAAAACCCCCGATCAGCCATCTGAGCCGGAGTCTGCTGATGATATTGATACACCTGCCACTATGGATCAACCGGAATAATGAATATTCTTGCCCTTGATACTTCAACGGATGCCTGTTCTGCGGCAGTATTGTCGGGTGATGTCTGTCATGCTGAATATACCGTGGCACCACGAGCGCATACGCGCCTGATTCTGCCAATGATTGAGCAGGTGTTACAACAGGCGGGTCTGGAATTACCGGCACTGGATGCATTGGCATTCGGGCGCGGGCCGGGAGCCTTTACCGGAGTGCGTATTGCTGCCGGGGTGGTACAGGGGCTGGCACTGGCAGCGGACAAGCCGGTGATTCCGGTGTCTGCACTGGCGACACTGGCACAACAGGCTTATCAGGAACAACAGGCCGGAAACGTCCTGGTGGCCGTGGATGCCCGGATGGGGGAAGTGTATTGGGGGCAGTATGTTTTGCAGGATGGCAGAATGCAGTTACAGGGCACGGAACAGGTATTGGCACCAGAGCATACGCCATTGCCGGATGAGACGGGTGCGGCTGATTGGCTGGCGGTGGGCAGTGGCTGGCGTGAATATGCTGCCGAGCTACAACCGCGCTTTGCGGATTATGTCGGTGGTTATCAGCCGGAATACCTGCCGCATGCTGAATACATTGCCACTCTGGCACAGGTCGCTCTGGAGCGGGGTGAGGGGGTTGATGCGGCTGCCGCACAACCGGTTTATCTGCGCAATAAAGTGGCCCAAACCATCCGTGAGCGTGCCGCGCAATGAGTCCGCCATTGCTGTTTCCGGCCAGCCGCAGTTAGTCAGCGTATTTCTACCTGTTGCCTTTATCCTTGCTGAATGAACTTTATTTGCATAATCAAGTACTAAGATGTAACCCATCGTCTCGGATCAACAGGAAGTCATGATGATAAAAAAAAGGAGTGTGCTGTGGTGGGTTCTGCTGTCAGGTTGCCTGCTGTCGTGTGCCATTGTTCAGGCTGCAAGCGGGCCAGCCCGGTCTGCGGAAAAAGCAGCGGTTCGTCTGGATGAAAAAAACGTTATTCATGCCTGTGCCCGTCAGTCGGTACCGGAACTCAGCAAAAAAGCACAGCCGTTTCAGCAGAGCATTGCTGAGAATGCCCACAAATTCCGCGTTGATGCTGACCTGATCCGGGCCGTGATTGCCATTGAATCCTGTTACAAAATCAAGGCATTGTCACCGAAAAGTGCACAAGGACTGATGCAGCTGGTTCCGGCGACCGCAGAGCGTTTTGGGGTCAGTGATGTATATAATGCGGAGCAGAATATTCGCGGTGGTGCCCAATATCTGGGCTGGCTGAGTCGGCGTTTTAAGGGTGATCTGGTTAAAGTGCTGGCCGGTTATAATGCCGGTGAGGGCAAGGTGGATCACTACGATGGCATTCCACCGTATCGGGAAACCCGCCACTATGTGCATGACGTTCTGGTGGTCTACGAAAAGTTTAAACAGCACCGGAAAATGATGGCCGATGCCAAAGCCAGACAACAGCGGGCTGAGCAACAACGGCAGCGACAGATCCGGTTGGCACAACAGCGGCAGGCTGCCCAGACACGGGCAAGGGGGAATCAGACCCGTCGGCAACAAATCAAGCAGAACAAGCGGAAACGTCCACAGACTCCGCAGACTGTAACAGCCGCTAAAGCGAAAGCGGCCAGCACCTATCAGATCATCATCGGCCAGCCATCACAGCCGATTCGGCCACCAGCACACAGGCCACAATCTGCACCGGTATTACGCAAAGCCAGTGCCAGAGTGGTCAGATCTGCCCAGCAGACGAACACCGTACAAAAACCAGCCGCACAACGGGTGAAGCGGGTTTATGCCTCGCCCTTCAAGCCGGGGCGTGCCGGCTGGCAGGTGAATAAACGGCTGGCACCGCAGTTGTATAAGCGGTAAAAATCAGGTCTGGAGTTTTACAGCGACAGGCACAATTGGAAGCCGTAGTCAGACCCCAGCCGAATTCTGTTTTCCCTGACCCTGGTTTTGTTATGAACGCAGCGGACTTTACAGATTTTCAGACCATTGTTAAAGCAAAGTTAAAAGCAGAAGCAGCGCCTACACCTCCAACTACACCAGCGGCAGCCCAAAACATCCCGGTCTTCGGCCCATTCGGTTTGTTAGCAGTACTCAGTGGTCTGTTATGGTTCGGACGTCGCCGTAAATAATGCTAAACTCCCTAGCATGAATAAACGAACTTTCATTGTGGTGTTGCTTGTCCTGTTTACCCTGGAGCTGCTGGGGCCAGTACAGGATTATGTAGTCCAGCCTTTCACCCAAGGGCTGGCTGCCTTGAGTGCCATGCTGGTACAGACATTTGATAGTCAGGTTACCGCACACGGCATCATTATCCAGAGCCTTAAAAATGATGCGGCTGTCGCTATTCAACCGGGCTGTAATGGTATTGAGGCTATGATTTGCCTGACGGCAGCTGTACTCGCTTATCCATCTACCTGGTATGAGCGTTTTTTTGGCCTGGTTGTCGGCTATCTGGCGATTCAGGTGCTGAATATAGTACGCATTATCAGTTTGTTTTATTTATTGCAATGGAATGCACAGTGGTTTGAATGGGCTCACCTTTACGCCTGGCAAGCACTTATCTTTCTTGATGTGCTGATTGTATTCGTACTGTGGATTCGTTGGTTGCCTTCACGTGGCAAAGCGTCACCCGAAGATGGTGAGCCGCCGGTGGTTGCCCATGCATGAGGCTCAGCTAAGAGAAATAATGGAACAGGAAGGCAAGGATCAAACGCCTGATATTTCCGCTAAAGAGTTCCTGCTAAAAACGATGGTGTGGATACCGGTTACTTTCTTTGTCTGGTACATGGCTGCTGCTGTATTCTCTTTCCCGGCTATATTCCTATCAGACTTAATTTTGCCACTCTTAATGCCGGGTGTGATTGAAGGTGTAGATCAACAAGGTTATTGGGTAGACATTGTGACTCAATTAAATGTACAGGCCACCAATGGCCAAACCGGGCAATTTGTATTTTCGTTTAATGCGCTTAAGTATGGCTATGGTTTTCCATTGATTCTGGCAATGATGCTGGCTACGCCCAAAACTATTTATAG
>PDRT01000024.1 GCA_002746895.1 Thiothrix nivea
TGGCTCACTGACATGGGAACCATCCATATGACCGAAACGGTCTAACAGGCCTAATACCATATCACCATTAACAAAGTCTATATCGGCAATCACTGGCTGAGGATAACCATGAGCGTCAGTCGTCTTGCCACTGAAAGGATAAACCGGTGTCCACGCCTGCCAGGCGGCATTACCAAAAGTATTACAATGATCCATCCCCCCATGATTCAGACAGCCACGCTCGTAGTTCAGTGGAAAATTCAGCAGCAATGAGAAGTCCGTCACACCATCCCATGCGTAAACATAACCCCGCAATTGAGCAGAATCACCTTTCCGGGCATCCGACCCCCCAATCGGCAAACCGTTCACCGTTGACTCCGCAGTGCACACCATCCCGACATAGACCTTGCCGTCGTTGACCCCCAGTCCCATAGGTCTTACATCATCAACCCCCGTGCAGTTGGGCACAGCATTAACCGGCAAGGCCAGTTTGACCGGTGTACCGGCACTGCCGTCGGGATTCACCGGAATACGCACAAACTCGCGCGTTTTTAAATCAATGGTATAGACTTCCCGGCCATCTTCGGCAATATCAACATCGCCCAGCCCCTCTTTACCCACCGCCGGGATAACCGCAAAGTCCTTCTCCCAGTCAGGAGAGCCATGGGGATCACTACGCCCACTGTCCAATGTGACCCATTCAGAGGGTGTTCCTCCATCTACCGGCACACTAAAAATCGTGGTCGGATTACCCGCCAGCCGGGTAAAACGCTTGATAAAGGCTCCTGCCAGTAAGCGATTACGCATGCGGTCATGAGCCAGCCCCCAAACAGCACCAATCTGCTGCTCCTGTGCCAATGTGACGTGTCCTGGCTCACCATACTCGGCAAAACTGCTACTACTACTTGAGCCTGCGGTTTCCGACAACTGTACCACCACGTACTCATCACCGTAATGAGCACTGCCGCTATGCACAGCCACCGCCACTTCAGGCGTGTCATGGGCAATATACTGCGCCGGGTTATTCACAGCCAGATTGACCTCAGAGGCACCCTCCTTCACAAACTGCACAGAAGTTCCGCCAGCCACCCCCGGCTTCAGCCAGTCTCCAGCCCAGGAAAACTCTACCCGGTAGTCCGCGCCAGGTGTCAGTCCACTCAGTGTATAAGTACCATCAGTGCCGGAAGTCGTCGTCGCGGTAGGTGATGACGGTGAATCATCCGCAGCAAACGCCTTAACCGTCACACCCTCCATACCGGTTTCGTTAACACCTGCACCGGTATCGAACGTGCCATTCGCATTGAAATCCCGGAAAACCAGTACACACCCCAACCAGAGATACTGCCTTGGTATCATTATTGCCCCCAGTTTATATACCCCAAGCCCTGATCAACTCACTTTTTAATAAGCTTATCCCGCCTATTTTGCTGTAATAAAGATGAACACAACGTGACTAAAATTTAACCTTCAGGTACGGTTTCAATAAATGCCCAGCGATCCGTAACTGCCTCAAAACGAAACAAATACATCCGTTTGCGCAGATTATTCTCCGCAGGCAACCTGAAGCCAAATTCCAGTTCTTTCAACCGCATTATGTAAGATGCCCCCTGCCCTTGTGGTGGAAAAAACTCAAACTTACGCACACGGGTCGTATCACCATCCGGCAATTCGGCCAGCGAAAACTCCCTTCGCACCGCCGTCGTAAAATGTCCTGCCACATCCAGGGCCACCGAATAAACATCAGCCGAACGCGCCGAACCGAAATAAAGGCGTTTATGTTGCACACCATTGAATACCCCGACTCCAATGGCATCCACCCCCTTGAGCTGATCAACAATCTGCCGGGTAGCAACATCAATCTGATAAATAACGCCCTTTACCTCACGCGGCGAAGATTCCGCCACCGAGCTGACATACAGACTGTTGGTGTCACAATCATAAAAGATACCCATCGTGCCGAAAGGATTCGCCAGAGAAGGCTTACCGGGCAGCTCCAGCCACAACTGCATTTCCGCACTGCGGTGATTTACCTGATAAATACGGTTCTGCAACTTCGGTGGGTTATCCAGCAGACTGACTTCCGGCGCAGTGACCAGGTACATATTTCCCTGTTTATCCCGATCCATACCGCCAACATGACCGGCATCATCCCAGCTTGGATGCTGCCATGAGCGATGACTGCCCTGTTGCAAAACACGTAAACCGGTATAACCCCGCTGCCGGGTATCCATCCCCACACGATTGCCTAAACCGGTACGGGATAAAAACCCGGGATAACCACGACAACGATTCACCACACCGGGTTTGAAATGGCCCATATCCGGCTCTCCACAACCAGCGAGTAACAGTACACCCAGCAGAAAAAGCAGTAATCGTTTCATTCAGTGATAAAAACAACCTGATCAGAAATACAGCAATAATTTTTATTGTTCTGCGTTATAAATGAACAGGAGATGAACAAACCGCGCCAGCAGCATCCCGCACACAACCCCGCCGCTGTTAGCCGCCAGATCCAGCCACTCACCATAACGATTCACAAAGGGTTGTATCAGCTCAATTATCCCGCTATAAACGACAAACCCCGCTGCGATTAACAACCAGTGTTCAGGCTTGCGCAAAGCGGCCGGAAACATCAGTACCCCATAGGCAATAAAATGATGGGTCTTATCCGTACCGGGCACCGCCGGTAACTGATCAGCCGGCCACAAGGACAGGGTGGTAATCGCCGCCAATAAAATCAGCGTCAACCACAACCAGTGCCGCCTGATCCATATCAGCACAGCACTCATTGCGCCTTCCAGTGTACGCTGTAATGCAACTTCCACTCCTGATCATCATTGCCAGATTCAGGGGCAATCATACCTCATAATTTATCAAAAGCGGTACGTAAATCTCACTTTCCGGGCATAAAAATCCGGCAGCACCTCATTTATGACAGGTATCAACCAGCACCACGCGGAAACCTTTGCAGATTACTAATAGAGTAACTGACTTCCTCATCAGCAATTTGCCGACTTTGGTCAATGAACACTGAAGCCGGATAACCTGACTGTGGATCGTATTGAACGTCAATGGTATCAGCACCGCTTTCATAAGCCTCTTGTAATTGCGCAAAGCGTTCATCAACCGTCAACAGGGAGTTCCGGATGTTATCCGGCACCGGTGTCTTGTCATCAGCATAAACAGCATTAACAATCCTACCTTGTAACTCGGTGACAGTCATTGGACGTGTAACTTCCTGTGGGCAAAAACAGACTTGCCTGGTTTCGTATTGATGAGCTCCGGTATCGGCCTGCTGCCATTTCTGCAAATTATCTGTGAATGCCTGCGGAACCTCACCTTTGCTCTGATTAATGTTTTCAACATCCGCCTGGCTCAGCGTTTTACGGCTAACTTCGCCTCCGGTAATACCACCGTTCAAAATAGCGGTATCACCTTCACTGATGTCACCACTGCCATCTTCATCCAGCACCTCAACACCAAAAGGGGCATTCGGATCAACATCAAACAGTTGTTTCAGATTGTTCTGCTGATTGGATGTCAATGGTAAGGATTCTGGTTCCGGCTCAGGCTGATTCTGGAGAATCTGTTGTAATAACTGCACGATCAGTTGTAACAAAAGTTGTAGTATGACATTGTTAAACGGTGGGCGGGCAATGGTTGCCGAATGGTTGCTTTGGCTGACCTGATCAGTACGTATCGGTTGGCTGCTCTGGAGGGCCTGTGTTCTTCCTGACACAATATTATTCTGAATATTCATGTGCTTATCCTTTTTTCCTTGAAATACCTTCCCAGCTTAACGAGAAACAGCCGGCGGTTTGCCGACTGTCAGGATAATAATGAACAGTTTAATGATAAGTGGAGCGGAAGGCTTGAGTAGCGACCTGATTTATATTAATTCAGTGCCTCTTCCAGTACAGCCAGCCGTTTTTCCAGCTCATCCATGCGTTCGCGTAATGCTTCACAACAGTGCTGTTTACGGGATGAACATGTCGTTGTTTGCGGTATTTCATCCTGCAGGGCAGCAAGATCTTCATGGCCAAGTGTATGAAAATAACGATCCTCCCGGCGGCCGGTACCCGCAGGTAATTTGACCACCAACGGATTTTCAGCATTCAACCAGTCATCCAGAATTTGTTGTACTTCCTCCACACCGGAAAAGTCCGCCATGCGTTCAGTACGGGCCTTGATCTCATGCAGGGTTTGCGGGCGACGTAACATTAATACGGCGAGTATCGCCTGTTTTTTCTGATCCAGCTTCAGTTTAATTGCCACCTTGTGTTCCACCCGTTGTGTGCGGCCACTGTTCTGGATAATGACCCAACCGAACTCCACCAAACTGCGGGCAATATGGCCGACGTCACCTTCGGTCATTATCATCACCGGTTCGCGGCTGCTTTTCTGATTACAGGCCAGCATTAACGAGTTTATCGTCAACGGATAATTATTGGGTGTGGTAAGCTGCTTCTCCATTAAGCAACCGAGGATACGGATTTCTTCATGGCTGAATGGTGGTTTCTGGTCTTCGTCCAAACTGAACATGGTGTTTTGCCCCTTACTTTTTTGCTGTTGATCCTGCTCTTGCATACCTGAAACAGGTTCCGGACTGACTTCCGGCAGGTTATTATAAGCCGGACAAGTGGTGTTGAGGAGAACAAGTGATGGAAAAACTGACATTGCCGGAGCTGGTCGCCGATATTGCCGGATTATTACAGACACGCGGGCTGCGCCTGAGTACGGCGGAATCGTGTACCGGCGGCTGGATTGCGAAACTGTGTACCGATCTGGCCGGTAGTTCGGCATGGTTTGAGTGTGGTTTTGTAACCTACAGCAATGAAGCCAAACAAAAAATGCTGGAGGTATCAGGGCAAACACTGCATGACTACGGTGCAGTCAGTGAAGAAACGGCGCAGGAAATGGTGCATGGTGCGATTACCCATTCACGGGCGGAAGTCGCGGTGGCAGTCACCGGTATTGCCGGGCCGGGCGGGGCAACACCCGACAAGCCGGTGGGCACTGTCTGTTTTGCCTGGCGAGTGCCAGATCAGGCGGTCAAAACAGCAACCGCGCATTTTACGGGGGATCGTGAGGCTGTGCGGCTGCAAACGGCGGCCTATTCCTTGCGCGGCTTACGGGATTTATTGGCATAGATAACGAAGATTTGTCGAACCAGCTTTACGTCATATCAGCGGCTTGATTAGAATACACAGTATGGATAAAAATACTAAAATCGCGGTTATTATTCTTGGTGCGGCTATTGTGATTTCCGTCATCGGGCCACTAGCCATTGCGTTTGCAGTGGGTTATCTGTCGGCAACGATTATCAACTCTCCATCTTTTGATCAAAGCAAAATTATTGCTCAGGTCAGCAAGTGGTTACAGTCACTGGGGCTGAAAAAACTGGGCTGAGACAGCGAAGCCTACACAAGGCTTACACAAGACTGTGTATAACGCTTGACTTTCGTGAAAAACAGCTATTTTTCAATGCGAAATTCTCACGTTGTCCACACAACAAACAAAATAACTTTTTCTTGTCAAGCCATTATCATCAACACCGTTTATCCACGGCACCATCTTCTAACTAACTGATTATATTAACTTTAATAGATTAGCTGTTTTTTAGTCAAAACAGGCAGACCCGCAATTCAGCTTCGATTCAGAGCGCTTTCCGCAATGTATTCACAAAGTTATCCACAGCTTTTGGGGATAACCGATTTTTCCCTTTATACAGCAAGGACTTGTGATCATTTTGTAAGATTTACTTGAGAAAGCCCCGGCAAAAAAATTTTTCTGGCGGAGCAGCAAGGCAGGATTTTTTTAGCGGCAGTGGCTGACTTTGCTGCAAGGCTCAAGTGGAAAAATACCTGGGAACCTTCACCTGTACACCGCACAAGTATTGTAAAATACCCCGATGAGTTATCAACTGCTGGTCGCTGTTCCGCGTCCCTTCTATACCCTGCTGACCTACACTGCCCAGGATGCGCTTGCTCCGGGCTGCCGGGTCACGGTGCCACTGGGCAAGACAGAAACCACAGGTCTGGTGATTAGCAGCCACAGCTGTGCTGCCTCTCCGCCGGAACAGGAAACCCCTTATGTCATAAAAGCCATCCGCCAGCCGATTGATCATAAGGCCTTAGCAGATCAGCACCTGCTGGATTTTCTGCAATGGGCCTGGCGTTATTATCACCACCCCCCCGGTGAAGTAGTGTTTGCTGCCCTGCCCGTATTATTACGCGGTGAACGACAGGTTCCGCAAACACAATACTGGCAGGCCATCACCGATAGCACGGCTGAGACAAAACTGAAACGTGCCCCACGTCAGCAGGAATGTTATCAGTGGTTATCCGCACAACCACACCCGGTCACTGCCGCCAGAATCCTGCAGCAATTCGGCAGTGGCTGGCAATCCTATCTGCAGGGATTACAGGATAAACAGCTGGTCTCCGTCAGTACGGAACCACCTCGGCGCAGCACTGATAACGCAACAACAGCAACAAACACCCTGACCCTGACAGAGGAGCAAAACCATTGTCTGCAACAGTGCCGGGCGTGGTCACAGGCGGACAAGCCTGTCCCGATTCTGTTGCATGGCGTGACCGGCAGCGGCAAGACAGAAATTTATCTGCGACTCATCGCTGACTGCCTGCAACAGGATAAACAGGTGCTGGTACTGGTGCCG
Source organism: Thiothrix nivea (assembly GCA_002746895.1). Lineage (GTDB taxonomy): Bacteria > Pseudomonadota > Gammaproteobacteria > Thiotrichales > Thiotrichaceae > Thiolinea > Thiolinea nivea_A. The sequence goes on from PDRT01000024.1 coordinate 6,659, forward strand.
GAAATTGGCCTCACCCCGCAATTACTGCAACGTTTTCAGGCTTTTTTCCCGCAACAAACCATCGTTGCCCTGCACTCGGCACTGAATGACCTGGAGCGTCTGGATGCCTGGCTGCAAGCGCGTAATCAACAGGCCACGATAATGATCGGCACCCGCTCGTCAGTATTTGTACCCTGCCCACGCCTGGGGCTGATCGTGGTTGATGAGGAACACGACCTGTCTTTTAAGCAACAGGAAGGTTTTCGCTATCATGGCCGGGATCTGGCAATTAAACGGGCGCAGCTGCTGAATATACCGGTGTTACTGGGTAGTGCCACCCCGGCACTGGAGTCACTGCATAATGCAGATCAGGGCCGTTACCATTATATCCGCCTGAACAAGCGCCCCGGCACAACAAGGCCACCCGAACTGGAATTACAGGATGTCCGTGGCCTGCAATTACAGGCCGGGCTGTCGGAGCAGAGCTTGCAGGCATTACGTCAGACGCTACAGCGCAACGAACAGGCCATGGTCTTTATCAACCGCCGTGGTTTTGCACCGGTGCTGCTCTGTACGGCCTGTGGCTGGCAGGCACAATGTCCGTCCTGCAGCAGCAATATGACCTTTCATACCCGTGGCAGCCGCCTGATCTGCCATCATTGCGGCACGGAACGGCTGGCTGATCAGCACTGCCCGGATTGCCACAACTCACAGCTCAGCACCCAGGGTCAGGGTACCGAGCGCATTGAACTGATGCTGCGACAGCATTTCCGTGACACGGAAGTACTGCGCATTGACCGTGACAGCACTCGCCGCAAAGGTGCATTGCAGCGACAGCTGGAGACTGTACATAACACGGAGCGTCTGATTCTGGTCGGCACACAAATGCTGGCTAAAGGGCATGACTTCCCCAATCTGACGCTGGTGGTCATTCTGGATATTGATCAGGCACTGCTGAGTGCGGAGTATCATGCACAGGAACGTTTTGGACAATTACTGACCCAGGTGGCCGGACGTGCCGGACGCAGCTACAAATCCGGACGGGTGATTTTGCAAACCACCCAGCCACAACACCCTGCACTATTGACACTGCTGCAACATGGCTATCTGCCGTTTGCTCACCAACTGCTGGAAGAACGGCGACGCTGGCAATATCCACCGTTTGGTTATCAGGCACTGATCCGTGCCACCGGCAAGGATCTGGATAGCACACTGGATACACTGGCGAATATCCGCAGCTTTTTACTGCAGCAGGCTGTCGATATTACGCTGATGGGGCCGGTTCCCGCACCACTGGAAAAACGTGCCGGAAAATACCGTGCCCAACTATTGATCCAGGCTGCCAACCGCAAAACCCGGTATATCTGTCTGCAACAATTGACTCGGCAGGAAAAAAATTTCACCGTCAATCGTCATGTACGCTGGTCTATCGATATAGATCCTGTAGAATTGTCCTGATAACAGGACGTTACCGATTCAGTAAACATTTAATCCATGCGTTTCCAGACTCATCATATAATCTGCAAACCGCTTTCATGACCGGAATCATTGATGACCAGAGATTTTAAACACAGCGAAGCAAGCAACACGGCTCCCAATCCATACGGCCTCAGCTGGGTACTGGGAGGCATAGCTGTCGGCCTGCTGGCGGGCGGTGTGGTTTATACCCTGATGAGCAAGCAGCAAAATACGGCTCTCACAGGAATGCCTGCGGATAATGTACAGATGGCTCCTGCCACCGGCAATACAGTGTCGGTCAACGCTGGCACAACTGCCCCTGCCCTGCAGGATAAGCCCAAAGATGACCCGCGCCCTGGTTTCAGCTATCACGCAGTATTACCTCAACTGGAGCTGGATGTGCCGATCCCTCCCCCTCCTGAAGCGGCACCCGATCATCTGGAGCCGATTGTCAGACCGGAGCCTGATCAGACAGAACGCGAAGCCACCGCAGCCACCCAACAGACAATGGAGCCAACCGTACCCAAAGGACGTTATATGTTTCAGCTCGGAGCCTACCAGAATCAGGCCCAGGCTCGGCGAATGCAACAACGCGCCCGACAGAATGGCATGAATACCCGTATTGAAACCACCAACATCAACGGTAAAACCTGGTACCGGGTTCGCCTCGGCCCCACCGAAGACCTCCAGACTGTCAATATCTGGAAACAACGGCTTTCAGGTATGGGAATTAACCCGATGATGATTCGTTTATAATATAATAAAAATACCCAACCATTATTTAGAGAAATATCTGAGAAGGAGTACAAAACAACATGGCACATCTTGACATTGGTTCAGGCACCATCGTGGCAAATGCGGCGGAATCTGAACGTGTAGGTTTTATCCGCCGTACCTATTTACATTTAGGCGGGGCAATTCTGGCTTTCATCCTGGTTGAAGCACTGGTTATCATGTCCGGGCTTGCCGCTGCATTCACCGGCCTGATTCAAAGTATGCCATTCAGCTGGTTTATCGTTATCGCCCTGTTTATGGGAGTTTCCTATGTCGCTGATAACTGGGCTCGTTCACCAATGTCCCGCGAAATGCAATACGCCGGTCTCGGTTTGTTCATTGTCGCAGAAGCGATTGTTTTCTCGCCACTGATTCTGATGTCACTGAATTTTGCGCCGAACCCGAATGCCTTACCGGCAGCGGCTCTGCTGACACTGATGCTGGCTGGTGGTCTGACCTTTACCGCCTTCAGCACCAAAAAGGATTTTTCTTTCCTGCGCCCGGCAATCACCATCGGCTCATTCGTTGCTCTGGGTGTTATTGTGGCAGCAATGATTTTCGGCTTTAGCCTCGGCCTGTTCTTCGCAGCAGCAATGATTGTTCTGGCAGCCGCTTCAATGCTGTATCAGACTTCAGAGGTCATTCATCACTATCACACTGACCAGCACGTTGCGGCATCACTGGGCTTATTTTCCAGCGTCGGCCTGATGTTCTACTACATGCTGATGTTTGTGATGAGCTTCACCGGTGGTGAATAAACCATGAGGTTCTACTAACAGCTGACACAGTTGTTGACAGGCATTAAAATAGAGGGAGTAATGTGAAGGCATTACTCCTTTTTTATTTCCGGATAAAACCGTCATGGCGACTTATGTGATTGGTGATTTACAGGGGTGCTTCACTCCACTGCTGCGTTTACTGGATCGGCTTAAATTTGACCCGGCGTTTGATCGTCTGTGGTTTGCCGGTGATCTGGTCAGTCGAGGCCAACAATCATTACAAACGCTGCGTTTTGCCAAAACGCTGGGGCATTCCTCAATCAGTGTACTGGGTAATCATGACATTAGCCTGATTGCAGCGGCATTCGGGATTATTCCACTGCATAAAAGCCTGCGCACACTGTATAATGCACCGGATTTTGCTGAACTGCTGGACTGGCTGCGTCATCGTCCACTGCTGCACACGGATGACCAACTGAATGCGGTTATGGTACACGCCGGTATTCCACCGGAATGGGATTTAACCACCGCCCAACAATGTGCCCGGGAAGTTGAACAACAGTTACAGGCTAAAAATCCGGCCCACTGGCTGGAAAGCCTCTATGGTGACCAACCTTCCCGCTGGGATCCAAAGGCACCGGCACAACATCGTCAGCGTTTTACCGTCAATGCACTGACCAGAATGCGTTATTGCACAGCAGATCATCATCTGGAGCTGAAACAAAAATTGTCGCCACGGGCTGTGGCCAAAACACACCCCAAACTGTATCCCTGGTTCCGGCATCCCAAAAGGCGAAAAATCACCCAAACCATCTATTTTGGTCACTGGTCTACTTTAGGTTATCATCAGGAAGGTAATATCATGGCACTGGACAGTGGTTGTGTCTGGGGAGGACGAATGACCGCCGTCCGCATTGATAGTCATAAGAAAACCCGGTATCAGGTAGCTTGCACAGAGTATGGGCGATGAAAAAAAGGCAGCAGTACAACCCACCGCATACGTTGGAACCGTAAAGGTCACTATTCGCGGTAAAGATTACTACGTGCACACTTCCCCCCCTCCGATGGGGGCAACACTGGAAGACCTGGAAAATGCATTACAGAAGAACCGTGATTTGATTAATACCAGCCAGCAGGAAATGAAACAGGCCTTCATCAATCAGGTCTATCTGTTCAAACCCCCGGCACAGGTTAATTACGATTCCCCGACCCAGAATGCGATTATGGCACATCTGAATATCAATCTTCTGATCCCGCTGATTAATATACGCGGCGGTTCAGCCAGCTTTGCCAAACCGGAAACCTTTCATGTTAAACAACGGGTCGAACTCATGCGCAATATCGCAGAGCGTATGGCACACATGGAACGTCAGCCACATCATAACCCGCTACCTGCCGCGTTGGTAGCGGTACTGGTGGTGTCGACCATTATCTTTGCGCTGTTTATCAGTTAGCCTCACGCACCTTGATGATGGTCAACCAGTAATAACTCGGCCACCGAAGCTTCAATCGCCGGTAAATCCGGAATCAGACACAATAGCTGTGAAATTCTGACCTGACGGGCCACATACGGACAACGCTGGACATTGCCGCTGAAATCATCTCGCAGGGTATCTTCCGCAACATCAATCGTCTGTAGCCCCCCCTGAACCTGCAGAGCAATAAATGGTAATGCTGCCACATCCGACACTGTGTGCAGAATCAGACAGTTACTGGAACGTTCCACCACCCCTTCACCCAGCATGCATAATGATTCCAGCGACACCACCGGTACCGAACGGCCCAGCCAGTCCAGCCAGCCCAGAATACCGGGATTCACCGACTCGTTCAGCTGTTCCACCACAACCAGTTCCGCCAGCAGGTTCATCGGCACAATCAGATTACCCAGCTGCAAACGTAGTACCGCACTCTTGATTAAAGGTTTTGCTGCCTTACTCATACCGCGAACTCCTCACTGATTTGTGCATTCTCTGCCGGATGTTGCTGCTGTGCCTGTAGTAAATGTTGATCAATGTACTCCAGCAACACGGCATTCTGATAAGGTTTGCCGAGAAAATTGGTCGCCCCCAGTGCCCTGGCATGATCCAGATGCTTTTCCGCAGTACGCGAGCTGATCATAATAATCGGTAAATGCTGCCAACGGGGTTCCATGCGCACAGCACTGAGCACCTCGAAACCATCCATACGCGGCATTTCAATATCCAGCAGCATCAGATCTGCCTCAAAACTACCCAGCTTTTCCAGTGCTTCCAGACCATCCCGCGCGGTTTCCACCACAAAGTTTTTATTCAGCAAAAACTTCTCTGTCACTTTACGCACGGTCACCGAATCATCCACCACCAGAATGTGTGGATGTTCATGCTGAACAGACTGAGGTGAGTTACCCTGTAAGTCTGTGCTTATCGTACTGTCAGTTCGGCCCGACTGTAATATCACCCGTCCGGCCAGCTCCCGCATGTCCGGCACCATTACGACTTCACCATCCGAAGTCACGGTGGCTGCCGAATAAAAGCGACAGGTTTTAAATAATGCCCCCAATGACTGCAACACCACATCGCGTCGACCATTAATCGCATCCACCAGCCAGGCAATGTGATACTCGCCGATGCGCATAAAGATCACCACATGCATATCGCCATCACGCAATTCCGGCTGCATCGCATACCCCAGTGCTGCCCCCGGATAATGCAGGGCATAAGACTGGCCATTACGCATCAACGGTGCTTCCTTATTCATCAGATGCTGTTGAATTACTGCGGTACTGAGCCGGGTCAACCCCTGAATACCACTGAGCGGCAGGGCATATTGCTGCTTCTGGATCTCAACGAACAATACCGGATTCGCCACCATCGTGAATGGCAAGCGCAGGGTAAATTCACAACCGGCCCCAGGTACAGACTCAATTAACAGACTGCCCCCCAAGGCCTTGATTTCGGAATTCACCACATCCATACCCACCCCGCGACCAGCGACCTGATTCGCTTCATCCACCGTTGTGAAACCGGAATGCAGTACCAGCTTATAAATATCCTGATCAGATAATTTGTCCTGTGCCCCGATCAGGCCGGACTCAACCGCCTTGCGCTGTATTTTTTCCTTATCCAGACCACGCCCGTCGTCACTGATTCTGATCACCACTTCCGTATCTTCGCGGCTGACTTCCAGCAATACACCACCGTCTCTGGCCTTACCCTGTGCCAGCCGCTCTTCAGGCGGTTCAATACCATGAAACACCGCATTCCGCAGAATATGCTCAATCGGTGCCGTAATCTGTTGCAACAAATGACGATCCAGTTTCAGGCCTTCACCATCCACCTCAAAGCTGACGACCCGACCAAATTCGGAAGAGATCTGCCGCATAATCCGGCGCAGTCGTGGCACAATCACGGCCACTTCTACCAGCCGCGTGTTCAACAACCCCTGATGTAACTCACGCCCGGTCTGCAAGCTTTCATGCGCAAACTGGTCAATAGCACGCAACTGTAATGACAGATCACCTTCAATATTGACCAGATCATTCAGGCTCTCGGCCAATGCTCGCGACAGACGCTGAATCTCGGAATATTCATCCATTTCCAGCGGATCAAACCCGGCACGGTATTTCTGTTCCGCATGCTGCCGATAACCGGCATGAATCCGGGTTTCGGTTTCCAGCTCCAGTGAACGCAACAGTTGTTTTAACCGGGCCGTTGTGCGCCCGAATTCCCCAACATCCTCAGCCATTAACGCTACGCGCTCCCGTAGCGTATTCTGCTGCACATTTAATACATTGGCATTGTTGATCATCTGATCGACATAAGCGGCAGACAGGCGAATCTGCTCCTGTTCACCCACTGACAGAGGCGTGGCCGGACTGTCTGTGGTAACACGCTTTTCTTCACTAAAGGCATCAATATCTTTCAGTACCGACAGGTCCGGCAAAGTTCCGGCCTGTTCGGCCAACACCTGTTCGAGATAACTCTGGTAAACAGTATCGGCTGCGGCAACCGACGGCTCAGGTATTGAAGGCGTTGAAACAGCAACCGTTTCAACCGGCTCTTCCGCAACTTTTTCTGCATCAGCCCCAGCTCCGGATTCTGTCACCTCATCGGCTCCGGCTGGCATATCAGAAGCAGCATATTTTTCTGCCAACAGGCTGATCTGATCAATCCGCCACTGTAACTCCCCGAGTTCTGTATCGGAAATCACCCGCCCACGTTCACGGCGAACCTGTTCCAGCAGTTCCTCTGCCTGATGCGCCAGATCACCGATATCACTCAACTGTGCCATACGGGAACTGCCCTTTAGAGTGTGCAGCTCACGTTCCAGTTCTTTCAGCGTTTCATCCTGCTCCGGATGCTCCATCAGCTTCTGCATCTGCTGATCCAGACTCAGTAGCTGATCCGGTAATTCCTCCATGAACATTGCCCAGACAATGCGTTGTTCTTCCAGTTCATCAACCTGGGCAGGTGATTGCGTCGGCTCAGGAGGAGAATCAACTGATGCTTTTTTAGCCGGAGTCTTCTCTTCACCCTCGGGAAGCGGCTCATCAACAATGGTGGCATCATCAGCCCCATCATGCCCTGTTTCTGTTTCCTCAGCCCACGTCTCCTCAGCCGGTGCTGCAACTTTTGTCCCCACCTCAACAGGCTGTTCGGGATCAGCAATAAACGCCTCAACCCGCTGAATCTCCTGACGACCCTGCTCATCAATCTGTTCTGCATTCAGGAAAAAGTGCTGGTGTTCATCCAGATAGGCCAGCGATTGCTGCAGAATAGCAACGAGATAATCATTCCGGGGTAATTGTCCATCCAGTACCTGATTGAGCAGGTCTTCATGCGCCCAGGCATAATCCCCCAGTGCCAGTCCACCCACCATGCGCCCACTGCCCTTGCAGGTATGATAGGCACGGCGAATTTCCCGTAATAATTCGGTATTTTCGCGCTCATTAACCCACTGTGGAATCCAGACCTTGAAGTTGTCGAGGATTTCATGAATTTCCTCGACAAAGATTTCATAGATTTCAGCACCGACATTGCTGGCAAAGCTGGTTTCACTTTCAGAGGTCGCCGCATCCGGTTCAGACTCATCCGCCACAGCATCAACCGCTTCGGTAAAATCTGCCTCAGTCTCAGCTATAGTTGATGCTGCTTCAACAAAATGATCCGCGACTACCTTTTCTTCAGTAGCCACTGTGCTTTCAGTACTATCAGTACTGGAAACTAGCCGGTCAACAGGCGCTGATGGCGTATCTTCTGGAACAGGGTCCCCGATGCCGTCTGTTGTGCTTTTTTTTTAATATTCAACTCGTCATTGGCTGCTTCCAGATCAATCGGGCCGAGCAAATCAATCGCACACTTACGGTCCAGCTCACGCAGCTTTTCATAACCGGTCGGTAATAACGGCAGGTAATCATCCTGTTGTTCAATACAGGATAAACTGGCTTCCAGCAGCGTAACAACATCAGCCAGACTAGACAGCTCACCGTCATCAGGCTGACGCCGATTCTGCAAAATATCCAGCTGCAGGTAGTTTTTCGCACCTTCAATCAGTGGCTGTAACTCGTTGAAACCCAGTACATCCACCGCACCATGAACACTGTGCAACAACTTCACTGAATTTTCGACCGGTGCAAATTCACTGGTACTCTGGGCAAACAACCCCAGCTCAGACTGTACCTTACTCACATTATTCAATACGGAACGAATCACTTCACGCGAAGCGCCGGGATCAGCTAACACCACCTCATCAGAAAAGATTTCTTCCGTACGATCATAACCGGTTTCTGCATACTCGTTCAGCAGCTTTTCCAGCCGGATATAATGCTCACTCATCCCTTCCAGCAACAGCTGCTCAATGGCACCGGACTGTTTACTCACAGCCTGTTGTTGCCTGGATAATACTTCGGTCAGGGCAGCCGCCTTACCCAAGCCCAACATACCCAATGCCTGTGACAGGCTCTGTGTCCTGACACTGATATCTTTCATTAACGGCCCGGATTCAGCACGCCCGCTCAGGCCTTCCACCTGTGACATTAACAGGCTCAGCTCATCTTCCATGGAAGCTGCCACAGAACGCCACAACTCACGCCCCGGCACCAGATAATAACTGCGCAGCTCCTCCAGCGTTTCACCTTTTGGCAGGTAAAGATCCAGATGATATGCCGATTTTACTGCCTGTAACTGACCTTCACCTTCTTCAGCAAGGCCAACATAATACAACAGGTTTTTCATCAGCTCTTCCGGCAAGGACTGATTATAACTGTCTTCATCCTGCTCAGAGAAACGCTTGATTTCACGCTCCATCTGTCCCATCAGCATCTTGACTGCGGCACTGGATTCCAGTTTATTCTGCTCCAGTGCCTGGAGTAGTGCACCGGTCACCCACCATAATGAGCGTGAGCGCATGTTCCGGCCCATCACCAGTAAATTAGCGACCACTTTGCGCCCGGCCTGCAGATGGATTTCAGGACGATCATTGTTATACCAGCCCAATAACGATTTCTGCAGATAAAACCGCAGACGCTGCAAGGCAGCCTGCTTTTTCGTAGCCGATAACTCAACGTATTTCTCAGTACCAAGATGCTGATTGGTGATACTGCCTTCCGCCGGGAGAAAAACCAGATGTTCTGACAACAATTCTGCTTTCCGCGCTGCCCGCAAATTATTCAGCATCGGCAGGATAATCACCGGTAAATCCGCATAACCATCGTGCAGGTGCTTGAGGTATTCTGATAACTGCAGTAAACCATCGGCACACACCCCGGCGGCTTCATCAAGACTGTTCACCGCATCCTGATGGATAGCATCCATCAGCAACACCACTTCGCGATTAAGCATATAAGCGCCTTCGGCTTCCAGAATATCCAGAATGCCCAGCACATCCTTACTCAGTTTCAGCACCTCATCCAGCACTGCCTGCTCACGTTGACGGGTGTATTCAGCGAATAACTGACGCACACGCTCCAGCATCTGTTCCGTTTCATCCAGCACCCAGCTTAACCGGCTGGATAATCCCGACTTATCAGAAATCATGTTTTGTATGCTCCTTCGCCTTTTTTCTATAGTTTTTATTTTTGTTATAACGCATCATGCCCGGATATGCCATGCTTTGTGTTGATGGTAAAATCACTGATGGAACGACGTAATTCAGCCGAGGTCTTATTCAGACTGGCCACCAGCCTGGTCGTTTCCTTACTGGACTGCTCGGTTTGTCGCGTAACTTCCGCAATCGACTGCATTGCGCTGGTCACCCGCCCCGTCACATCGGCCTGTTTCACCGCCGCATCCGAAATATTGGCAATCAACCGTGCCAGGCTGGTGGAAACCTCTTCCACCTCATCCAGTGCCTCGCCGGCAGCCTCGGCATTACGCGAACTGGCTACCACCTTGGCCGTGGTCTGCTCCATTGAGGCAATCGCCTCCTGAGTATCCGTCTGGATTGCCCGCACCAGTACATCAATCTTGTGATTGGCTTCTGCTGAACGCTGTGCCAGTTGCTGAACTTCATCGGTGACCCGCTCAAAACTTTTTACCGCCCCGGAACCGGTGGTCTGTATGGAGGCATTCAGGGCCAGAATATTGGTTTGTTCAGCAATGTCATTCATCAGCCGCACAATATCACCCACCTCCTGGGAAGTTTCCCCAAGACGTTTAATCCTTTTTGAGGTCGCCTGAATCTGTTCACGTACCGCCACCATATCTTCAATGGCACTGCGCACGGTATGGGCCCCGGCCTTGGAAATATCCAGTGACTTATTGGCCACCGCAGATGAGGTAGTCGCGTTTTTTGAGACTTTATGAATCGACTGCGTCATCGCATCAATGGCAGATGAGGCAATGGTAATTTCCTCAGTCTGCCGGGAACTGGCCTGTGACAAATGATGAATACGGTTATTCGCCACTGCCGCATAGCGGGTCAGATTGCTGGAAGTATCATCAATCTTGATCACTAGGTCACGTAAGGCATCGACGGCAAAGTTCACCGAATCCGCAATAGCACCGGTCATATCATCCGAGACTGTCGCCCGGATGGTTAAATCCCCTTCAGCCAGTGTACTCATTTCATCCAGCAGGTGCATAATTGATTCTTCCTGCCGCTGTTCTGTCTGTAACCATATTTGCTGTTGCCGGGAAAAGTGATGAAACAGAAAACTGACCCACAGGACATTAATCAGGGCAATCAGACTACCCCATAGCCCTAATGATAATAACTGTTCGCTTGCAAACCAGTGGTAACCATAGGCAAATAACACTAACAGGCATAAGATACATACCAACAAGAAACCTATCGGTAACCAGATAGTCTTTCCTCCCAGCAGACTGTCAGTAAATTTATTCATCATATATTCTGTTATTGTTATTAATGTCTTGTAAATTTTTCAAATACCAATGGCAGTCAATGTCCGGCCAGTTCAACCACTGACTGTTCCAGTGCCGCCGCACCGGCATACTCCAGATCTTTTGCCAGTTGCCTTAATTTTAATACCGGTAAAACCTGATCTTCCATCCTGATCCATTGCTCAACATATTCAGGGTGAAAATCCTTTTCCGAAACAGCCGGACTCACATTATCAGACCAGACATGGCGGATACCCACCAGCTCACTGACCTTAAGACCGAACCATTCCTTTTCTCCCTGTACCACCAGTATGCGAATCGCAGGTAATACCGTTTCCGGAGCAGTTTTATCCGCAGCGAATATCCGTTGACCATCAATTACATTCAGTAACTTGCCCTGAAAAAACCCCAGCCCCGCTACCCAGGGTGCCACCCCGGTCACATGGGTCAGCTTGTCCTGGGTCAGGATTTCTTCCACGTCACTCTGTCGTACCACACAGGTTTTACTGCCCATTCTGACCACCAGCACGGACCAGGCATTCAGATTATTATCACCGGCCTGTTCGCTGCGACGCTTTTTTTCACGCAGCAAGGCCAAACCGGTCAATAACTCATAAGGGCTGTTCATATTAACTGACTTTAGAAAACTGACGATTAATCGCTTCCAGCAATTCCCTGACTTTAACCGGCTTGACAAGGTATTCCTTCGCCCCCTGTCTGAGCGCCCACAAACGGTCAGTTTTCGCCGACTTGGAACTGCAAACAATAATAGGAATATGGGCTGTCACCGAATTATGGGTCAACTCACGAGTGGCCTGAAAGCCATTCAGCAGTGGCATTACCACATCCATCAGGATCAGATCCGGCTGGATAGCCTGTGCAACATCAATACCTTCCTGACCATTACAGGCCACACTGACCTGAAAACCGTTTGTTTCGAGTAAGGACTTCAGAATACGTGTTTCAGTCAGCGAGTCATCAATAATCAGCACATGCCTGGACTCGGTCACGATTTATTCACTCCCGCCCTGATCAGTAACGGTTTTTTTAGCCGCAGTGGCCGGTTCAAGCACATGGGTACGAATAGCCGTTAATAAATCCTGCCGGGTAAACGGTTTGGTCAGGTATTTATCGGAACCGGCCAGCCTTCCGCGAGCCAGGTCAAACAGACCATCACGACTGGAGAGCATAATCACCGGAATATCACGATAATTCCGATTAGCCTTAATCAGGGCACAGGTTTGATAACCGTCCAGCCGGGGCATCATAATATCGACAAAAATCACATCGGGTTTAAAAGCTGCAATAATGGGTAGTGCCTCAAAGCCATCAGCGGCAGTTGTCACCCAGCAATCATATTCCGCTAGTAAAGCTTCGGCTGTGCGCAATATTGTTTTACTGTCATCAATGATCAGTACTTTCAGGCCGGATAAATCACGGTTGGGAGAAGCATTTATTTGGTCTGACGTATTCACTTGCGTCGCTCTTTGTTGTTTTTATATGACATAAGTTGACTAATTCGTATCAATCAACCCCTTCGCATTTGCAACAGGTTCAATTTTTTAGTTTCAGCAAACAAAACCCGTTGCTCCTTTTACCCAAGTCTAAACCTTCGGCTCAGAATGGTGAAAGTTCAGCTGACAAACGTTACACAACCCATGTAACTGTTGCACAACGACCGTATAAACGGTTCAGGCAGCTATTTTATTTTGATAATTCAAGGAAGCCGCTTCACCGGACACCAGTGTGATATGAGTAATCTCAGGGGCACAATTACGTCGCAACGGCACCCCGGTTGTTCCCAAACCACGACTGGTGTATACCCAGGACTGATTCACCCGATACAATCCCTGGATATATTTCTTGCCCAGATAAGGTCGTATAAACGGCTTACCCGACTTCACCTGCACCTGCCCACCGTGAGTATGGCCGGACAACTGCAGCGAAATACGCTCATCATGCGCATACCAGTCAATCATATCCGGTTCATGCGCCAGCAATACCACCGGCTTATCAGCACGATGCCTGTCCAGCGTGCGGACAATGTCCGGCTTGCCTAACCAGCCATCATCAATACCGGCCAGATGCAGATGCGCATGCCCCACCTGCAAATCAAGCCCTTCATTACACAAGACCCTGATACCATCACGGGTGAAGGCCTCAGTAATCAGAGCCGCATCCGTTTTCAGATCATGATTACCCAGCACCGCAAAAATACCATGCTGTGCATTCAACCCCGCCAGCACAGGCACCAGGTCCAGAATATCTTCCTCATCATGCCAGACATAATCACCGGTCAGTACCACCAGATCCGGCTTCAGCAGATTGCTACGCGCTACTGCCCGTTTAATATGCTCAAGCTGGGTAAACGGCCTCAGGTGCATATCCGTCAGCTGCACAATCGTGAAACCTTCCAGTGCCAGTGGCAAATTCCTCACCGGAATATGACTGAACTCTTCCACCAGCCAGCGGATTTCATTACGTCTGACTGCATGGCGGTGATCATGAAAATAATTCCATTCACCGATGCGATTCAGCATTTTTTGTGGTGCTTTTCCCACATTCAGCATCAGCTACCTGTCTTACATCCCGTTCGGGAAGTCCTGATTAAAAGTAATCCCCCTGTTTTCTGACCGTTTTTAATGCCTCGCCGTATGCACCCGCCGTTTCAGCACCCGGGCAGTGATATCCGGTTATTTGGGTAATGGGTAACAGCTCATACATAAGCCCAGCTCCCCGGATAAACACCACCCTTTGAGGATGACACAGTAATGATTAATGCCGGCTTATGCACTGACTCACCCTTGCCCTGCATTAAAAAAGTTTTTCGGATCAATCCATCAAGATCAAGATACGCTGTAACGCCAAATCTGGTCTGTCAGATAAACAGGGTAATATCAGCTTCACCGGCAAATTCAAAAAATGCCGCCGCACCCGCATATTCAACACCCTCAATGAAGTCGTCAGTTTTCATTTCAAACAGATCAACCGTCATCTGACAGGCAATAAACTTGACTTCGGCTTCCTGACTCAGCTCACGCAGCTCGGCCAGGTCAGCCACGCCCTTGTTCGCCATCTTCTTTTTCATCATTGCCGTCATCATGCCCTGCATACCAGGTAGTGCCTGTAACATCACCGGCATGGGCACCGGCATGGGCATACCCGGATTACCCAGTGAAGTGACCTGAAGATCCAAATCCTTTTTCAGTAATTGTAGACCATAGAAAGTGAAGAAAATCTGTACTTCATACCCCAGAGCCGCTGCTGTGGAAGCCAGAATAAATGGTGGATAACCCCAATCCAGAGTTCCTTTGGTTGCAATAATTGCCAGCTTTTTCTCAGACATATCTGCTGTCCTTTTCCCAAAAATTTATCTAACAGGCACCTGACTGAACCGGTAGTTCACAGCGGTACTCCTCTCTAACCTGTGGGAGTGTATCAGAAACCGGACTCTCAGACAGTGACTGGTGGCACGACAGCATTTCCGGACTGATACCAGCTGATAATACCGCCGCGCAGATTCAGTGCATCAATATCAGCATTCTGTTTCAGATACAGACAGGCCTGTGCCGAACGGTTACCGCTCCGGCAATAAATGACTAATGTCTCATCTTCCCGGTTCGCCAGCCCGTTTATCTGCAACGGCACCGTATGCAAAGGCATAAACTCCGCCCCCTCAATAATTCCCTGATTGAATTCAGCCGAGGAGCGTACATCAATAAGCCGTACTTTCCTGCCCTCATCAAGTAACGCTTTCAGACCCTGTGCATCAATTTCATCGACATCAAACATACTGTTCCGTTACAACCAAAATATTAAACAATGCCAAGATTCCGGTTAATCGGGAAACTTGTCAAGGGCGCGGTCATACTTTTCTCCCGGCAGAGGCAACCAAATAGCCGTATATTCATCTATACAAGAGAACACTTTATAAAAATTTGAAGTAACAATGGAAAACAGCATGCCCTTCTTGCGCAAACCCCTGATGATTGCTGTACTCAGCAGTTTATTCTGTTCCGGCAGTTCATTCGCCCAACTGGATCTGGAATTACCGGAGATGAACCTGCCAGATTTCGAGCATCCGGACAGTCAGGCCACCGGTAATATTGACACCCCGGCCATTAAGCGCCAGCTGTTCCGCAACATCCGGCGCACACGCCCGCTCATCGAAGATGCGGAGCTGAATGAGTGGCTGAATAAACTGGTTCGCCGTTTGGCCAGCCAGACAGCCGGTGTGGGTAATGATGTATTTGTGGTGATAGAAAATAATCCGGCTATTAACGCCTATGCACTGACCGGTGGCATTATTGTGGTCAACTCCGGGCTCATTCTCAGCACCGAATCCGAAAGTGAGCTGGCCGCCGTACTGGCCCATGAAATTGCCCATGTTGCACAGCGACACCTGACCCGGATGCACACCGACAGCCGCAACCATCCGTTACTGACCGGGCTGGGTATTCTGGCCGGGGCCGCCGTATCCACAAAGAGCCCTGAAGCAGCTCAGGCCATTATCACCGGTACGCTGGCGGTACAGGCCCAGCAACAGGTTATCTACAGCCAGCAATATGAAGCCGAAGCGGATCGAGTGGGGCTGCGCATCCTCAACAGGGCACATTTTGACAGTAATGGTATGGTCACCTTCCTGGAAAAGCTGGAGCGCAATGAAAGCAACCGGCTGGGTAACCTGAGCAAATACCTGCGCTCCCATCCGCTGACGATTGAACGCATCAGTGACACTCGCAGCCGTGCCGCCCGCCTGAAAAGTCCGCCGCAAACGTCGGTGGATTACTTTTATGCCCGTGAAAAATTACGCAGCCACTATCAGCCCGGCCACAATACTGCCAGCAAAGGCGTACCCGCTGCAGTAGGCCAGTATCAACAGGCACTGCAATCGCTTAAACGTGGTCACTACAACGGAGTACTCCGCCATCTGGGCACGCAGACAGGCCAATTAGCGCCTGCCCTGCTGATTGCCCGCGCCCTGAATGGTTTGCAACGTTTTGCCGAATCTGAACGTTTACTCCATCAGCTGCAACGCCAATATCCGCATCATACTGCATTGACGCTGCTACTGGCACAGGCGATGGCCGGTAAGGGGGATAAACACGCTGCCTGGCAGTTGCTAAACCGGGTGCGCACCACCGAAAATACCAGTCTGGATTATTTTGAAGAGGCACAAAATATTGCCCGTCAGGCAGGCCAACAACATGAAGCCATTCTCTACAGTGCGGAACGGCACCTGCGCCTCGGCGAATACCGATTTGCCCGGCTGGCACTGGAACAAAGTCTGCGCAGCAATCCCTCGGCGGCGGACAGGGTAAAGTTACAGCGCAAGCTTGATGAAGTGATTCAGGCCAAAAACGAGCTGGACTACCTGAAGAAATAACGTGTTACAACGGATGATTGACGACACAAACCGGCTGAAACCAACAACCCGTAGCGAACAGAAACAGGGCGTTTCTACAGACTAATCCTTCTTGTCCCCACTACGCGGACGGGAGAATGGACTGACATTACCGCTTTTACCGCCATCCATCGCATGAATCTTACTGATGCCCGGCTTTTCCACTTCATCAATACGAATAATGGAGTGCATTGGAATAAATGTACGGTTGACGGCGGCAAACTCGGTTTTCAGCCGCTCCTCGCCCGGATCAATCACCAGCTCGCTCTGGGTACCGAACACCAGTTCCTCTACTGCAATAAAACCGTATAAATCCGCCTCATACACCTGTTTGGCAAAGATTTCATAAATCTTGTCCTGATTCACAAATGACAGACGGTAGATGCGTGAACTGTTCAAAGGTCTTCCCCAAAAAGCCTCTCCCGCCAACGGGCGGCGGGAGATTAGTCATAAAGATTGCACGTTTTAACGAATTTAGGGGTTAAAATCAGCTTTTTAAAGTATCCACTGCAACTTTCCGGGCAATCACTTCCTTCCATTTTGCCGGACCGGTTTGATGTACCGACTCACCCTTGCTGTCAACGGCAACCGTTACCGGCATATCTTTCACCTCAAACTCATAGATCGCTTCCATGCCCAGCTCCGGAAAGGCCAGCACCCTGGCAGCTGTAATCGCTTTCGACACCAGATAAGCCGCACCACCGACCGCCATCAGATACACTGCACCGCTATCACGGATCGCCTCAATCGCCATCGGGCCACGTTCCGCCTTACCGATCATCCCCAGCAGGCCGGTCTGTTCCAGAATCTGCCGGGTAAACTTATCCATGCGCGTGGAGGTAGTT
Organism: Thiothrix nivea; assembly: GCA_002746895.1. Lineage (GTDB taxonomy): Bacteria > Pseudomonadota > Gammaproteobacteria > Thiotrichales > Thiotrichaceae > Thiolinea > Thiolinea nivea_A. The sequence goes on from PDRT01000024.1 coordinate 24,156, forward strand.
GGCCCGGCGGGTCCCACCGCTTCATCACGCACCGGATCGACCGGCCCGACGTAATAAATCATCCGCCCCTTCAGATCAACCGGCAATGCTTCACCCTTGTTCAGCATATCAATCATGCGTTTATGTGCCGCATCACGTCCGGTGAGCATTTTACCGGATAACAGGACCGTCTCACCGGGCTTCAGCGTCTTAACCTCATCTGCTGTCACTGTGTCCAGATTCAGCCGCCGCGCTTCATCGCCACCGCTTAATTCAATCTTCGGCCACTGTGCCAGATCCGGCGGTGTCTGTAAGGCCGGGCCACTGCCGCCATCCAGGGTGAAATGGGCATGACGGGTGGCGGCACAATTCGGAATCATACAAATCGGCAGGGAAGCGGCATGAGTCGGGTAATCCATAATCTTCACATCCAGCACCGTGGTCAGACCACCCAGGCCCTGGGCACCAATACCCAACTCATTCACCTTTTCAAACAGCTCCAGACGCAGTTCTTCAAGCCGGTTCTGCGGGCCGCGCTCCATCAGCTCATGAATATCCACCGGTTCCATCAGCACTTCTTTCGCCATCACTGCGGCTTTCTCTGCAGTACCGCCAATCCCAATACCCAGCATCCCCGGCGGACACCAGCCCGCACCCATCGTCGGCACCGTTTTCAGCACCCAGTCCACAATACTGTCACTCGGGTTCAGCATGACCATTTTGGATTTATTCTCGGAACCGCCACCTTTGGCCGCAACATCAATCGTCACTTTATCACCGGCCACCAGCTCATAGTGAATCACTGCTGGTGTATTATCCCTGGTGTTTTTACGTGTCCCGGCCGGGTCATCCAGAATGGAGGCCCGCAGTACATTATCCGGATGCAGATAGGCACGGCGTACACCTTCATTAATCATCTCAGCCAGCGTCATTTCGGCCTCCCACTGCACATCCATACCGACTTTAGCGAACACCGTAACAATACCGGTATCCTGACAGATAGGCCGCCGTCCTTCAGCACACATCCGCGAATTAACTAAAATTTGACCAATCGCATCTTTCGCCGCCGGGGATTCCTCCCGCAGCCAGGCCGCATGCATCGCGTCAACAAAATCCTGTGGGTGATAATAAGAAATAAACTGCAGCGCATCCGCCACACTGTCAATGACATCATCCTGTTTAATCAGGGTCATGAATGAATCTCCATTTGGTTACCGGGTATGCCTATCAGTAAATGCTGCTGCATCTGTGAAGTCTGCCGTCCCTTATTTTGGTGTGCTGCACAAGATAGAGTATTTACCGGTTTAAATCCAGTGCTGCCCCGTGCAGAAAACGCATGGCTATTGAGAAGCGGTTATTTGAAAAAAACCGTCTGACTTGCGCTATTTTATTGGCGGCGTATAATCGCGCCTCCTGACACCAGCCGGGTCACTGGCCGGGCTGATTTTTAACTGGGTTCCCTCACCCCCATTGACAAAAAGGTTTATTATGACTGCGATTCATACCTCACAGAAGCAGCGCATCCTGCTGATTCTGGTCAGTTTTCATTTATTCATTATTGCCGCCAGTAATTATCTGGTGCAGATTCCGGTGAGCATTTTCGGCTTCCAGACCACCTGGGGAGCAATTACCTTCCCGTTTATCTTTTTAGCAACGGATTTAACGGTACGCATTTTTGGTGCTCCACTGGCACGCAGAATTATCTTCACCGCCATGCTCCCGGCCCTGCTGATTTCCTATGTATTCTCAGTGCTGTTTTATGAAGGCCAGTTTCAGGGGTTAGGCGGACTGGGGGAGCTCAATACCTTTGTGGCCCGCATTGCTGTGGCCAGTTTTGCCGCTTACGTGATTGGTCAGGTGCTGGATGTGCAGGTACTCAATCGTCTACGCAATAAGGCCAGCTGGTGGGTTGCTCCGGCGGCTTCCAGTGTGATTGGTGGCCTGCTGGACACTGTCCTGTTTTTCTCCATCGCCTTTTATCAGAGTTCCGATGAATTTATGGCCGCTAACTGGCCGGAAATTGCGGCGGTTGATTATACCTTCAAGTTACTGGTCAGTCTGGCTCTGTTCGTCCCGGCTTACGGCGTATTGATGAAGACAGTTGCACAGCGTATGCTACCTGCCGCACAACAACAGTCATTGTGCCCCGGCAGATGACTCATTCTTCAACTCAAATAACCGGAAACCGATAACAGTGGCATCAGCGGCTTTCCTGCAATACAAAGCCGCTCAGGAGCAACAATGAAAATCAGGGCCTATGAAGAACAGGATCAATCGGCAGTTATTGCCCTGTGGCGGGAGTGTGGTTTGGTGGTGCCACACAATGATCCGGCCAAGGATATTGCCCGCAAGCTACAGGTAGATCGTGATCTGTTTCTGGTCGGTGTCAGTCAGCACAACATTATTGCCACAGTTATGGGTGGTTATGAGGGCCATCGCGGCTGGATCAACTATCTGGCCGTAAAACCCGGTGAGCAGCGCAAGGGGTATGGTCAGCAAATCATGCAGGCAGTGGAGACCGCACTCCGGGCCAAAGGCTGCCCGAAAATCAATCTACAGGTACGCAACAGTAACCAGGCGGTTATCGCGTTCTACAACGCTCTGGGCTATAGTGATGATCGGGTAATCGGCCTGGGCAAACGGCTGGAGCAAGATTGAGTATAGCCTTCTGCCAGTTGTTCGCGCCAGACTATCCCCCACAGGATTTTGTGATAATTTTTCAAATAAGCTCATGCCCATGACGAGCATACACAGGTCATTTTATCATTATGACAAAGAGCAATCTGAACAAGATACAAATAGATAAAAATAATAAATACCTTCCATATTTTTTATTATTAGCATACATCATTGAATTCATTATATTAGCTATAAGCCCTTATGATAGAGCTGTATGGTGGGCAGAAAATTTACCCATTCTTATTCCATTAACAATTCTAGTTTTTACTTTTAACAAGTTTAGATTCTCAAATCTATCTTATTTTTTAATAACCTTGTTTTTTATGCTTCATACATTTGGCGGTCATTACACTTTTGAAAGAACTCCATTTGATTTTTTTAACAACTTACTGACACAGCTGAACTTGAATTTCCTGTTCCCTGATAATAGAAACAACTTTGACAGGGTTGCTCATTTCCTGGTTGGTTTTTTAGCATACCCTGTAGCAGAATTATTCCTTAGAAAAAAATGGGTTTCTAATGTCACAACAGCCATTTTTTTAGGAATTATCGCATTAGGTTTTTGGGGGGCTTTATATGAAATTATTGAGATGCAATACGCAATCTCCGCCGGAGGCGAATCCGGAGCCTCCTTTTTAGGGTCACAAGAAGATATATGGGATGCACAGAAAGATATGTTGCTAGACATATTAGGAGCTATTTCTGCATTTATTCTTTTTGGATTTAATTTAAAAAAATTAATCAGGCTATGAAAGCCTTCTCACCAAAACTGTTCCACTCACCAGTAAACTCGCTATCAGCTATCAAATGGAAAAAACATGAAAGTTTATTTTCTAGAGAAAAATTTAGACTATTCAGCAGTGCTTGAAGTGTTGTTACAGCTCCGCTCAAATTACGATTTAGACACTTTATCTGCGCAAATAGCGAAACAGCAATCAGATGGTTATCAAGTAGCTTACGTTAAAGCCTCAAATGATATTCTTGCTGTTGCTGGTTTTAGCATCGGTGAGAAGCTCGCCTGGGGTAAACATATTTACATCGAAGATCTTGTAACGAACTCTCAGCATCGCTCAAGCGGTGTAGGTAAATTTTTTATTGACTGGTTCAAAGCGTATGCTTTAAAGAATAGTTGCAAACAAATTCATCTGGATTCTGGTGTTCAGCGTTTTCACGCACATAAATTCTACTTACGTGAAGGTTTTAATATTGCAAGTCATCATTTTTCAATAGTAGGTATTGAGAATATCTAATAAACTGTTCCACTTACTGATGAATGATAAACTCATCATTATGTATGGAACATACTTATATTTATAAAATATATGTGATGGAAATTATTATGAAAGAAAAGATAAAACTGACGGGTATACCGAAGACACTGCTTATTCCATTAAGAGCAAGATATTTAGAGACAAAGAAGAAGAATGGAATTATACATGATCCTAAAACTGTGGAAATATGGGATCGAATAGAATACGATTTTACTGAAAAGGAAAATGATGTTTCTGTTGGTTCACAGATCGGAGTATCAATCCGTACAGAAATATTAGACGAAGCCGTACAAGAATTCCTTAAAAAAGAACCACACGGCGTTGTTGTAAACCTCGGTTGTGGTCTTGATACCCGTTTTTATAGAATTGATAATGGAAGTGTATCCTGGTACGACCTTGATGTGCCTGAATCTATTGATTTGAGAAGAAAATTCTTTGATGAAACAGACCGATTCAGATTTATTTCAAAGTCAGTAACAGATTTTTCCTAGCTGGAATCACTGCCTAAAGATAAACCAATGCTTTTCATTGCTGAAGGTTTATTTATGTATTTTGAAGAAGAGGAAGTAAAAAAGGTTCTTAGTAAAATCAAAGAAAATTATCCTGAAGCAGAAGTGCTATTTGAAGCGATGTCTCCTTTCATTGCAAAAAATACAAAAAAACACCCGGATATGAAGGGTCATAGTGCAAAATTCAAGTGGGGCATAAAGACAGGTGCAGATTTAGAAGACTGGGATCAAGGCATAAACTTTATTGAAGAATGGTATTACTTTGACAGACACAAAGAAAAACACCCTCTTGTTTTCAAATTATTATCTTTAATCCCCACTTTCAGAAAAGGCATGAAAATAGTGCATATTGATTTTAACAAAACCACATAAAAAGTCATTTAGGTATATTAGACAAGACTTAATCTGACAATTTTGTTATTACTGTGTCGTTAGGCACACGAACCACAAGAGAGTTAGATGATGACCAATCTTGAACAGAAAATCATAAAACCGAAACTGGGCCTGCTGGAACTGGCTAAGCAATTAGGAAGTGTCTCCCAGTGATCCTACCCAGCACTGACGGACACCAAGAAGTGTTTTAATCTAAACACGAATAGAGGTGTACCCATGAGTCAATCGAAGAAAAACCCGACATCACG
>PDRT01000025.1 GCA_002746895.1 Thiothrix nivea
ATAATTCAGTACATCATCCACCCGTGCCGCACATTTACCGAACTGTTCAAACCGCTCATTCCGGTAGCCCCACATGGCATCCAGTGTGTTGCTCAGGCGATATAAAACCACACCCGGCGCACCGGCGACTGCCAGCCAGAGCAGTGCCGCAAAAATGGCATCGCTGCCATTTTCCAGTAATGACTCAATTCCGGCTCGGCTAATGGCACTTTCATTCAGGTGTGTTGTGTCCCGGCTCACAATCAGGCCCACTTTTTCCCGTGCTGCCGCCAGATCACCGGCTTGTAGGGCTTCTGCCACCCATTGCCCGTGTTGCCGCAAGCTATGCCAGCCAATCGCCAGCCAGCCACAAATCACCGCTAACCACCAACCACCGAGTAATTGATCAAGCGCCGCAATTATGATCATCAGCGGAACAACGCAAAGCCCCCACGCTAAAACACCCCGCCAAAAAGTCTGTTGTGGCCGGTTGAGATATTGTTCAACAATATCCACCAGCTTGCCAAAACCAACCAGTGGATGAAAGCGTACCGGCTCACCGAGTAATCGATCCAGCAGCAATGCGAGGGGTAAACTTAATAGTGACAACATCTTGCAGGTTTTCCTGAGCAACAGGTTTGAAATATGAACCGGAAAGCGTATCAATATGTGTTGTGGGCTGCATCAAGATTTTGCTTGTCAGTGGGTGAAAACAGGCGCGATAATTCCCACCTTCACCACCACTGCTGAGGGGATAGACAGATGAAAAAGTCAGGCATCATGATTTGTGGTCATGGCAGTCGTTCGGAAGCTGCGGGTGAGGAATTTGGCTTGTTGGCCGCGGGGTTGAAACGGCTTTATCCTGAGCTGCCCATTGAGCATGGTTTTCTGGAGTATTCTGCGCCTAATATTCACATGGGTCTGGACAGGCTGCTGGAACAGGGAGTCGAGGAAATTTATGCTGTGCCCGGTATGCTGTTTGCCGCGACCCATGTTAAAAATGACATTCCTTCCGTGCTGACGACCTATCAGGAAAAACATCCGGGGCTGACCATTCACTATGGCCGTGAACTAGGCTTGCATCCGAATATGATTCTGGCCTACGAGAGCCGCATTCTGGAGGCACTGGGTATGACGCAGGCTCCTCATCATGGCGAGCTGTATGATACCATGCTGGTGGTTGTGGGGCGGGGTACGTCCGACACCTGGGCCAATGCCGAAGTCGCCAGGCTATCCAGAATCGTGGCAGAGGATTTAGGTTTTGGCTGGACAGAAACCGTCTATTCCGGGGTAACTTTTCCATCGGTGGGACGGGGGCTGGAAATGGCGCTGAAGTTAGGCTATCAGCGTGTTGTTGTCGCGCCTTATTTCCTGTTTACCGGGCGGCTGATTGACCGTATCTATGATTATGCCGATGTGGTCGCAGAAAAATACCCGACAGTGGAATTGATCAAGGCGCATTACCTGAAAGACCAGCACTATGTACTGGAAACCTTTATGGCGCGTGTGAAGGAATGTCAGGCCGGAGTGTTTAGCGATGATCACGACCTGATGCGCTCTTTTAAAGAACGGCTGGCGCAGGGTGAAGTAGAAATCCATCATCACCATGCGGAATATCAGCCAGACAGCCACCCGCATGATCATTCCCATGCTCATGACCACGCACATCATCATCACAATCATTCCGATGATCACAGTCATGACCATGCCCATCATCATGGCTACTATAAACACGTTGCCCACCCACACGGCCCACGTACCATGATTGACGAAAATATTTGCCACTGTTTTATGCGCCAGATACCGGATGAGGTGATTGCGGAAGAGCGGCGCTTACGAGCGGAACGTGGGGCGGTCGCTTATCGGGATAAGCCGCCGCATTAATGATGGTGATGATTATCCCCGGTGAAAACCACTCGGTAACATTTAACGCAGGGGGATTAGTTACAAGTGGCTGTAGTATCACCAACACAGGAGCGGATTCTGCCGGTGTTACTGATACTGATCTTGGATAACTGTGTTGTGGAACCCTTTTTGACCACCCGATAAGTACGATTCCGGGTACCATCCAGCAAGCCATCGGAACGATAACGAATCAATCGGATACTGGCCCCTGTACCATTGTATTTCACGACATAGGGGTTATCCGCCCCGGTATTTGAGACAAACAAAATTTCTTCAGTGGTATTGAAATTACCGTCGCCATTGGTATCAAAAAACAGGGTGGAAGCACCAAGCGAACCATTAGCATCGTAGTCAGTGAAGATAATCCAGCCATTGGTGAAATCAGTTGCTGCGGCATCACAAGCTGTTTTTTCAGCGTTACTGGCACATAAACTGACAGAATAGCCGCGTTTTGCTGCCTCACTGCGTGTACGATACAGGCTGTTAGCAAATTCGTCGTTCAGCGCATGTACCTTATTTTTTTCCATTAATGACTGCAGATTAGGAGCTGCCACACTGGCCAGCAGGGCGATAATACTCAGCGTGACTAAAATTTCGACCAGTGACAGGCCGGACTGATGGCGACTATTCATAAGGGTTTCCGGGGCTTTTATTGTTTAATTATGAAAACAGGCTCTTACCCCGGCTATTATACAAAACTGGCTGATTAACGGAGCATAAATCAGATGAATGGCATACAAGCAAGATGAGCAATTGTTTGATAAGTGGATGCCTGCAAAATTTAAAGTCTGTAGGCATCCGATGTAGATAGACTGTTGAGTTTACAGCTCCGGAATTTTACACCTACCACTGAATCGTGACGTTCTTCCGCCCCCATTTCAATGCCTTGCGCCGATCTTTCCCCATATAAATATCAATTTTCTTTTTCCAGCGTTTATTCATCTTGTCCAGTACCTGGTATTCCCCTTCCAGACCACTGATCTTTACCTTGTCCTTATGTTTCAGCCCATATTTTTTCAACAGATCCCGTGATACCGCGATAGCCTTCATGCCGGGGCGTAAACGATCCCCCCAGGCTGCAATGTCCGGCGTGTCATCTGTTTGTGTCGGTAGTGAATTATAGGCTGTAGCTGTCACCCGTAATTTTTTTAACGGTTCGGTACGGTTTTCCTTTACAGTATCAGTACCGGCCTGCACCCCGATGGTGAGAACCAATAACATCGTTACCATAAGTGTGCGAATGAACGTAATCATAACAATAACCTTTTAACAAGAAACAGTTGGGTGTTGTTAAGTCACCACAAAGTTGATGTGCGAAGGATGTTAGTATCGACCTTAATCATCGCATAATCACAACTATCTCATATAATCTGCATGATCTGACAAAAACCTTGTCACATCCACTGTTGTTAAATTTTCTCCGGTAAATCAGCCACTTTTCCTGTTTTTTTTGGGTGGTTTGTCATCACTATAATCACCCGGAAAGAAATAAAAAGTTGCACTATATCAACAGTCTGTTAATGAAAGATTAACAGGGCTGACCAAGGTCACACTATTATGAGTCACTGCTAATATGGTGTTGGAACCTGTTTAAACAGACTCTGATAAGGTAGGATTTGTCGGTTACATTTTTGCTATCATATATCAAAGTTCTGGTTTTCCCCATGTATCCATTAATCCGTCTGCTGTCTACCTCTGTCAAAGCTCGTTTTGCTGAGAAAATCAGTATCTTCGATGTTTGTGAGACGCGGTTCCGCTGCCGCCCGTGGGATCTGGATATGTTTATGGAAGTAAACAATGGCCGTTTGCTGACACTGTATGATCTGGGGCGCTTTGATCTGGTTATCCGCAGTCATCTGGTAAACGTGCTGCTGAAAAATCGTTGGGGCCTGGTGGTGGCTGGCAGCTCGGTCAGATACCGGCGGCGTGTACGTGCCTTTGACAGGGTGACTATGCGCACCCAGGTGGTAGGGCAGGATGAAAAATGGACTTATATTGCCCAGTCTATCTGGGTGAAAGGGCGGCCTTGCTCATCAATTCTGCTGCGCACCGGTGTCACCGCCGATGGCAAGGTCATTCCAACAGATGAGGTTGCTGCTGCAATGGGGCCGGAAAGACTGCGGTATGTGCCGCAATGGGTGGCGGCGTGGATTGCGGCTGATGCGGAACGGGTTTGGCCACCACAGCCTTGAATCCGGCATCAGAACGGAATGAAAGAATCACAAATTCAGTACCTGTGGATAACTCTGTTAGTGAATATTCCGGCGATACCTGTTAATCAATGCTTTCCAGACTTTGTTATTTTTGATAATCTGATATAAGTATTTGATATATATGATATTTATCTATAATTTTGCATCCGGGCAGAGTACGGATACTGGCCTGCCGGTATTGACCAGATATGTTGATAAAAATATTTTATGACTATGTTAATTATCTAATCTTACCTTCCTGTGTTCCATATCAAGTAATACTGTGAATGGATGATCTTTGACGATTACTGTTAAAATCGGTGCAATCCGTTTATCTGTAAACCCACCTGTAAGCTTTGTTATGACTGTTTCCCTGCGCCAGCAAACCGTTCTGCACACTGTCCATCGACAGGGACAGAGACTCAAGCCGTATCTGTGCTGGTTACACTGGTTATGGCGGATTCCGTTATTGCTGCTGGTGCTGAGTGTGGTGATCATACTGTTCTGGCGTGTGGTGCCACCGGAAAGTTCTGCCTTTATGTTGCGTCAGAATATAACGGCTCACTTCGATGAAAGTGTTCCTGCGGTGCGGCAGGAATGGGTGGATTATGAGGATATTTCCCCGCAGATGGTGCTGGCGGTGATTGCCGCAGAGGACCAACGATTTCCCGAGCATTACGGCATTGATACAGCGTCAACCCGCAAGGCGATCCAGGCAGCTTTACAGGGCAGGGTGGCCGGTGGTGGCAGCACGATTACCCAGCAGGTTGCAAAAAATCTGTTCCTGTGGAGCGAGCGAAGTTATGTACGCAAGGGGCTGGAATGGGTGCTGGCGCTGTTGCTTGAACTGCTGTGGGATAAACAGCGGATTATTGAGGTATACCTCAATATTGCTCAATTCAGTGCCCGGGATTACGGTGTTGGTGCTGCCAGTACGCATCTGCTGGGCAAAACACCCACGCAGTTAAGGCGACAGGAGGCCGCGTTACTGGCTGCGGCATTACCATCGCCGCAGACTTACCGGGTGAATAAGCCATCGCGTACTGTCAGAAACAGACAACGCCACATACTGAAACAAATGCGTCAGCTGGGTGGCGTTGCCTATCTCGGTTTTTTGTCCGATTAACCGGCTATAACCGGACAAGGTCTTTGTACCCTTACTTATTTTCTTTACTAACGCAGTATCACTTCACCCAGCACAGAAGGGTCGCGATACGCTTCATCAGTGCCGCGCCAGGCCAGTTTACCTTCACGACCGCCCCCATTGTCATCATCATTGACATGCACATCCAGACCCATACGATGTCCGGCACGCGGGCGCACATTGAGCGCTGTCCAGGGAATACTCATATCCAGTACATAATGACCATGAAGATGCTGGCTGGTATGGGCAATATTGATCGGCAATGAGTTTTTGCCCAGCTTCAGCTGTTTGTCCCGCCAGCGATACATGATGTGAAAATCATTACGACGGTCATACTGACGGTATTTGCTGGCATCGGCATCCAGGAAAATTTCAATACTGTCATCCTCCCAGTTGTACACTGAATCACGCTTCAGGACATCATCGCGCACCGCAATGCGCAGATACAGGTGTTGCTGATCCCAGCTGCTCTGCCAGATGGCAGCCAGATCCTTTACACCATTGATTTGGCCGGAAATCACCCGCCGCAGCTGATAGCTTGAGGCACCTTGCAGTGGATGTTGGCGGTTGCGAGCGTAATCTGAAACAGCGCGGTCACCAAACACATAGTTTTCCTGTGGCGGTTGTTTCAGGGCAATCAGGATCGGCTGATATTCCTGCCGGGGCTGCGACATTACCGGTTCCAGTTGCGGAATATCCGGATAAACCGGAGCCGCTGGCTGGTAATTTCGATAGCGCGGGGCCGGAATAGTCTCAATCTGTGGGATATACATATCGTTTAATGACCGGTTGTCCGGTTGGCGATTAATTGTCGGGTTTGCTGGTCGTGCCACCGGGCGGTTTCGTGCAATCGTTGCTTCCCGCGTATTGGGCAGTGGTAATGGCTGGTCACCGGTGATGCGTGATAATCTGCTGGTAGTATTAACCGGTGGTTTTTGTGCCCGGTAAACTGTGCTGCTACGGCACCCCTGCCACCAGCAGGGATTACTTTTAATAAAGCTCTTGATGGCCATCTGTTTCGGTGCCTTGTGATCCGGCTGGGTGATGTATTCCTTGACCCCCTTGCTGCCAAAGCGGTTGTAGGTACGTGGCGATGAAAAATGCACAAACATTTTACCACCGGCCTCTTTCCAGCCCACTAACAGTTTTTTGTAGATGGTGGCCATTTGTGGGTGACGGTTTGCCTTATAGAACAGCGGGTTAGGGTGTTGCATTTCTGTCTTGGTCTTCATATCAATCAGATGCTGACCACCCTCGTAGGCAATCAGATCCACACCATATTTTTTGGTAATCGTTGCCTGTTTACGCACAGATTCCAGCACTCTGGGCAGGGAATGACCGTAACGCCTGTCCTGCATAATCTGGAAAACCTGTTGCACTGAACGTGCCCGACGCAGCGCATGGATGTCACCAAACACATAAGGCGCAATAGCAAAGGCATCGACATTTTTATAGGCATTTTCAAATTGCAGCACCGTTTCGGTGAGCTTGGTATTGCCGGTCAACCCCGCCAATACCCTGATCAGACGTTGATGACCACCAAAGGCCTGTTCCCAGATGCGGAAGATTTCCACCGAGCGTTTCGAATAGAACTTGGCCCCGGCAATGGATGCTTCGCCCTGCAAACCAAGGCGACGCCCGCCCTGTTTCATGTAGGCGTGCTGGCTGAAAATGCCGTTCCAGGTTTCGTTACTGTACTCCAGATACACTTTCAGCTCCGGATGCAGATTCTGGCGTACATAGTGTGCAAAGCGGCGCACATAGTCATTATTGGCGGCGTGTGGAATATTAAACCAGGCGTCTGCATGCAGGCGGTTGGCCAGTTCGACCATGATTTCAATCGGTGCGCCGCGTACGCCTTCTGCGCCCCCCCAAGTGGCATTGTCCACCAGTGGCCGGTCAGCCCAGTTCTGAATCGGATTACGTGTGACACCACTCATGTTCATAAAGCGGATCACCTTGTAATCGCGCATGAATTTCAGATAATCCGGATTAAAAATAATTTTTTCATAATGGTGGACAAAATCCAGATAGTCATTCCGGCGACACTGGGTGGCATTACTGACACGCTGGAACGGATTACTGGCGCAGATGCCGCCTTCAGGAAGAATACGGATATTACGCAGGTGATTGCCGGGCCGAGTTGCCTTAATGGTCAGTTTGACGTTGTATTGTCCATCCTTACCCGGGTCCAGGTAGATAATGTCCTGTCCGGGCTGGTGCTGCACCAGCTTGGCATCCAGGCCGTATTCCAGTTTGCCCTGACCGTCATACAGCACGGTATAGTGCCCGCGCGGTATTGCATCCTTGTGCAGCTTGCTGATGATCCGCGTTCCCGCCATACCGCCGCGGGAAATGGAGGTGGGCCAACCATAACGGTCATAGGTAATCTGCCCTTTTGTCAGATGAGGGGCGCCTTCCCGGAATGGCAGTGAGGCTTTGAACAGATCCAGATAAGGTACGCTGCTGTCATATTCAAGGACTTCATTGGTGTTGGTGCCCAGTGGTGAACTGGAGTTGTAGAGTGCATAACTCTTTCCGGCAGTGGCAGTACTGGTTATCAACAGAAGTAATGCAATAATGCGACTTCCCCCGAAAAATCGCTTTTTCATGATTGTATGCCCTATTTTTGTTATTTATTGTTAATTTATGTTCTAAAAGACTAACCGCATAGCTGATGTTGTGCGAATAAACTTGATGAGCTGTGAGGTTCATGTTTTTTATAAATTAATCACGGTCAGTCTACGGTTGTGTTACTGAGCCGTCGCTTAAAGTTTTTTTGTACTTTTTACGACGGAGCAATCATGCGCATGCTGTAACAACATGCAGCTCATTGGACGTGTCGGTTTGGCTGAGGTTCCGTTTTTAATAAGAAATAATGATGAGTGGTATTATTATTATTAATTGTAGGAGTGACTGTCGAACTCATACATCATCTGATCCAGCGCACCACTACCTGCAAGGTAATAAGCAGCGGCCAGCAAGCCGGTCAGGATGGCAATGACTAACAGGAGAATCTTGATCTTGCTGTACGGGCGTTCGCCCTGAGTGCGGCCATTGCGGCCATTGATGACAAAGCGGTAGGTTTTACCCTGATAACGGAAAGCGGCTGACCAGACCGGCAATAGAATGTGTTTAAAGGTGGTGTCGGAATAATGCGTATTCAGCGAGTGGATCTGTTGCTGGTCACCACCAATATCGCGGCGTACGGCCTGTCGGATGGCCTGATCCATCAGCATTTTGGCCTGCTGAAAGCCCTCATCCAGATTAACCTGATAAATTTCACTCTGAAAGCCACTGAGGTATGCTTCGTTATAAGGAACCAGGTTGTCCAGATCCCAGGGCTGGATGCTATTGATAATCTGTCGGGGCAGTGTGCGGGTCGCTCCGACCAGAATATCATCAAAGTATTGCCTGACTTTCCCGGATACCGGTGTCCAGCGGATGCGGGGTACATTGACCACTTTACGCCGGGGGCGGCCATTAACCACCTGAGTGACAACCTGGCGCTCGTAATATACCGTGCCACGCTGGCCGTGATAACGGCTGTCGGTGTGGCTGTCGTATGTCCAGTAAGGCACATAGATACCCAATAATTTCTCATCCCGCCGGTGTTTATCCTTGAGTGCCGAGGGAGCAAACCACAGATTGCTGATCCAGCGGTCAAAGGCAGCACGAGCCTGCTGTTCGGTAATCAGAAAGGGCAGCAGCGATTTCGGTTGTAACGGTCTGACCTGTTCGGTGCCAATCACCACCGGAGTGTCACAAAATGGACAGTCTCCGGCATGTTGGTCGGTTTGCAGCTCAAAGGTGGCGGCACAATTCGGGCACTTGATAACCTGGGTGCTGTCCAGCGGATGCTGTTTGGCATTTGCCAGTGCATCCAGTGCGGCTGAAAAGTCATACTCCTGAATCGTGACCGGCTGGTCAAGAATCGGATTTTCATGCCCGCAATATTCACAGGTCATATTGTGCATTCCGGGAGAATACACCAGATCAGCACCGCATTGTTCACAGGGAAAATGCCGCTGCTGTGTCTGGGCCGGTGACTCTTGCGTGCCGGGAGTGGCTATGTTTTTGGCATTATCGTTCATGTCAGCCCGGACAGGTTATCTTCAGCGATGTGGCAATGGCGGCGGTGTTTGCGGATTGAAAAGCCCGCTTAACTCGCTGACTTCAGCGGCAGTCTGCCAATTTTGCATACCTGGTTTCCAGACCAGTGTGGCAGCATTGACCTGGCCTGTTTTGATCAGGTCGGTAATGGCACTGAGGTCGTGCGGCCCGCTGCTGGTGTTATTGATCGCTACATGCCACTCGCCCTGCGGCAGTGGTGGTGGTGTCTGTGCCTGCACAGGAGCTGATGGCTGTGCGGCCTGCTGGCCTGGAGACTGCAAAGTGTCCGCCATTTTATTAGCCATAGCAAACCCCATGCCCATATCCATGGTGCTGTTGCCTTCGCCTTTGCCGAGGCTTTCCGCTGCCTGGAATTGCAGGTATTGATCCAGGTTGCCGATTACGCCCATACTGGTACGCTTATCCAGTGCTTCTTCCACTTCATTCGGCAGTGAAATATTTTCCACCAGGATTTTGGTCAGTTCCACGCCATAATGGTCAAACTCAGGCGCAATTTTTTGTGTTACATATTCACCGAGCTGCTCATAGTTACCGGCCATGTCCAGCACTGGAATCCCGGATTGGGCAATAATACCGGAGAAGCGGGTGACAATCAGGTTGCGCAGCTGGTTGCTGATTTCATCCACGGTGAAGTGACCATCGGTACCCATGATCTCTTTCATGAACTTTTCGGCATCGTTAATCCGCACCGCATAAGTCCCGAATGCCCGTAACCGCACCGCACCAAATTCCTGATCGCGCAGCATAATCGGGTTGCGGGTGCCCCATTTCAGATCAACAAACTGGCGGGTATTGAAAAAATAGACTTCTGCCTTGAACGGGCTGTTGAAGGCATGATCCCAGTGTTGCAGTGTGGATAGAACCGGTAAGTTCCTGGTTTCCAGTTCGTAGAGGCCGGGGCCGAGAATGTCTGCGATTTGTCCCTCATTAACAAACACAGCGATCTGAGATTCGCGCACGGTGAGTTTGGCACCATACTTGATCTCATTACCGTGCCGCTCAAAGCGGTACACCATGGTGTCGTTGCTGTCATCTGTCCAGTCGATGACATCAACGAATTCGCCCATGAGTTTATCCCATAATCCCATCTTCACTCTCCTTACGCTGCGGGTGCTGTGTTTCCGGCCTTTGATTTCGCGGCGATCAAGGCTTCACGCAGCTCGGATTCCATCGCCTGAATTTCGGTTTCGGCCTTGGCTCGCATGGCCTTGCCTTCTTCAGCAATCTGCAGGGAGTCATTGATGGTGGCAATCAGGCTATCATTGGCTTTGCGGACAGAATTAACGTCAAAAATGCCACGTTCCATCTGTTCGCGAACTTCGCGGTTGGCTGTACGCAGGTTTTCAGCATTCGATTCCAGCAGGTCATTGGTCAGATCCGTGGCACTTTTGACCGTTTCCGCAGCATCACTCATGCGGAAAATCGTTACTGCCTGAGCCAGCTGATTTTTCCACAATGGCACGGTATTAATCAGTGTGGAATTGATCTTGTTAATCAGTGTCTTGTCGTTTTCCTGCACCAGACGAATACTGGGCAGGCTTTGCATCGCTACCTGACGGGTCAGGCGCAGATCGTGTACCCGGCGCTCCAGATCATCACGGGCACTGCGCAGATCGCGTAATGCCTGGGCTGCCAGCATATCTTCGTTATTGGCTTCGGCCTTGCTCACCCGTTCCGGAATTTCCACCGTTTCAATCCGGCGTAACTTTTCTTCGCCAGCAGTAATATACAGTTCCAGCTTGTGGAAGAAGTCCAGGTTGGCATCGTACAACTTGTCCAGTGTCACCACATCCGTCAGTAGCTGGGTTTTGTGGCCTTCCATATTGTCGGTAATGCGGTCAATCTGCTTGCGTACATCCTCATATTTGTTTAGAAACTGTACTACCGGCTTGGTCTTGCCAAACAGACGCTCGAAAAAGCCTTGCTTGCGGTTCGGGTTCAGCTCGTCAATATCAAAGCCCTTGATCGCCGTCACCATCTCATTCAGTGCGCTGCCGGCCTTACCCAGATCCTTGTTCTTGACACCTTCCAGCATTTTCTCGGAAATATTGCTCATTTCTTCCTGGGTTTTGCTGCCGAAGAACATAATGCTGCTGCGATCCTTCAGGTCGATTTCACCGATAATGGTTTCAATTTCCTGTTTTTCAGCAGCATCCACCTGTTCGTATGGCACAATTTCCTGGGTAATCACTGGCTCAGGCTTAATTTCAGTGCCCGGAATGACCGCAAGATCCGTGGTGGTGGCTGTTTGTGCAGCTGTGTTATTCATTTTGGTTTTTCTCCTGAAGATGTAAGTTTGGCTTGGGCGCAGTTGTCGGCATTCTACTGATTCGTTTTGTACTGTCTCGTCAGAAAGCGCCTTCCCGTTTTAACTGTTGTTCCAGCACCTCAATCTGTACGTCCAGATCAAAGTTGTCATTGGATAATAGCTTATTATGTTGTTCGGCAAATGTTTCTTCGATGGAATTCAGCACATTACTGAAATCGGTTTCCAGAGCTTCCGTGGTGCCGATATGGCTCGAGCTGCTCTTCACATAGCCCTCGGTTACTTTTTTGGCTCCGTCCAGATAGACCTTGAGGAACTTACGCGCTCGGGATAAGCGGGTCGGGTCTTCCTCAATGCTGTCCAGAATGCTGCGAGCCTTATCTGTGATCCGGTTCAGGCGCTGATGGTAGTCCGGGTTATTAATCTTGCGGTTTGCCGAATCAATGGCATTGATGCGGATATTGGCGGCTTCCAGTGCTTCCAGCATTTCTTCCACAGACACGCCATAACCGGTGATATTGCCGGTTTTATCCTTGCGTGGATCAAGGCCATAGAACAGCAGAAAGCCGAGGAACGCCGCCCCACCGAGCAATACAGCAGCCGGAAGGGAGTAATTGGCACCCAAAGCAGCCAGTACTGCCGTGGTGATCGCAATGAAAATAGCAGCCACTGTCTTATAAGGTGTTCTGGGCGCACGGGCAATCTTGCGCCGTTTGTATTCACCTTCCAGTTTGAAGCCGTGCCGGGCGATATGCGCTGAAAGCATGTAGGTGGCAAAAGAACCGCCGGTGATCAGCGTACCGATAATGTCACCTTTAATCAGGGCAATAATGCCTGCGATCAGGGCCGGGAGCGGTAATAGATAGAGCAGCAGACCTTTCAGGCCATAACGGATGGAATGTACCGCTTCCTGGGTGGTTGGGTTATAACGCTTGGCTTTTGACATATTGACGGTGGCTCGGATTACAGAAAAAGATAGATGATAGATTGCAGGCTGACCAGTCCTATGGTCATGGCCAGCAGCAAAAAGCCAACAATTTTTCTTAGTGTATAAGTCATGCAGTTTGTCACCCTGTCGTGATTACTTATGAAGCCGGTTCTGGCTATTGTCCCATTATTAGTTTATGTCAGGATTTTCTCAGAGAATACGCGTAAATGACCGGAAACCACAAGAAATTGTATGTATTATAAAATGATGCTTGTCATTATAATAAAAAACAATTATAGTGGTATCAGTTAAGCGGTGAGCAAGGTTTGGCAGTATCAATGTCAATGTATCGGGTAAAAAATGCGGGCCGAGAACTCTGGCCCGCATGCTTTGTGAAGGTGACTCATTGAACTAAAACAACAATGTAACAAAGTGTTTTAGCCTGAAAACAGAAGCTCTTACCCCAATGTTTAAACTTCCGTTTCCTTCCGGTTTTACCTGATAACCAGCTCCCCAATAGTAGGCCGGTTAAAAAGTAAGACCAGCATTACAACTTCAGCCCGCGCCATTACGAAACTTCTATGCCATTGAGTGTCAGAATGGCGAAGTTTTATTTTTCTATTGCAGAATCTCCTGACGACAGAACCGCTACCACAAACCCCAATTTATTTGGCGATCCCTGCTGAAGTCGGATTTCATTCTAGGTACGAGGCACTGAACTAAACCTGAATAGTTCGGTAAATTTTTGATCAGTATTTTTTGGGTAGAATAAAGTCGGGCAGAGGGAAATGCCGTGGCAGTGTCAACATTTGTCCGGGCAAGGCGTTATTAGTCAATGAGACCCGGTGTTATTACATTATGACAGGGCGTTTAACGCAGAGGCCCAGTAGGGGGTGTCGTGGTATATCTGCGGGGCAAGCTCCGCAGGCACGATACCTGTGGCTTATTACCGTAATAAAGGCTGGTATTCTACTATTATATATGTGGAACGGGTTTAGAGCAGGGAGCTAAAGGAGCATAACCTGAAACCGCAGACAAACATGGAGCAGTTTCTGGAAACTGTTGAGCGTCGGGCATTTGTTACCGCCCGTATTGCGACACAGGACGAGGAAGAAGCACTGGATATTGTGCAGGATGCAATGCTGAAGCTGGTTCAGAAGTATGGTGATCGTGCTGAATCTGAATGGGGCGCATTATTTAACAGTATTTTGCACAGTAAAATTTATGACTGGTACCGGCGGCGGCGTGTACGGCATCGCTGGCGGGTTTTTTGGGGCCAGGAAAATGATGACTGGAGTGATTCTCCGGATGAGCGGGTGGCGCAAGTGTTATTTCCCGAACCCGATCATCAGATTAGTAGTGACATGTTGGGTGAACACCTGAGTGGTCTGATCGCAGATCTTCCGCTGAGGCAGCAGCAGGCACTGATTTTAAGAGCCTGGGAAGGTTACAGTATTGCGGAAACGGCCGGGATAATGGGGTGCTCGGAAGGCAGTGTGAAAACACATTATTCGCGGGCGATACATGGTCTGAGAGAGAAACTAGGAGATTACAATGCATAATAAGGCGGAGCCGGAATTGCTCGATATAGTCAGACAGGGGTTGACTGGGCAATGTGACAGGTTACCGGAAGAAACATTGCGGCGTTTGCAGGTCATGCGTGCCGGTGTGCTGGATAAAACGGCTGCTCCGTCGCGTTTTTATAACCGGACAATTTTTGGGGTGCCCTTGACACCGCTGTCGGCAGCATTGTCTGTGGGAGTGCTGTGGGGCATGTTATTAATGATGCCGGATAACCCGCTGCAACAGTATACGGCGGGTAATGCCGGTGAGGCGGTGGACATGGTTGATGATGTTGATGTGCTCATGTCCACTGAAGATATAGAATTTCTGGAAAATCTGGAAATCTATGAATGGCTGGATGCTGAATATGGATAGGTGAATGATGAACAAGAGGAAAGGAGTCCTTGGCGCGGTACTGTTCTTGCTGGTTGGTATCATGCCAGTGAGTGCCAATGAAAGCGCTGATGAAATTGTCGCCATGATGAGCTGGTGGGAAGAGTATGGGCGTTATTGGGATGAAATGGGGGTGGACAGTTCGTTGACCTCAACGGATGAGGATGCGGCTTTTGCCTGGCTGGCTGACGGATTATCTGAGCCTGTGGTGACAGGTGATGAGAGGAGTGCGCAATGACTGCGCAGTTCGGGAACGGGAAATATCTACTGATACTACTGATTGTGCTGGGTTTGCCGTTTTTGGCCCCTCCTATACAGGCAGGCGGTATCAGTTGGGATCGGCTCGGTGCCAGTGAAAAAACAATTCTGGCACCCTATAAACAACACTGGAATCAGTATTCAACACTGAAACAGAAGAAATTACAGCGTTGGGCACGGCAGCCAGCCGCAAAGCGCAAACTGATAAAAAAACGTTTCAGGCAATGGTCGGGGCTGAGCAGCGTTCGCAAAAGTAAAATCAAGATACAACTCAAGCGCTATAAAAGAATGTCGCCACGGAAACGGCTGAAACTCAAGGCGTGGTGGCGTTGGGTGAAGCGTTTACCTGGACATGAACAGGAAAAACTGAAGCGCAGACTACCGGGGATGAGTCAGCAACAAAAGAAGGAATACATCCGTCAGTTGGAGAAAAAATACGGTAGACGCTGAGGGTTGGTGCCGGTAAAAATAGTTTTGCCTGCGGCTGAATACCACCTTTTGTCGTGAATACAGGTGACGGGCGGCAGCGGGGTGCTGCAGTCTGTAACGGGTTTGAGCGAATCGGGATTTTAAGGGGGTGCGCACCATGAGTTTTGAATTTGCACTGGATGCCTGGCAGCGGGGTGAAAGACAGTCTGCAATCGCAATCTGGCAGACTCTGGCAGAAGAAGGTGATGTGCGTTCGCAATACAATCTGGGCGTGCTGCTGGATAATGGTTCAGAAGTTGAGCGTAATCCCGAGTTGGCGGCTTATTATTATCGTCAGGCGGCGGAACGGGGTTTTGCTGATGCGGCGCTGAATCTGGCGATTATGATTGATGAGGGCGATGGAGTGCCTCATGATGCAAATAAGGCGGTGCGCTGGTACTGGGTGGCGGCGGAGCAGGGTAATGCCCAGGCACAGTTTAAGATTGGTTTGAAATTTGATACCGGTGATGGCTTGCCGGCAGATGCTGAACAGGCCACCCAGTGGTATTTCGAGGCGGCAAAACAGGGCCATGCCGAGTCATGCAGTAATTTGGGACGTTGTTTTGCGATGGGTGAGGGCGTTTTGCGTAATAATGCGGAGGCCTACAAATGGTTTACCATTGCCGCCGAGTTGGGTGTGGCCAATGCCGCCAAATACCGTGAGCGTGTGGCGCGTGAATTAACGCCTGAACAGCGTGTACGGGCCGGAAAGCTGGCGGCAGACTGGTTAAAGACACTGCAACACAACCCGGATTGAGTAGGATTGACCGGCCAGGTTGATCTAAAAATCATCAAAATCAGCAGCTTAAGACTCATTAAGTTTTCGTTAAGGTCTTTTCAGGTTTGGATCTTTATGTTAATTTAAGCTGAACAATAACAATAAATACCGGCACATCAGAGTGCCTGTCGTTATAAATTGTAGAGAAGAGTGTTGATTTGGGGAGCCCAGATGGCCGACCCGGTTGGTCATTCAATTCCTGAAAAAACCCAGAGGAGTCCTGGTAATGCAGAGTCAACCGTCGGCGCAAATGCAAGTTGCAAAGCGTCCTGAGCGCCCTGTACAGAAAGCAAAAGATCCTACCGCAATCCCGCATACCTCCAATGTCATGTACAGTGCCACCGAACGTGATGCCACCCGTCTGTATTTGCGGGAGATAGAGTTTTCCCCACTGCTGACTCCGGAGGAAGAAATTCACTTCGGTCGTCTGGCGCGTTCCGGTGATGAATATGGCCGTAATAAAATGATTACCTGTAATCTGCGTCTGGTGGTGAAGATTGCCCGGCGTTATATGGGAAGAGGCTTGCAGCTGCCGGATCTGATTGAGGAAGGTAATCTTGGTCTGATTCATGCGGTGGAAAAGTTTGATCCGGAGCGTGGTTTCCGGTTTTCTACCTATGCCACCTGGTGGATACGGCAGAATATTGAGCGTGCACTGATGAATCAGACCCGCACCATCCGTTTGCCGATACATGTTAATAAAGAGCTGAATGCCTACATGCGCAAGATGCGGGAAATGACCCAGAACCTGGGCCGTGAACCTTCACTGGCAGAAGTGGCCGAGGCGCTGGGTAAACCCCTGGAAAAGTTGCAGAAACTGCTGGATTTCAACGAAAATGTCGCTTCACTGGATACACCAGTCGGTAAGGAGAGTGATAGCCCTCTGGTCGACTTTGTGTCCATGGCAGAAGAAAAGGAACCGACTGCGGTGATGGAAGATGAAGACATCACCCAATCGGTGGAAAAATGGCTGGGTCAGCTGGAAAACAAGCAGCAGGAAGTGATCGTACGGCGTTTCGGTCTGCATGGTTATGAGCGTGCCACTTTGGAGCAGGTGGGTCAGGAGCTGGGTTTGACCCGTGAGCGTGTGCGCCAGATTCAGATGGATGCACTGAAGCGTTTACGCCGGATTCTGGAGCAGAACGGTTTGTCCGGTGAATGCCTGCTGGGCGCTTTCTGATGGTTTTCCAATAAGTTTGCCGCGTTTTTAGTTTTCTGTCATTTTTGCAGACCACAGCAGAGCTTTTGTTGATGTCGCAATCCAGCCCGGTCCATAGCTGTGCGGGCGATAAATACCTGTGGCTGAATCTTCACTAAACTTCATTGTCGCGTTTCCATGCCGGATCATTGACAGTCCTCATACTGGATTGTAATGTGCCGCTTTCTTCCGGTTGCCGGGCACCGGTTTCGGTAAGGCCTGCGTCTGATTGAGTATAATGAAGGAGTAACGTTAATGAAACCTGTTAAGGTCGGTCTGTTAGGGCTTGGAACGGTGGGTGGCGGCACAGCAACCGTATTGTCACGCAATGCTGAGGAAATTGCCCGTCGTGCCGGTCGTGGCATCATCATTGACTATGCGGTCGCACTGGATACCCGTAATGCCGATGAGCTGGGTCTGTCAGCAGCGCGCCTGAGCAATAATGCGCTGGATGTGGTGCAGGATCCGGATATTGAAGTAGTGGTCGAGCTGATCGGCGGTTATACCATTGCCAGGGATCTGGTCATGCAGGCGATTGAAAACGGCAAGCACGTAGTGACGGCCAACAAGGCCCTGATTGCGCTGCATGGCAATGAAATTTTTGCGGCAGCGGAGAAAAAAGGTGTCATGGTGGCCTTTGAGGCCGGGGTTGCCGGTGGTATTCCGGTGATCAAGGCGGTGCGGGAAGGGCTGGCCGCGAATCATATTAAATGGCTGGCGGGCATTATTAACGGCACCGGTAACTTTATCCTCACGGAAATGCTGGAAAAGCAGCGTGACTTTCAGGAAGTATTGCGCGAAGCCCAGGACCTGGGTTATGCGGAAGCGGATCCGATCTTTGATGTGGAGGGGATTGATGCCGCGCATAAGCTGACTATTCTGTCATCATTGGCGTTTGGTATTCCGCTGCAGTTTGAGCAGACTTATGTCGAAGGTATCAGCAGTATTACCGCTGAAGATGTCGCCTATGCCGGTGAGCTGGGTTATAACATCAAGCACCTGGGGATTGCCCGTCGCACGGAACAGGGCATTGAACAGCGGGTGCATCCGACGTTGATCCCTAAGCGTCGCCTGATTGCCAATGTTAATGGTGTCATGAATGCGGTGCTGGTGCAGGGTGATGCGGTCGGGCCGACGCTTTATTACGGTGCCGGAGCGGGTGCCGAACCAACGGCCTCAGCGGTGGTGGCCGATATTATTGATGTGGTGCGGGCGATGACCGCCGATCCGAATAATCGCGTGCCACATCTGGCGTTTCAGCCCTCAACGCTGGCGAATACGCCGTTATTGCCGATTGATGCCGTGGAAACCGCTTTTTACCTGCGGATGCGGGCGGTGGATCGTCCGGGTGTGTTGGCTGACATTACCCGTATTCTCGGTGAGCGTGAGATCAGTATTGAAGCGTTTATCCAGAAAGAGCCGGTTAAGGGTGAGCAGAATGTCAATATTATCATGCTGACGCAACGGGTGCGTGAAGGCAATATGAATAAGGCGATTACGGCCATCGAAGCTCTGGATGCCGTGGCGGGTGATGTTACCCGCATTCGTGTTGAATCCCTAGGTTAAGACGGAACCTGATTATGAAATATATTTCTACCCGCGGGCAATCACCCGCACAGTCGTTTAGTGAAATTCTTCTGGGTGGTTTGGCTCCGGATGGTGGTTTGTATGTGCCGGAAGCTTATCCGCAGTTCGATGATGCGGATTTATCACGTATGCGGGCGATGAATTATCGTGAGCTGGCGTTTGAAATTCTGTCGCGGTTTGCGACTGATATTCCGGCTGACGATCTGCGTGAGATGATTGAGCGCACCTACACGGCTGACGTGTATTGTCATGCCCGTCCCATTGATCATGTTGAGGATATTACGCCGCTGCATACCCTGGAAGAGGATCTGCACCTGTTAGAGTTATCCAACGGGCCAACCCTTGCCTTTAAGGACATGGCAATGCAGTTGCTGGGTAATCTGTTTGAGTATGTGCTGGAGAAAAAAGGCCAGGGTATCAACATTCTGGGGGCGACTTCTGGCGATACCGGTTCGGCTGCGGAGTACGCCATGCGTGGTAAGCGGGGTGTCAAGGTATTCATGCTCTCGCCGTATCAGAAGATAAGCCGCTTCCAGACTGCGCAGATGTTTAGCCTGCAGGATGAAAATATTTTCAATATCGCCGTGAAGGGTGTGTTTGACGACTGTCAGGATATTGTCAAGGCCGTCTCCAATGATCACGCATTCAAGCAGGCCCATCACATCGGTGTGGTAAACTCTATCAACTGGGGGCGTATTGCCGCGCAGATTGTTTATTACTTTAAAGGCTACTTTGCCGCGACGACATCCAATCAGCAGCAGGTCAGTTTTTCCGTGCCTTCCGGCAATTTTGGCAATGTCTGCGCCGGACATATTGCCCGGATGATGGGGCTGCCGATCAAGCATCTTCTGGTGGCGACTAATGAGAATGATGTGCTGGATGAATTTTTCCGTACCGGTGTGTACCGGCCACGGGATGCGGCGGGTATTCGCCACACCAGCAGCCCGTCAATGGATATTTCCAAGGCCTCGAATTTTGAGCGTTTTGTATATGATCTGGCTGGCCGTGATGCGGATCAGGTGCGTGAGTTGTGGCAGTCAGTGGATCAGGGCGGGGCTTTTGATCTGGCGGCGACCGGATTATTCCGTAAAGTTGCTGATTTCGGCTTTAAGTCCGGCTCCAGCACCCACCAGAACCGGCTAGATATTATCACCAAAACCTGGGCAGTATGGCGGGTCATGATTGATCCACATACGGCGGACGGGCTGAAGGTGGCTTTGGAAAACCGTGAAGAGGGTGTGCCGATGATTGTGCTGGAAACTGCATTACCGGCCAAGTTTGCAGACACGATTCATGAGGCACTGGGGTGTGAGCCGCTGCGTCCAGCGGATCTGAACGCTATTGAAGAATTGCCGCAGCGTTTTGAAGTCATGGATGCCGATATTGCAGCGGTTAAGCAGTTTATCGTTGAGCAGATCGCTTAGTGGTTGATCTTAACCGTAATAACGATAAGTCGCCTGTCAGCCAGCAAATGCGGGTAGCGACAGTGCTGAAATCACCGGTACACTTCCTGGCTTTCGGGCTGGGGAGCGGCCTGTCGCCGAAAGCACCGGGTACTGTAGGTACGCTGGCTGCCATCCCGCTGTATCTGTTATTGATGCCATTGTCTCCGGCGTATTATCTGCTGGTGGTGCTGTTGGCTGCCGGCTTGGGTATCTGGTTGTGTGGTCAGTCAGCACAGCTGTTGGGTGTGCATGACCATGGCGGTATTGTCTGGGATGAGTTTGTCGGTTTCTGGATTACCATGTTTATGGCACCGGCAGGTGGGTGGTGGATTGTGCTCGGCTTTGTGCTGTTTCGGCTCTTTGATATCTGGAAGCCGTGGCCGATCCGCGTTATTGACCGTAAGGTCGATGGTGGTCTGGGCATTATGCTGGATGATATGTTGGCCGGTGTATTTGCCTTGCTGGTGCTGCAATTGATCGCCCTGATTGTGGCCAGTTGACTCAAGCTCAAGCCCGTTATACTTAACGCTATTTTTACGATTTTACTTAAATCTTTTTTGCCTTCCCTTTCCGGAAAAAATATGAAAATCAGAACCCGTTTTGCTCCCAGTCCAACCGGTTATTTGCACATTGGTGGTGCCCGTACAGCGCTGTTTTCATGGTTATACGCCCGTAAAATGAGTGGAGATTTTATCCTGCGTATTGAGGATACCGATCTGGAACGCTCCACGCCGGAATCGGTAGCAGCCATTTTACAGGGTATGGAATGGCTGGGGCTGGACTATGATGAAGGGCCGTTTTACCAGACGCAGCGTTTTGATCGCTATCAGGAAGTTCTGCAACAGTTGCTGGACAGCGGTCAGGCTTATTACTGTTATTGCAGCAAGGAAGAGCTGGATGCCCTGCGCGAGCAGCAGATGGCTAATCAGCAAAAGCCGCGTTATGATGGGCGCTGGCGAGATAATGATGCCACACCACCGGAAGGTGTGCAGCCAGTGGTGCGGTTCAGGAACCCGCTGGAGGGTGTGGTAGCGTTTGATGACCAGGTGCGTGGGACCATCGTGGTCAATAATGCCGAGCTGGATGATCTGATTATTGCCCGTTCTGATGGCAGCCCGACCTATAATTTTACGGTGGTGGTTGATGACATGGATATGGGGATTACCGATGTTATCCGGGGTGATGACCATATTAATAATACACCTCGGCAGATTAATATTATGCGTGCTCTGGGTTTTGAGCCACCACGTTATGCGCATGTGCCAATGATTCTCGGGCCGGACGGCCAGCGTTTGTCCAAGCGTCATGGTGCAGTCGGGGTGATGCAATACCGGGATGAGGGTTTTACACCAGAGGCCTTGCTGAATTATCTGGTGCGTCTGGGCTGGTCTCATGGTGATCAGGAAGTCTTTTCCAGGACGGAAATGATTGAGTTATTTTCACTGGCTGCGGTGAACCGGGCACCCTCGGCGATTAATCAGGACAAACTGATCTGGCTGAACCAGTATTATCTGAAAAATCTGCCGGAAACGGAGATTGCCGAGCAGCTGCAATGGCATTTGCAGCATCAGGGGCTGGATACTGCTGACGGGCCAGCATTGACAGAGGTGATTATTGCACAGCGTGAACGGGTCAGGACGCTGGCCGACCTGGTGGCTGCCAGCCGTTATTTTTATGAGGATGTGACCGGGTACGATGAAAAGGCTGCAAAGAAGCACTTCAAGGCGGCGACGGCGGGCTATCTGAGTGCATTGCAGGCTGAGCTGGCGGCGGTTGCTGATTGGGAGGATGACGCGATTCATGCTGCGATTCAGGTGGCCTGTGAAAAGCTGGCGGTTAAACTGGGCAAGGTGGGGCCAGCACTTCGCCTCGCCCTGACCGGTGGTAGTTCCTCACCCTCACTGGAGGTTACACTGCGCCTGATCGGGCGTGAACGTTCGCTGCAGCGGATTCAGCGGGCGGTTGATGTTATCGAAAAACCATTAGAAACAATTTAATCGAAAAAAGTACGCAGGACGCTTGACATAAATGGGGCATTAAAGCAGAATGCGCACCTTCTTCGGAGGGGCTATAGCTCAGCTGGGAGAGCGCTACACTGGCAGTGTAGAGGTCAGCGGTTCGATCCCGCTTAGCTCCACCAATTGACCACCCTGAATGGTTTTGATCGTTTTAATCCTTCGGAGATAATCGTGGTTTTAATTGGTAAAATATGTTTTTATGTCGGTTTGTTTCTGACTGTAATTGGAATCATTGCTGGTTTTGGTTTCATGTTTGCAGAAATAAATGACTGGGCAAAGTTTTTCCTCATGGTTGTGCCACTCGGTTTTTTACTCCTTTTTACCGGGTTGTCGACAGGATTACTTTTTGCGCCCCGCGGCAGTGATAAAAGTCAGTAACGATGTCCCTATCGTCTAGAGGCCTAGGACACCGCCCTTTCACGGCGGCAACCGGGGTTCGAATCCCCGTAGGGACGCCATTTTCTGGCTTGAATTGCAATATCAGCGTCCCTATCGTCTAGAGGCCTAGGACACCGCCCTTTCACGGCGGCAACCGGGGTTCGAATCCCCGTAGGGACGCCACTTTTTTTCTGAACTTCTTTCCTGTTTTTCACTCCAAACAGCTATAAAAGCTCACTGTTCATCCCGAGTTTTGAAAGTACAAATTTTCACAGCGATCCCACAGATAGTGTCGATTATCACCACTTCGCTTCCTTGAAGGATAGTTCAGTCTATAATGGGAGTACTATAGGCCATCAGTCAATCATGCCGGAGGGGTTGGTATGCGCTTTAGCCGCAGGTTCCAAAGTAAAAATCTTGTTTTTTTTCTAATCATCTTATTGAGTGCTGTCAGTACGGTTTCTGCCGCAGCCGGTGAAGCAACAACAACTTCAGAACAACCGGTATACAGTAATGAAGATTTACTGACCCGGATGCTGGTGGTGGATGTTTCCGAGCAGTTGCTGAATGGTATTCCCGCCTTGGGTATCACTTTCTCACAACAACTGGACAGTACAGCCCGGTTCGACTCATTTTTAACAGTTACTGAAAATGGCCAGGTACTGAAAAATGGCTGGATAATGGCGGATAATCCGCGTCGTTTGTACTTCACCAATATTAAGCCTAATACTGGTTATCGGGTTCAGATCAGGCCAGGGATTGAATCAAAAACCGGCTTGAAGCTGAAGCGGCCCGGTGATTTCAGCATTAAAACCCGCAATATCGAGCCGGCATTTGACTTCGCTACCCGTGGCAGTATTCTGCCTGCCCGGCTGACGGAAGGTTTGCCAGTCAAACTGATTAATGTGCCGGAACTGGATGTTGAGTTTTTGCGGGTTAAGCCTGAAAAGCTGAAAGCGGTACTGAAGTCGGTATCTCTGAACAGCTCTATCCAGAGTTGGCGGTTGAATGAAGTGCATGAGCTGACCGAGAGTGTTTACAGTGCCCGCTACACCACTGAAGCCCGGCGTAATGCCCGGGAAACCCTGTTGTTGCCGGTAGAATCGATTGAAGCTCTACAGAAACCGGGTCTGTATTTTGCCGTGATGCGGCAGCCGGGAAGGTTTACCGACAGTGCCTACCGGATTACCCATTTTGTGGTGACCAATATTGGCCTGCATGTGCGGATGTACAAAAAGAAATTGCAGGTATTTTCCCGTGCATTGGACTCCGGTCAGGCTTTACCGGAAGTGAAACTCAAACTGCAGGGTGATGAAAATGTACTGGAGGCAGAGACCGATGAAAATGGGCTGGGGAGCTTTGATTACCGGCCCCGTGGTGCATCTCTGCTCACCGCAGAACTGAATGGTCAGTTTGCATTTCTGGATCTGCGTCAGGCCGCACTGGATTTATCGGAGTATCCAGTGTCCGGTCATGCTGATAAGGTGATGGTGCCGTTTATCTATGCACCGCGTGATTTATACCGCCCGGGTGAGCGTGTTGATCTGTCTGTTTTATTACGTAATCGTGATGGTTTGCCGGAAGCCATCAAGACGCTGAATCTGCGCCTGGTGCGTCCGGATGCCAAGATGTTGCTGGAAACAGATTTGTCTGCGCGGGATGCCGGGCTGGGGTATTTTAACTATCCGTTTAATATTCCGGCAACCGCACCCACCGGGTTGTGGCGGGCCGAGGTTCGTCTCAGTGCCGCAGATAAAACACCGTTACAGATATTCCGTTTTAATGTGGAAGCCTTTATGCCGGAGCGCATGAAGCTGGTATTGAGTACCGATCAGCAGTTGTTACGGCGTAATGAACGTATGGTGGTTTCGGTACAGGGGGATTATTTGTACGGTGCGCCTGCGGCTGGCAATAAGCTGAAGGCCACCAGGGTGATGAGGCTGGATCGCCATCCACTGGCTGGCTATAAGGATTATTATTTCGGTAATCCGGCAGATGAAAAACAGCTGGAGCGGCAGGATCTGGATGAAATTACCCTGGATGAGAAAGGCAGTGGCTTTCTGGATATAGAGCCGGTGGCGGCAGGCATTCACTCAGTCCTGAAACTGGAGGTGATCGCCGGTCTCAGTGAGCCGGGTGGTCGGGTAGTAATCCGTAATATCAGGGAAGACTACTGGCCTGCCTCCGCCCTGATCGGTATTAAACCGGAATTTCAGGACGATAGTGTGGAAAGAAATTCCGAGGCTGTTTTTAAGATTGTGCGGGTGAATAGTCAGGGGGAAATGCAGGCTGGTGAGGATCTTGCTGCGACGCTGATTAAGGAAGATTACGAGTACTTCTGGGAATATAATGAAGAGGAAGGTTGGGTGCGCAAGGAAACCCGCAATGAGTACCCGCTGATACAACAAAAATTTACTACAACGGCAAGTGATCAAACCACGTTGACCTTTCCGGTGGCTGATGGGCGTTATCGTCTGGAGGTGGAAGACAGGAAAACCGGTTTGAAAACGGTCTATGCGTTTTATGCCGGCTGGTCTGATAACCGGGTGGTGTCGGATCGTCCGGATAAGGTGGGTTTGCAGCTGGATAAAGCCGCTTACAAGGCAGGTGATACCGTACAGTTGCATATTGAGCCGACGACAGAAGCGGAAGCCATTGTCACTGTGGAGGGCGACAGTCTGTTGTGGTCGAAGCCGGTTTCCCTGTCCAGCACCGGAACCACCGTGAGTATTCCGGTGGCTGAAGACTGGGCACGTCATGATCTTTATATTTCAGTTGCCGCATTCCGTCCGGCGAGTACTCAGGAAAAAGTTATCCCCGGTCGTGCATTGGGTGTCATTTATCTGCCGCTGGATCGCTCGGAACGCAAGCTGAATCTGAGCATTACTGCGCCGGAAAAAGTGTTACCGGAGCAGAAAGTCAAGGTTGTGGTCAGTGCTGATAACCTGCGGGGTGAGAAAGTGCTGTTGTCACTGGCGGCGGTTGATGTCGGTGTACTGAATATTACTGATTTTAAAACACCGGATCCGTGGAAATTCTTTTTCTCACAGCATCGTTATGGCGTTGATATATATGATGATTATGG
>PDRT01000014.1 GCA_002746895.1 Thiothrix nivea
AAAAACTATTTGCTTTTCGAAGTCAGAGGAAATCCACGATAAGGTCATCGGAGAGTTCATTAATCGAGAGTTTTTTCAACGCATCTGAATCACGACCTAACCATGAATCGAAGGATCAATAGAAACATCAACAACAGATACTGTGGCTATATCATTGTTGAGAAGAGGCGCAGGTTTTTTTGGAATGGGCCAACTCAAAAAATGCAGGCATTTCATTTTTGTTTTTTTTATAACCTCAGAACTAATATCATCAGGTAAAGGCGCATGCATACTAAACATTATTTCTACTCCTCCTGATGAAAGATTACTATCATCCTCAAGGTCATAAACTGACACTCCTTTACCTCTACTACTAACTAATACATAAAGCTTGCCATTGATATTTCTGATTATCCAGTGAGTGGCGATTCCATGAACCGAACATTCCGGAGGCGTCGAGATTAACCACTCATTGGTTAGACTTCCATCTCCCAGTTCAAAGGGTCTGGCCTCTAATTTACAGTTTGATAGTCTATCTGAACTCAAGGTATTAGGACTTGGCTTATGCCTTTCATAATCGACTACAGCAGAAACAACGCCTTTTGATGCTTGCTGCCGCTTCATGGTGTCATCATTAAAAATGTATGCACGATAACTATTGCCACTGGCAAAAGAAAGATCAGTTACAAAAAAAAATAACAATATCTTAAAGAAAACATTCAGCTTGTTCATTCTACCTTTCCTATGGTTGTATCAAACTAGGCACTCTTAATATCTTTATACTTAAAGTCGGTTAAGGCTACAGACTTAGCTTTATACTTATCAGGTGTAGACTGACGATTATCAATTAAGTTCACACTTTTTTCTGACGTGCTTTTATTAAAATTAATGATCCCTCTGGAAACATTAGCTTTCTCTGAGTCCGGCATGATGTAGAGCTTATTATTACTATGTTCAACACTACCATAGTTAAGGCTTGTACCGTCAAACCCTGTCACATAGACTAGGCCTTCTTTCATCATGTTCCCTCCTATACGTAAAGGATCAAGCTGGATCACAGGCGTGGGCGTATCAGAAAATTTTAGAAAGTTATTATTGCTAATGTTGCTATTGCTACCTGTTACACCCGTTAGAGTAATTGAGTGACACACCTTGTGTCAGTAGAATATTATTTTCACTTTATCATTGTTTGGATTGGGCAATAAAGCACGGTCATCAATCAGGGTGAGGTTAATCTAGTGTTACATAACTGGATTAAAGCCTGATAAAATCATCCGCAAATTTTAATTGAGGTTAATAATTTTTTATTCGAAAATCAGTGCGCAGATTATATAATCCACAAGCGATCTCCATCACAGCATCATCAAACCCTGCCCGCCGGTTGCGGAATACATCGTAAAGAAGACCGCCGCTAAATCACATCGCCCAAAACACCCGTTCATACCCCAGATTCCGCGCCAGTTCCTGAACCAGTGTTCCGGCCACGGCCATCACTCCATCCGCAATCCCCAAATCCCGGCACTGAGTCACTTCCAGCCCCTCATAACCACAGGGGTTAATCCGCTGAAATGGTTCCAGATCCATATCCACATTCAGACTCAGGCCATGATAAGTTTTCCCCCGGCTAACCCGCAGCCCCAGTGCAGCAATCTTTTTACCCGCCACATAAACTCCCGGTGCCTTGCGGTCTCCGACCGCTTCAATCTGATGTGCCGCCAGCAAATCAATCACTGACTGCTCAATCTTCATCACCAGCTCACGCACCCCCAGCTTCATGCGTTTCATATCCAGCAATAAATAGGCAATCAGCTGCCCCGGCCCGTGGTAGGTTACCTGACCACCGCGATCAATCGGAATAACGGGAATATCACCGGGATTGAGTACATGTTCCAGCTGGCCATTGCGGCCCAGGGTAAACACCGGCTCATGTTCCAACAGCCAGATTTCATCCAGAGTATCCGCATGGCGCTGGCGGGTGAACGCCTGCATTTGTTGCAGGACTTGTGTATAGGGGAGATGTTTGCCGAGAACCCGGGCATTGACCCTATTAACCATGTTGCTGAGGCTGACCGCCTCCGGGTCATTTACAGCGCCCACAAGACCCGTTCACAGCTTTTCAGCTCACGATAAATCCTATCAATCTGTTCCTTGCTGGTCGCACGAATCGCCAGTGTCACACTGCTGTATTTGCCGGTACGACTCTGATTACGTTTCAGGTCAGCAGCGGAAAATTCAGGATCATGCCGCCCGGCAATTTCACAGACCTGGACCTCAAAGGTTTCACAGGTTTTCCCTACTACCTTAATCGGGAAATCACAGGGGAATGCCATTTCCAGTTGCTGATCCTGTCCAAAACGTTGCATATTTGCTTCCCTTGCCATTAATCAATTAATCAGCAAAAATTTTTCGCACACTGTCAGTCATCCGCCGCCACAGCCCCCCTTCACTGATATCTTCCAATGCCAGTAAATCCGCCTCTTTCAGTACCGTACCCTGATCCGACAAAATGATCTTGCCCAACACATCGCCACGGCGTATCGGTGCATCAATCGACTTATCGAACTGCACTACCCCTTTGAGCTGATCGTAGCGGCCCTTGCCGGCACTGATATAGAAATCATCAATTACCCCGGCAGCCACATGGGTTTTATCTCCCTGCCACACCCGTACTTCAGACAATACCTCACCGCCATCATAAACCTTGTGGGTTTCAAAGGTCCGGAAGCCGTATTCCAGTAAACGCTGGCTGGACTCAGCCCGGCTGCTTTCGCTTTCCGCCCCCAGCACCACGGAAATCAGCCGCATATTATCACGCAGGGCCGAAGACACCAGACAATAACCTGCTGATTCAGTATGACCGGTTTTTACTCCATCGACGCTATCATCGCGCCACAATAACTTATTGCGGTTATGCTGCTTAATATTGTTATAGGTGAACTCTTTTTCCGCATACAGCTTGTAACGGTCAGGAAATTCGGTAATCAGTGCCCGTGTCAGTCGCACAATATCACGCGCCGTGGTGTAATGATCAGCAGCAGGCCAGCCAGTCACATTCTGATATTTCGAATTCTTCATGCCCAGCTCGTTTGCCACCTCATTCATGCGCTCGACAAAGGCCGCCTCACTGCCAGCCACATGCTCCGCCAGTGCCACAGCCGCATCATTACCGGATTGAATGATTAAACCCCGCAGCAATTTTTCCAGCTGAACCTTTTTGCCCACTTCTACAAACATCCGCGAGCCTTTCATCTCCCAGGCCTTGCGTGAAATCAGCACTTCCTCGTCCAGCTTGATACTACCTTTGGCCAGCTCACGATACAGAATATAAGCGGTCATCAGCTTGGTGATACTGGCCGGTTCCACCCGCAAGCCCGGATTCAATGCCACCAGTTCCTCACCACTGCGAAAATCCACCAGCAAAAAGCTGCTGGCATCGACATCCGGCGCTCCGGGCGCTAATGCATGTATTTTCGAATCAGCGAGAGCGGCACCACCCAACGCCAACATCAACCACACAGATAATATTACGTTTCTTACCCACATCCCTTTAGTCCTTCTTTCCCCGTTACTGGTCAACCTCGACGACCCTGAAGGTCGCCAGACCGTTATTTTCCAGAGTATCACGAACATTATCAATCTGATCCTGGGTATACAATGGCCCGATGCGCACCTGATGTACTTTCTGCCCGCGACTCATTGCTGATGCCAGCTCGGTTTTATTCAGCCCCACCGAAGTCAGACGCCCGAACATCTCCAGTGCCTCCAGTTGATCCTGATAATTCTGCACCACGACAAAAAAGCTTTTACCGCCCCGCTTTGCCTGACGGATTGCTGCCGCCTGAGCCGGATCAGGCCGCTTAACCGGTCGTACCCGCTGAGGGCGTGGTACTGCCGCAGCCCCTGCCCTGTTACCTGCCAAAGCTTCGA
The DNA here is from genome assembly GCA_002746895.1 of Thiothrix nivea. Classification (GTDB taxonomy): domain Bacteria; phylum Pseudomonadota; class Gammaproteobacteria; order Thiotrichales; family Thiotrichaceae; genus Thiolinea; species Thiolinea nivea_A. Next base: position 3,907 of record PDRT01000014.1, read on the forward strand.
CCCGGACTTTAGCCATTCGGTTCCCGCTGGTCATCCCCAGCGTGTTCGCCGCTGCAAAAGACAACTGGATCAGGCCATTATTCTCAAACGGCCCACGATCATTCACCCGCACAATCACTGACTTGCCATTCTGTAGATTCTTCACCCGAACAATACTGGGCAGGGGCAGGGTCCGGTGTGCCGCCGTAAAACCATGCATATCAAAAGTCTCACATCCGGCGGTCTTACTGCCCTGAAACTCGGCACCGTACCAGGATGCCATTCCTTCCGCACGGTAACCTGCCGCTGATTTCAACACCTGATAGGTTTTACCATTCAGCGTGTAAACCGGCTCATTTCCACAACGATCCGGCACATCAGCCATATTTTTCGTCGTACTCATGGTCACCGGTGGCATACTCAGCGTCTCCACCGATTTTGTTACCTTTTTCCCGCCCAGGCTACAACCACCTGAGATTAACAAGCTGCCGAACAATGCGACAATAGCCGTTTGTTGTAATCGTTTCATCATGGTTAGGTTATCTTCTGTTGATAGTGTACCCGATTGCAGTATTCACCAGCCTGCCCCCCTTCGGGCTTAATCTGCACTCAATTAATCCTCGCGGATTTTAATCGTTAGCGCAACACCGTGTTAATTATGCAGGTACTTTCATAGCTTCGTAAACTTCATTAGGCGTTTTATAGCCCAGTGTCTTT
>PDRT01000015.1 GCA_002746895.1 Thiothrix nivea
CCTCAGTAGCAACCGGCTTCTCTGCCGTTGTCACCGCCAGAGTTGCCTGCTCACGGGTTGTTGCAGCGGTTTCAGGTTCAGTTGCTGCAACAGAAGTACCTGTGTCGGTTTCTGCGACTGCATCATTCTTGTTACCGGCGACTTCGCCACGTAGACGGGAGGCCTCCAGCTCACGGCGTTCCCGCTCGGCTTTCTGAATTAAACGCTCACGCTCCTGGCGCTCCTGCTCGGCTTTTCGTGCCAGTTCTTCAGCCCGTGCATCAGCTTCCGGATCACTGGGTGGTGCGGATGACACATGGTCTTTGTCTTTACGCAGACTAAGGGTTTTTTTGCGGCGAACTTCAACACCACCCTTCTTCGCACCGGCAGCCGCTCCGCGACTTTTCAGGGTAATTTTCTTACCACCCGCCACCGGCTTTTCCCCATCACCCTCACGCATGCGCTGCAATAACATTAGTTTCTGCGCATCAGTAATTTTGTCATCAGGGTGGCTGACTTCGATCCCTGCCCGCTTTAGCTGACGCATTAATACATCAACGGGGGCTTTCACCATCTCGGCGAGCTTACTTACTGCAATATCTGACATATCCGGGCCTCCCGTTGTGTTATGCTGACTGCTCTTCCTCAAACCAGGGCGCTCTGGCAGTCATGATCAGAGCTGCAGCCCGTTCTTCATCCATTCCTTCGAATTCCAGCAACTCATCCACCGATTGCTCTGCGAGATCTTCCATCGTACGAATCTCTTTCGCCGCCAGCGCATACGCCAGTTCTTTATCCATACCGTCCATTTCCAGCAGGTCATCCGCCGGAATCGGTGTATCCTGTGCAATCGCCTCGGTCAGCAACGCATTACGGGCACGGTTTCTCAGCTCATCAATGATTTCTTCATCAAAGGCTTCGATTTCCAGAAATTCTTCCCGCGCGACATAGGCCACTTCTTCCAGTGTCGAGAAACCCTCTTCCACCAGCACAATAGCCACGTCCTCATCGACATCCAGCCTGTCGGTAAACAGTTCCAGAATGGCCTGCTGCTCTGCCAGTGTCTTGGCCTCGGCATCTTCAACACTCATGACATTCAGTGTCCAGCCGGTCAGCTCACTGGCCAGACGCACATTCTGGCCACCTTTACCAATGGCCTGCGACAACCGGTCCTGTTCGACACCAATGTCCATGGTCTTATTGTCTTCATCGACCACAATTGATAGTACTTCAGCCGGGGCCATGGCATTCATGACAAAAGTCGCAATATCCTCATCCCACAACACGATATCAACGCGTTCACCGCTGAGCTCATTCGTGACCGTCTGGATACGCGAACCACGCATACCGACACAGGCCCCCACCGGGTCAATATTCGGCAAATTGGCTCTGACAGCGACCTTGGCCCTGGCTCCCGGATCACGGGCCGCGCCCATAATATCAATCATTTCCTGACTGATTTCCGGCACTTCCAGCTTCATCAGCTCAATCAGGAAATGGTTATCTGTACGGCTGAGGATAATCATCGGGCCACGCGGCTCCTGACGAATTTCCTTCAGATAACCACGCATCCGGGTACCGATATGGGCCATTTCCCGTGGAATCATTTCTTCCCGCGGAATCAGAGCTTCCGCATTTTCTCCCAGATCCAGGAAAATACCTTTGCGGTCAACGCGCTTGACAGACCCCATCAGCAATTCGCCAACCCGGTCACGATAACCGGACACCACGCGCTCACGCTCGGCTTCACGCACCTTGGAGACAATGACCTGCTTGGCCGTTTGTGCGGCAATACGACCAAACTCAACCGATTCAATCGGCTCTTCAATAGCATCACCGACCTCAACGTCCAGACCACGATCCCTGGCATAACTTAACAGGATCTGGCGCTCCGGGCTTTCAAACGCCGGATCTTCATCATCAATCACCCGCCAGCGGCGGAAGGTATCATAATCACCGGTTTCGCGGTTAATCGCCACCCGCACATCCATATGCATACCAAAGCGTTTGCGGGTAGCCATCGCCAGTGCCGTTTCAACCGCCTCGAAAATCAGTTCCTTGCCAACACCTTTCTCATTGGAAACCGCATCAACAACATATAGGATTTCTTTACTCATGAGCCCGCGCCACTCCTTTTCCCTTTTTTCGGCGATGTTTTCATCTCGAATCTCAACCGGCCACGATCAATACGGTCATGGGGTATTTCAAACTGCTGGTTATCCACCTGCAAGGTAATCACTGAATCATCGGCTGCCTGCAACGTGCCAACAAAATTACGTCTACCATCAACCGGAAGGTGGGTGCGCACTTTCACTGTTTCACCGATATAGCGTTGGTAATGCTCCGGTGTAAACAACACCCGGTCAACACCCGGCGAGGATACCTCCAGCATATAAGCCACCGGAATCAGGTCTTCGACATCCAGTACCGCCCCGATCTGCTGACTCACCCGGCCACAGTCATCCACCGTAACACCCGCTTCAGCATCAATAAAAATACGCAATAAAGCACTCTCACCGTAGGCACGATACTCATAGCCCCACAATTCATAGCCAAGACCGGTGACGGTGGTATTAATCAGAGTGGCCAGCTGTTCCTGCATAGAGTGCTCAATTCCTGTGTACAGATAATAAAAAAGCCCCTGAAAAGGGGCTTTTTTATATTTGGTAGCGGGGGCAGGATTTGAACCTGCGACCTTCGGGTTATGAGCCCGACGAGCTGCCAGACTGCTCCACCCCGCATCAGAGGTTGTGCATCATAGACAAAAGCCCCGGAGGATGCAAGCACTGTTTCAACGAAGATTCAGATTATTTTCAGGATGCTGTCATCAGCGAATATGCCGGTACACAAACCCCGGAAAGGCAAACACCATGAACAGGCTGGCCGTCACCGCATAAAACTCCCAGTCCTGTACATGTGTGGTGCCCATCAGCCGTTGTTCCAGCAGATAACCCAGACCACCCACAACAAGGTACAGCACCAGCCATTCCAGCAGGCGCATCCAGACTTTTTTCTGTTCACACTCCAGAATCAGAAAACAGCGCTGACTTAACCAGGGCAAATTCGCCAGTACCATTGCTGTGAGCAGATAAACCCACTGATAAGTCCCCAGACTCATAATGAACTCCCTATCAGCTTGCTCGCTGTCACAGCATTCGCACAAAGACTCATCAATTCCCCCGGGAAAATACCTAAAACGACCATTGCCAAACCATTCATACTCAATAGAATCCGGAAATCCAGTGCTGCCGTCACCGGCGCAGTGTCCTCCGGCTTATCAAAATACATCCATTTGACCGCCCGCAGATAATAGAATGCCCCTATCACGGACATAACCACCATCACCAGGGCAGCAAACCCGTCCCCCTGCCCTATCACCACGTTAATGATCGCCAGCTTGGCATAAAAACCGGCGGTGGGCGGAATACCTGCCATAGAAAGCAGCAATAACAACATTATAAAAGCAAACCAGGGGCTACGCTCATTTAATCCGCGCAGGCTATCCAGTGCATCCGGATCAACAGAACGGCTCCCCAGTAAAATCAGTACCGCAAAGCCACCTGCTGTCATCAGTGCATAAATAATAACGTAAAATACTGCGGAGCCGTAACCATCAGCCGTGTTGCTGATCACACCTAACAGCATAAAACCCATATTCGCGATGGTGGAATAGGCAAACATCCGCTTCAGACTGGTCTGTGCAATCGCGACCAGATGACCCAGCACCACCGACAGTAGACCAAGTACCATCAGCATTTGTGCCCAACCACTCTGCCCGGCTTCCAGCCCCTGCCCCAGTAGACGAATCAGCAGGGCCAGCGCGGCAATTTTCGGCGCACTGCTCAAAAACAAGGCCACTGCCGTTGGTGCCCCCTGATACACATCCGGCAACCACATGTGAAACGGCACCACACCGAGCTTAAAGGCAATCCCGACAACCATAAAGGTCAGGGCAAACAGGAAAAGAATATTGGTATGCAATCCGGGTTGAGCCTGTAGATAGGCACGCAGATCGTTAATGTGCAACGTACCGCTGATGCCATACAACATCGACATGCCGTACAACACTAAACCGGAGGCCATGGCCCCCAGCACAAAATATTTCACCGCCGCTTCCGTGGCACGGGTATTATGCCGCTGCATCGCCACCAGCGCATACATGGCCAGCGCCAACAACTCCAGTCCCAGATACAGCACCAGCATATGATAGCCGGACACCATCACCAGCATACCCAGCACCGCCGCCAGCCCCAGCACAAAAAACTCACCGCGCCACAAATTCTGCTCACGCAGATACTGACGGGCATAAGCAAATGATAAACTGGACATCAACAGAATGCTGATTTTCAGCAAACCACCGATATCATCCACGATATACATTGCCCCCAGGCCGGTGATTCTGTCATCACGACTGAAGGTACTGCCATACACCAGCAGCACCGTTGTCCACAAGGAGAGCTGTGTAGCCAGGTATGTTACCAGTGGTGACTCTTTCGATGCCCGCATATCCAGCAACAGCACCAGACACAAGGCCAGCAGCAGAAAAACTTCCGGCCACGCAATGGAAAAGGCTGACAGGGTAAATGTCATAACGCCCCCCCGGTTGCC
>PDRT01000016.1 GCA_002746895.1 Thiothrix nivea
TTGCCGTTTGTAAAAGTAACGAGCTATTTCTATTGAGACTCAGGAACTAACTCATAGACAGGTAAGCCCATGAAAAGTCGTTCCCCTTACCTCAGCGACATCAGCCGTCAGCAATTCAGGGTAACAGCCGGTCAGATTAATTCAGGTCAGCCTTAATAAAAAGCCTATCATCGGGGCAGTTTTAAGGCCACGGCAGACCTCATGAAAAAAACATTTACCGTACACAGCTTTTATCACAAGGAAGTTTCTCCGGGCAAAGGTTCGGTCACCTGGTTGCTATCCGATGAACAGGGCGTGCCGCGTAAGGTCAGTGGCGTGACCGATATTGATGAAGAGGGAGTGATTGCAGCGATTCACCCGGTTTATCAGCGTGAAACCCCGCTGGTGGAACGTTTGTATGCTGCAGAAAAAGGTGATCGGTTTACCATCGATTTCACAGCGTTTAACCAGCGCGAGGGCTATAAACCACGACAGGTTTATCATGATATGCAAACCAGGGAGCAGGTGGCGGGGTTGGCAGCCAATATCCGGAAATATCTGCTGGTTGTGGGGGCTGTTGCTTTATTGTGGTTCACGTATACTGCATTGACTGATGTTGCAATAATGGAGCTAAATTTTCTGCAATGAGTTATGCGGAACGGGTTTGTGCCTGTAATAATGCATGTTTTGAGCACTTACTACCCTGGCGGGTCGGCGGCGTTCGCTATGGCTGGGTGGATCAGATGTTTGCGGCCTGTTTACGGGATTACCCTGCGGTGTTCAACATTGATGCCTCCGGTATTCATTTACATGACCATTTCACTGATTACCAGTCGCGGACTGCCGCCGTTAATGAGGTGATGCTACAGCTGCATCAGGCCGGAGTGATTGATACTTGGGTGGGAGAGGCCTATCCGGTGACTCATGCGTTTGGTGGTGAAGCCGTTATGGAAGTCGAACGGGCGGCGGCCTCTTTTCTCGGTATTCGCGGTTTTGGCGTGCATGTCAACGGTCTGGTCAGACAGGGGCATGATATTATGGTCTGGGTCGGTGTGCGTTCGCCGTCCAAACCCTACTGGCCGGGCAAGCTGGATCAACTGGTGGCAGGTGGCCAGCCGGTGGGCATCAGCCTGCTGGATAATGTCATTAAAGAAGCCGGGGAAGAAGCGGCCATTCCAGTGCCACTGGCGCAGCAGGCTCAGGCAGTTGGGCAGATTCACTACCAGCATCAGGGGCGACGGGGTCTGGAAAATTCCACCTTGTATCTATATGACCTGTGGCTGCCGGAGGATTTTACGCCGCAGAATAATGATGGTGAAGTCAGTAGTTTTCAGTTATTACCCTTAAGCGAAATTGCCCGTCTGACGGCGTATACTGAAGATTTTAAAGCCAATTGTAATCTGGTGAATATTGACCTGTTATTGCGCAATAAGGTGATAACATCCACTCATCCGGATTACGCTGAACTCACTGCGACACTGTACAACCCAAAGGATTAACCGGAAGCATTATAATGAAAGAAGGACAGCCAAAAACCGTTTATTTGCAGGATTATCAACCGCTGGCCTATCGGGTCGAGACCTTATCGCTGGTGTTTGAGCTGGGTGAGGAATCCACCAAAGTCACCAGTGTCGCCCAATATCAGCGCCAGCCGGATGCCGCAGCGGATGCACCATTGGAGTTATACGGTGAGGAGCTGGAGCTGCTGGAAATTCGCCTCAATGGTGAGTCGTTGGGTGAGGGTGATTACCAGCTGACCGAGCAGGGCTTGCGGATTCAGACGTTACCAGAATACTCAACACTGGAAATTGTCACCCGCATTTATCCACAGAACAATACCTCGCTGGAAGGTCTGTATCAATCCGGCGGTAATTTCTGTACCCAGTGTGAGGCCGAGGGCTTCCGTAAAATTACCTATTATCCGGATCGCCCGGATGTGATGACCCTGTTTACCACGCAGATTATTGCTGATCCGCTGCGATATCCGGTGTTATTGTCCAACGGTAATCTGGTGGCCGCCGGTGAGCTGGAGGACGGGCGGCACTGGGTGCGCTGGGAAGACCCGCACCACAAGCCGTCTTATCTGTTTGCGCTGGTAGCCGGGCAGCTGGAGCATGTGGAAGACCATTTCACCACTGCTTCCGGGCGTGATGTGGTGCTGCGGATTTATACCGAAGCACATAATATCGACAAGTGTGATCATGCCATGCAGTCGCTGATCCGGGCCATGCAATGGGATGAGGAGCGTTTTGGTCTGGAATATGATCTGGATATTTACATGATCGTCGCCGTCGACGATTTTAATATGGGGGCGATGGAAAACAAGGGGCTGAATATTTTCAACTCCAAGCTGGTGTTTGCCAGCCCGGAAACCGCGACTGACACGGATTACATCAATATTGAAGCCGTGATTGGCCACGAATATTTCCATAACTGGACTGGTAACCGGGTGACCTGTCGTGACTGGTTCCAGTTGTCGCTGAAAGAGGGGCTGACGGTGTTCCGGGATCAGGAGTTTACGGCTGACCTGCATTCACGACCGGTGAAACGCATTGAAGATGTACGTCTGTTGCGTTCCCATCAATTTGCTGAGGATGCCAGCCCGATGGCACATCCGATCCGTCCGGCTTCCTACATGGAAATCAATAACTTTTATACGCTGACGGTGTATGAAAAGGGCGCTGAGGTGGTACGGTTATACCAGACCTTGTTAGGACAGCGTGGTTTTCGCAAGGGTATGGATCTGTACTTTGAACGTCACGATGGTCAGGCAGTCACCACCGAAGATTTCCTGGCGGCGATGGCTGATGCCAATGCTGTCGATCTGGGTCAGTTTCAGCGCTGGTATGATCAGGCCGGTACGCCGGAAGTGCAGGTGAGTATGGACTATGATGCGGAACAACAGCGTTGTACCCTGTCTGTCAGGCAGTCCTGTGCCGCCACACCGGAAACCGAGACAAAATTACCGTATCTGATTCCGCTGGAGATGGGTTTGCTGGGCGAAGATGGTCAGGACTTGCCACTGATTTCAGAGCAGGGCAAAGCCATTAATCCGGTATTGCGGGTCACTGAAGCTGAACAGCATTTTACCTTCACCGGTATCAGTCAGCGCCCGGTGCCATCATTATTACGCGGTTTTTCAGCACCGGTGCGACTGGAATATGCTTATACGGATGCGGAACTGGTCTTCCTGATGAAGCATGACCGTGATGCTTTCAATCGTTGGGATGCCGGACAGCGGTTGGCAATGCAGACCTTCCGTGAGCTATTGACGGCACAGGCGGCGGGTGAAGCTCTGGGGCTGAAGCATGAGTTTATTGAAGCCTTCCAGAGTGTGCTGAATGATGACTCGCTGGATGAGGCATTGCGGGCTGAGGCACTGAGTTTGCCTGCGATCGGGGATGTGATTGAGGTGGTGAAACCGGCTGATCCGGAAGCGATCTATCAGGTACGTGAATTTGTGTATACCACGCTGGCAAAAGCACTGCGTATGGATCTGGAGCGGCATTATGCACAGTTACAGGCTAATGCCGGAGCCTATCAGATGGATGCAGAAAGTATAGGGCGGCGGCGCTTGAAAAATATCTGTCTGGGCTATCTGGGACGGCTGGACGATGAGTCGGTGTACCGGCTGTGTGAGCAGCAGTATCAGCAGGCCGATAATATGACAGATGCCCTGGCGGCACTCAGTGTACTGGCAAATATTGACTGTGAGCAGCGTGAGTCATGTTTGCAGCATTTCCATGACCGCTGGCAGTCCGACACACTGGTCATGGACAAGTGGTTTGCACTACAGGCCGCTTCAACCCTGTCAGGTGCGTTGGCGCGGATTCGTCAGCTGATGGTGCATCCACGGTTTGATCTGCGTAATCCGAATAAGGTGCGGGCGCTGATCGGCAGTTTTGCCCTGCGTAATCCGCGTCATTTTCATGCAGCGGATGGCAGTGGTTATGAATTTCTGGCCGAACAGGTCATCAAGCTGAATGATCTGAATCCACAGGTGGCATCACGCATGGTGCGGCCATTGATGAACTGGCAGCATTTTGAAGCCGGGCGTGCAGCATTAATGCGGCGGCAACTGGAGCGGATTCAGGCGCATCCGGGGTTGTCGCTGGATGTGCTGGAGATTGTCAGCAAGAGTCTGGCCTGAAACAGAATGGTCTGGCCACTGCTAAAAAAACATCATTCCGGTTTTAAGGTCGTCGTGGCTGTGACCGGGTTTTTGTCATCACAGCGACGGTTGTGGCTGCTGCTGTGTTTCAGTTTTATGCTGGCTGCCTGTGTGCGAATACCGGAACCGGCTGCGCCCAGTTTTTCACGGCAGGCCCGCTCCGCCACCGTGCCACTGCATCTGGTGCATACCGGTGATCATGCGGTGCTGCCACTGGTGGCGGTGAAAATGGGCAAGCAGACTTATTGGTGGTTGCTGGATACCGGTTCGTCACATAACCTGATTGCGGAAGGACTGGCGAAGCGGCTGGCACTGAGGGCGGTAGCTTCCGGTGAACTGGCCACGATTGGTGGACGTCAGCAAAGTACCCATTATCAGCTGCCGAAACTGAAAAT
>PDRT01000003.1 GCA_002746895.1 Thiothrix nivea
GGCGCATTCAGATATCCCTGCATCACCTGTGGCCCACCAATCAGAATCAGGCCATCCTCACCGTTCGGCAGGCGCTCCAGCGTTTCCGGATCGACAATATGAAAACTGGTCCCCGGCAAGGGCAAACCCACACTTCCCAAACGTGTACCCGGTTGTATCTGCCACTTGTCCGGCTCCAGCTGATCCGGCATATTCACCGCCGCCACCGGTGATGTCTCGGTGGTACCATAACCTTCCATAATGGTCTTGCCGAAACGCTCCATAAACACCTGTCGTACTTCGGGTGGTAGTTTTTCAGCACCGGCCACCACATAACGTAATGACCTGAACATCAGCGGATGCACCCGCTTGTTCCGCGCATACAGACGCAGAAAGGTTGCAGTACCGAATAAGACCGTTGCCTCATAACGTGCCACACCCTTGGCAATCATCACCGCATCAGTCGGATCAGGGTGGCTGACCACCGGAATCCCTTCCGACAGCGGTAACAGCACTCCGGCCAGCAAGCCAAAAGCATGAAAGGCCGGTAAGGTGCCCATTAGCACATCATTTTCCAGTGTATTCAGCGTATCGGCGACCTGCCGCGCATTCACCGCCAGATTGCGGTGTGATAACTTTACCCCTTTAGGTGCACCCTCACTGCCACTGGAAAACAGAATCGCTGCCGTGCTGTCGATATCCACCCGACGGATAAACAAGAGCTGCAACAGCCGGGCTGGCAGTATGACAACCAGCAATAAGGTCATAAGCAACTGCACCTTACCGATTTCCCCTTTCAACGTTTCCAGGTAAATCAGCTCGGTATCCGGAAAAATCACTCTAATATCGATGCCCCGCTCTTTAAGGCGTTTCAGAAATACCCGCGAGGTATAAATGCGCTGAATCTCTGCCTGCTCCACGGCACTATGTAGCGCCTCCGCACTGGCTGTGTAATTCAGGTTCACCACCGTCTTGCCCAGCGACAACACCACCATATTGGCAATATTACTGCCGACACTGGTGGGCAGTAATAAACCGATATTCTGCTCCGGGCTGTATTTTCCGATCAGCGCAGCAAAACGAATCACGGCGGTTATAAAACGGTTATTGCTCAGCGGCTCACCCGTGACATCCGCCGCCGCCATACGAAAGCCATTACGTCGTGCGGCCTTAATCCAGTTCACCGGCAACGGATCTAACGTATAACTATAAGTTTCCCAGGAGCTGAACGACAGGTCAAACACCGTCTGTTTCAAATGATGGGCCGGTGTCTCCGGCGGCAATACCTCACCAAACGACACCACGACATCACGCTTAAAACCGGACTGACGATTCTGGCGCAGGAAACCACTGGAACGGGAAAAACGACTGCCCCACAAACCATGCAGATAAAAAGGCACAATCACCGCCTCGGTGTCCCGAATGGCACTTTCATAATCACTGCTGAAGGCAGACAGCTGGCCAGTGCGACTCACCGCACCTTCCGGAAACAGGCACACAGCCTCCCCTGCTTGCAGCATCGTCTGTACCTGTTTCATGGCCGTTTCCGGATCATTCGGACGGATCTGCAAGACACCAAGCAACCTGAGCACCCTGTTCAGATACCAGCGTTCGTAATAACCCCTTTCCACGACAAATTTCAGCGGACGCGGACAGGCCATCTGCACCAACGCCCAGTCGATATAACTGATATGATTGCCCAGCAGTAGCACACCCCCTTCCACTGGCAGATTATCGAAGCCCTGCACCTGCAAGCGATAACGGGCGTGAAACATGTGGCTGATGACAAAACGCAGCAATGACTGCGGCAGCTGATACGCGGTATACAAGGCACCGAGCAGGGCAATCAGGGTCAGCACAGCAAACAGATAAAGACTGCTAAAACCCACCAGTGTCATTAGAATGGTCAGCCCCAGAAAGCTCAGCATCATTACATTATTGACCAGATTATACGAAGCCAGCACCCGCCCCAGCTCATCACGCGGCGCATGATATTGCATCATCGCATTCAGCGGTACCAGAAACAGCCCGCCCATAATCCCCAACAGCAGAAAATTCAGCGCCTGCAGCAGCAGATTGTCAAACCAGGTCACCAGTGCAATACACAAGGTCACACCGATGGCACCCACCGGAATCAGGCCGGTTTCAATATGATTACGCGAGATCTGCCCGGCCAGCAGCGAGCCGCTCATAATACCAATACCGGCAAAAGCCATAATGCCCTGTAATTGTGCAGTGCTGGAAATACCAAGACTTTCCTTGGCAAAGGCCGGATAGGTCGCCAGCACTACCTGAGCAATCGCCCAGAACACCGAGACCCCCATAATGGTCAGCCAGATAATCTTGTTATTCCAGACCCGATGGAGGTTGTCTTTTGCCGTCCGGCCAGTGAAATAATCAGCCCAGTCGAAAGACAAGGCCTGATTGGTTGCCCGGATACCCGGAATGCGATACGCCATCCCTAATTCCAGCAAGGTAAATCCGACCAGCAGCCAGCCCAGAGGAGCAACCTGTTGCAGGATATTACCTTTATCCGTTATCACAAAATCCTGTAGCAGGTTTTCGAATAACACCGAGAAAAAAAATGTACTGAACAAGATGGATACCATGGCAACCGACTGTGACAGGGCATTACCCTGTGACAGGCGGCTCTCACCCACCAACTCACGAATATAACCCAGTTTGGCCGGACCATAAAACGCACTTTGCGTCGCCAACAAAAAAGTCATGGCGAAACTGAACCAGAACCAGCCCTGATAATAACTCAGGGTAACCAGCAAGCTTAGCAGTAGCGCCCCCCAGGCACTGAGGCGCATAATACGGTTCTTCGGGTATTTATCCGCCAGAAAGCCAGCCGGGGTGAACATCATAATAAATGGCAACAGAATCAGGGCATTGACCACCGCTGTCAGCATAACCTGCTGGCTACCGTCATAAGTTTTAAAAATGGTATTCTGGATAATGATTTTATGACCAAGGTCGACAAACGCATTCAGAAATACCACGATGATAAAGGCGAAAAATCCCTGAATACGCAAAACCTGTAACATATCGTTGTTTCCCTTGCTTTCTGTTTTGTTTTAGAGTTGTCACCACACCATCATTGAGGGTTGATTAATACCTGGTCGGATTCCGCCGGATAATGTCCTCTTCGGGTTGAGCAACATACTTAATTTTTTGCATCAGTGCCAACCATTTACAGCGATATACACAGGTGATTCCATGTTCGAGCGTATCCGCGAAGACATTTACTGCATTTTTGACCGCGATCCGGCGGCGCGTCATGTCTTTGAAATCCTGACCACCTATCCGGGTATTCATGCACTGTTATTCCACCGCCTCAATCACTGGTTGTGGGGCAAAGGCTTCAAATGGCTGGCAAGACTGCTGTCCAATATCCCGCGCTGGTATACCGGCATCGAAATTCACCCCGGCGCCACGATTGGCCGCCGTTTCTTCATTGATCACGGTATGGGCATTGTTATTGGCGAAACCGCCGAGATTGGTGATGACTGCTCGCTGTATCACGGTGTGACCCTCGGCGGCACCAGCTGGCAACCGGGCAAACGTCATCCGACCCTGCACAATAATATTGTTGTCGGTGCCGGTGCCAAGGTACTGGGGCCAATCACCCTGCACAATGGGGCACGCATTGGCTCCAATGCGGTGGTGGTTAAAGATGTTCCGGAAAACACCACCATTATCGGCGTACCCGGCAGACAGGCAAAGTCACAGAAATCCCGCAAGGAGCGTCGCGAAGCAATGGCGGAGAAGATGGGTTTCGATGCGTATGGTGCCACACAGGATATGCCCGACCCGATGGCAAATGCGGTGAACCTGATGCTGGACCATATTCACCTGATGGAAGATCGCATGGATAAATTATGTAAAGAAATCAACCGCCTGAACGGCGAGTTCGATGCGACACCCCTGCCAAAACTGGATGCCGACAGGATTATCTGCAATGGTGAGGGGGATCAGGGTGACGAAACTGCGGTAAGCGGCAAGCAAGTTGATAAAGTCAGTCAGATTCAGGCAGAAAACCCCAATCAATGACAGCATCCGGCAAGATGCGTAAGCCTTGTCTAATACACATGATACGGTCATTGGTCTGCTGATCAACCGCGTTGAATTTGGGTTGGATATTCATGCCATGTAACAGGTTTAACCCACCACCAAAATATTTTTAGGGTCGGAAAAGATTTTTTGCAACGGCAGTGGCAAGCGATGAGTTTACCTGAGCCGATAGGAGAAGTACTGCGCGATTTGTTGCTGGCTGTAACAGCACAATCGCCACCAAAGGTGATAAGTCCACTGCACCGATAGTCGGTACAATCTTGCGCAATGGCAGCAGAATCGGTGCCGTCAAACTGTACAGCAACGGAACCACCGGATTACCATACGCACTGCCCACCCAACTGATCACCGCCTGAACAATCATTGCAATGATGTAAATCCAGATCAGCGTGCGCAATAAATCAACCATTGCCGCCAGAAGCAGATAACCGGGATTAAACCCTTGCCCCATGACCACGGTCAGCAAAAGAATGCCTAGCAACTTGAGTAAAAATGCCAGCACCAATGAAGCGGTATCCACCTTGCCCAGTGCCGGTATAAAACGCCGCAACGGTACCAGCAGCGGATTGGTCACCTTGACCAGAAACTGTGACAGCGGGTTATGAAAATCCGCCCGTGCATACGCCAATAGAAAACGTATCAACACAGCACCGATATACAGTGAAAACAGGGTCGTAATTAAAAAAACCGCAATATTCTGTAGCACCATGACACCCTCATCCCGAAATTAAGTCACCGAAAAATAACAAAAATTAGCCTAACCGCGCTAATTCCTGTGAGCGGCAGACAGCCGCCTGTAACGCACGGTCAAATAATTCGACCAAGCCACCTTCATTCAGGGTGTTGATCGCTGCTTCCGTCGTGCCGCCTTTGGAAGTCACCTTACGGCGCAACTCGGCAGGCCGGTCATCACTTTCCAGCGCCAGTTTGGCTGCGCCCAACGCAGTTTGTACAACCAGCAAATGTGCTTCTTCAGGCGCTAATCCCAGCTTTTCCGCTGCCTGTTGCATGGCCTCCATCACCAGAAAGAAATAAGCAGGGCCACTGCCGGACACCGCCGTCACTGCATCCAGCTTGTCTTCCTCAGCGAACCACAATGCGATACCCACCGAGCGCAGAATACGTTCCGCCTGACTGCGCTGTTCAGCGGAAACCTGCTCATTCGCATACAAACCGGTGGCTCCGGCCTGCACCAGTGCCGGAGTATTCGGCATGCACCGCACCACCGGCAAACCACTTCCCAGCCATTGATCCAGCGAGGCTTCACGCACTCCGGCAGCCACCGACACAAACAGTGGGCGCTGATGCTGCGCCAGTTCGCGCAGTGGTGTGGCAACCCTCTCCATCAGCTGTGGCTTCACCGCCAGTACTACCATATCCGCCCCGTCGACCACCGCTGAATTATCGGTGCCGACCTCTACCTGCGGCCAGTGTCGGCGTATCACATCCAGCTGTGCCTGATCCGGGTCAGCGACGCGAATATTCAGCGGGCTATGATCCTCCACCAGCCCGGCGATCAGACTGCGTGCCATATTACCGGCCCCGATAAAGGCCACGGTGATCTCTTTTCTGGGTAACTGTGCTTGTGTCATGATATTCCTTATAAACTGCAACAACCTGTCGACATTCTACCCCGACAGCCCTCAGCGGGAAACGGATTCTGCCGCCATCAGCCTTTTTTCCGGCCACAACGTCAGCATAATACCCGCCATCATCAGACCACAACCCAGTAACTCGCGGCCACCCAATGACTCCCCAAGAAACAGAATCCCCATCAATAAGGCAAACACCGCTTCCAGCGCCAGCAACAATGCCGCCACTTCCGGAGCCACTTTCCGCTGGCCGATAATCTGTAGAGTGAACGCAACACCACTGGCAACAATCCCGGAATATAACAACGGTTGCCATTCTGTCTGAAAATCTGCCCATTGCGGTATTTCCAGCCACCCCATAAGGACGGCAGAGAACAGCGCAGCCGTGGCAAACTGCACAGCCGACAAACCGACCAGATCATTGACCCGCCGCGCCAGCCAGCTGAGCATCAGCACATGTACCGCCCAGAATACAGCGCCGATCAATTGTAAACCATCACCATACTTCATCGACAATCCACCACTGCCCGGTTCAACCGACAGCTGATACAGACCCACCACCGCCAGTACAATTCCCGCCCAGGTCAGCCAGCGGGTACGCTGCCCCATCAGCAACCCCAGCAGCGGTACAATAACAATATACATACCGGTAATAAAACCGGCATTACCCGCTGTGGTGTATTGCAAGCCCGCCTGCTGCAGACTCAACCCGCCGGTCAGCACTATCCCCGCCAGCACACCACCCAGCCAGAAAGACAGCGGATCGGATTGTAGCCTTGCTGCTGAATATTTACGCCGCATATAAAACCATACCGGCACCAGTGACAACGTCGCCAGTATGAAGCGAGCCGTATTGAAGCTAAAGGGGCCGAGACTGTCCAGCCCGGATTTTTGTGCGACAAAACCACCGCCCCAGATGGCAGCAACAAACAACAACAGAAAATGTGATGATGAAAAACGCAGCATAAAGTACCAAAACCAGCAAAGATCATGAATGACAAATTACGGGTAAAACTCCAGATCGGACAGACAATCGGGTGGGCAGTTGTCAGCCCTCAACCTCAAAGCCCACGACATTCCGCTCATCCCGGCTGAACTCCACCCCTACCAGATACACCGGCCAACCCATGTGCTGATACTTTTCCGCATAACCCTTATCCTTCAACTGTTGCAAGGCATTCCCCTCCGGTGCCATCTCCACCACCTTAAACTCAAACAGATACACCTGTTGATTAAACTTCAACGTCATATCCAGCCGCCCATGATTGGTACAATCCTCCACAATCACTTCCAGTCCCAGTGCAGCAAAATAGGAATAAAACACACTGGCGTAAAAACCTTCAAACTGCTGGATAGTGTTATTGGTGTACCAGTGATGCGGAATACTGGCGAAGAAGCTGCGAAACAGAGTTTTCAGACCGTCGAAATCATTGGCGAGTAACAGGTGATATAATTGAGCCGATTGCACCGTTTGCCGTGATTTATCCTGTACCAGTTTTGATAACAGATTTTCATTCAGGCTTTGGTACACTTCCCGATTCGGATAACCCAGCGTATAAAAATACTGCCCGCCTAACTTCTCCTCCTTCCTGATGGTCAGATAGCCGGTCTGAAACAACAATGCTTCGGTCGCTATATCCCCGACATCAAAACTCGATAACATGGTACTGCTGCTCAACATATTATCCAGTTGCAGGGTTGGGATCTGTCGATTGAACAACAAATCCACCAGAAAAGTCGGTGTTCCGGTTTCAAACCAGTAATTCTTAAATTCCCGTTTATCGAACAGCTGCAAAATATCAAACGGGTTATAAACGCCTTCACCCAACCAATGATAACCATTATACCAGTCACGGACTTCCTCACGATCCAGGCCCTCCAGCTCTGAGGCAAACACCGTATCAATATCGTTATCTGTATACCCGCATAATGTGGAATAACGTTTATCCAGTGTAATGTCATTCAGATTATTCAGCCCGGAAAATAAACTGACCTTGGAAAACTTGCTGACACCGGTCAAAAAACTGAAGCGGATATGCGCATCATAATCCTTGATCGTACCGTAAAACCCACGCAGAAAATCACGATTAGCCCTGGCAACCTCCGGGTAATCCAACGCATCCAGCATCGGCTTGTCGTACTCATCAATCAGAATGACAACAGGCTGTCCAACAATCTGATGGGCGTGTCGGATCAATGCCTGGAAACGTTCCGGACAAGTGTTGTATTTCGATTCAAAATCAAAGTGTGCCTCAAGATTATCCAGCTGGGCAGCAAGATTCTTTGCAAGATAGTCAGCATCCGTAAAGTTCCCACTACCAAAGCTGAAACGCAATACCGGATATGCCACTGACCAGTCCCACTGCGTTTCAGCAGTAAGCCCGATAAACAGAGCCTTATTCCCTTCAAACAGCTCCTTCAGGGTATCCAGAAACAGGCTCTTACCAAAACGGCGCGGACGGGAAAGAAAGTAATGTTTGCCTTCTTGTACCAGCTGACAGGCCAGACGTGTCTTATCCACATAGTAATGATTGGCACAACGAATTTCGCGAAAGGTCTGGATGCCAATCGGCAACTGTTTGCGAACACTGATGTTCATACGGATACCCTGCCGGTTCTGGTGTTAATTATTCAGTCTAGCACAGGCATAATACGGGTATGAAAACCGAAAACCGTTATCTATTCAGGCTGGAACCGTCATTGGCCTCAAGCTTGCTTGCCAGGCCCGCTGATTTGGCCGACACTACAGACTAACACATTAGCCATACACACTTAGCCGCACTATGATCAACTTTCTCATCCTATTGGGTTTCGGCCTGCTGGCCTGGTTCTGGCAGGATTCATTGCGCACCCGTGAACGGGCGATCCGTGCAGCGGCACAGGCCTGCAAGGAAATCGGTGCCCA
>PDRT01000107.1 GCA_002746895.1 Thiothrix nivea
ATTCGGGCCGGTCATCTGAGCGAGGATGATGCGGCTGATGATTACGCCCTGCTCCACCTGGACAGCCTGATGTTCAAACAGCCGGATAACGCGGAAGGACGGAAATTACTGCGTGAAGTCGTCAAATTACGGCAACAGGCTGCACGCTCAGCCCTGGAAAACGGTGAACTGGAACAGGCCGGTACTTATCTCGGTGACAGCGAACGCCTGATTAAGAAATATAAACTGACTGGATTGAAACGTGACCAGCGGACCCTGAATACGGCTTATACCACGGCCATGCAGGATACAAAACCCATGGCAGAAATCACCCATCGTCCAGCTACCACCGTCACGGAATCACTGCCAGTTGAACGGCTGCCGGTGAATCCGATCAGTATTCAGGAAATCACTTCCGGCGACGTTGAACCAACCACCCCGGCTGATGATCAGGAAGTCGTTGAAATCACCACCACCGAACCAGTGATTGAAAGCGTCATTACAGAGTCCGCTCAGGAGCGTGAACCTGTTGATGCTGTGCCGATCTGGGAAAGTAATAGGCCGGAACCGGTACGCAACCGGCCAAGTCAACCGGCCCGTCATACTGCCGTCGTGCGTCCGGTTCGGCCCGTACCGTCACCACAGCCGGTCATTCGCCAGCCGCGACTGACTGTACAGCCGTCACGTCCGGCTAATCGGCAGGTGCAACCACCACGGCCGGGTATCTATACCTATCAGCCTGATAATCAACTGGTCGAACCGGTTAATCCGCAACCGATCCAACAGCCGCAACAACCATCACAGGCGATATTGGATATTCCGGAGATAATACCGTTTGAAACCATTCCGGAACTGGAAGAAATTCCGTTATCGGATATTGAGGAAATACTGCCCGCCGCCAACTAGCGGGCAAGTCATTCACATTCAATATGGCTTTTTCAGGCCATATGATGATGGCGTTTACGGATATGATAAATGCTGGCGGGTGGAAAGTTATTTAGCACAAAACTGTTACGTTGTGCTTCCAGGCCATTTTGTTGCAGGATCTGTTTCTTCACCGGACAACGATGACCATAGGTAAACTGTACCAGTACCCCTCCGGGCTGCATAACCTCAAACACCCCCTTCATAATCAGATTCACCTGTTTATCCCGCATTGATAATAATGGCAGACCGCTGATAACGGCACTGGCCTTTTTCAGGTTCAGTCGGGGCAACGCTTCCGCCGCACCATTAATAACCGTTGCATCGGGATATTTCTTGCGCAACCTTTTGGCAAAAGTATGATTCAGTTCAACCAGCACCAATGATGCTTCCTTGATACCGGCTTCCAGTAGCTGATGGGTAAAAACCCCCGTGCCCGGCCCCAGTTCAATGACCAGCTCGCTGGCCGGATCAAGCCCCTGTACCATATTTTTTGCCAGCCGGGTACTGGAAGGAATAACCGAAGCGGTGACTAACGGCGCTTTAACCCACTCAACAATAAATGCTGATGTTTCCTGAAGCTTCACTGCTTTTGATAACATTTATAATCCTATACGCATGCAAACATGACCGGACAGTCAGGCACCGACACCTGTCAGTTCTAC
>PDRT01000007.1 GCA_002746895.1 Thiothrix nivea
TCCTCAACCCCCAAAGCCTCACCGGTTGCATAAACCAGCAGCGGGCGCACCCGCTTGCCGCCGTCCAGCACCGCATAACGCATCGCATCATGCAGATGGCCCGGCAGGACATGAACCGCCGGTAATACCCGTTCCAGCACGGCATCAATGCGCTGCTGATAGCCCCGTAACGCCGCGCTCATGGCCATCATTCAGTGCGCTCCGCTACAAAACCCTCTTCTTTACCGTCAGCCGTCAGTATCCGCACCCGCTGTTCTGCGGCCTGCAACTGCTCCTGACATAAACGGGTCAGCTGCACGCCACGCTCAAACTCGCGCAATGAATCTTCCAGTGACAATTCACCGCTTTCCATGCGCTGCACCAGTGCTTCCAGCTCCGCCATCGCAGTTTCAAAACCAGGCGTTTCTGTGGTGGTCTCCGCCGCCTCTGTATCTGAAGTACTCACTCGGTTTTCTGATCCGGACGAATGGCATTATATTTTTCCAGCTGCTCAGTCGTCGCCCTGGTCTGGTATTGATCTTTAAAATCATTGTAATTCATGCCATAAATCACTTCACGCGCCTGATCATAATCCATAGCCTGACCACGCTCGTTAGCCGCACCCATATACCACTTTGACATGCAGTTACGGCAGAATCCGGCCAGATTCATCAGATCAATATTCTGTACATCAGTGCGCTTTTGAAAATGACTGACCATTTTGCGCCAGGCAGCCGCTTCGACTTCAATACGGGTCTGCTCATCCATCCCCGGTCTCCTCTAATCGTTTAAAATGCACATAGTTTCAGGTGAAAAGATACATTCTCTGCGGACTGTTTACCACGCTCATCCAGCAGGCCCAGTTCGACAAAGCGCAGCGAGAAGCGTTGTTTTCCGGCACTGATTTCCGGGTACAGGGTAGCCCCCTCCGGCAGTTGAACCTGTAACAGCTGATAAGGTTCACGCAAGGTCATCTGGAAGAAACCGGCCTTGGCCTGATATTCCTTGCCGCTACAGTAATTACGGATCAGATTCAGCAGAAATGCCGCCGTATCAGCCGTTTGCAGAAAAGGCTCGCTCCAACGCTGTAAATCCGCAACACAAGTCTCCAGCCCCTTGCCCAGCCAGAAATTCAGCAGCGGAATATCAAAGCCGTTCACGCCACCGGGCAGCGAGGCCCGCTGACGCAAGGTACTGAAAAACATGTGTGAGCGCAAATGCTGCCCCAACGAACCGTGCAATTGATAAAGCTGATTATTAAAGTCAGTCAGCTGCTCCAGTGTACTGTCCTGCTCACCGGTGCCGGAAATCACCTTACGCACCGAGTGACTACAACGATCAACTTCTTTAATCACCTCGCTTTTCAGATCAATACGCGCAGACAGGTTAAACAATTCCAGCAGCAAGGTCAGGGCTGATAAAATATCGGATTGTTTGCGAGAGATCAGATGATAACGGAACCGGCTCACCAATAATTCCAACCGCAAGAAAAGGCGTATTTTCTCATTGAGCGGTTGTTCATAAGTAATCATTCGGCAAGACTCTATCAACTTTGAATTCAGATTAAGGCATCACAACATCCATCAGCGCTCGACAGAGCGGGCCAACTGTATCAACGCCTGATGTAACGGGGCCATCTGTGCATGCAGATATTCAAGTGATCCACAATTATCCAACACATACGTTGCATGTTTTAAACGCTCCGCCCGGGATGCCTGCGCTGCCATTATACCTTTTATCAGTCTGGCGTCACTACCATCTCTGTGCTGAACGCGTTGTAATTGTTGCTCAGGTGTACAGTCCACGACCAGAACGGCATCAAACACCCCCTGATAAGACTGCTCAATCAACAGCGGAATATCAACGACCAGATAAGGTGTGTCATACGCTACAGCCATTGCCTGAACAATCCGCTGCCGGATCAGCGGGTGGGTAATCGCCTCCAGACGTTCGCGGGCGGAAGGGTCAGCAAACACCTGTTGCCGCATCCAGTCCCGGTTCAGCTCTCCGGCCTCGTTAAGTACCTGCGCACCAAATTCCGCAGCAATCTGTGACAGGGCAAGCTCACCGGGCTGCACTACCTGCCGTGCAATCTGGTCCGCATCCAGCACCCTGACCCCCAGATCACGGAAATAACGCGCCACACTGCTTTTACCGCTACCGATACCTCCGGTCAGACCGACTGTTAACACATCTACCTCACAACCCTGCGCAACGACAAAAGGCCGGTCTGCAAAACAAACCGGCCCCTAAAATTTTGCCTGTAGCAACGCTAGTTTGCGTCAGAGTTCACGGATATGTGCGTTTAGACGACTCTTGTGACGGGCCGCTTTATTCTTGTGAATAATGCCCTTATCGGCAATCGAGTCAATCACAGGTACCGCCACCTGATATGCAGTGGTAGCCGCTTCACGATCACCAGCCTCAATCGCGCTCAGGACGCTTTTAATGTGAGTGCGCAAACGTGAACGCAGATGCTTGTTGTGCATACGGCGCTTGGCTGCTTGACGAACGCGCTTTCTGGCAGATTTAATGTTAGGCAAGGGTCTTCTCCGCTAAACCAATCCAAAAACTAAGGCGCGTATTATGCAGATATTCATCTGTTGCTTCAACACTTTAGTTCCGGTTAATTAAAAAAATATGGCCGCCCGTTAAACGGGTAATAAACAAGTTACTGAATATGATTCAGAATCCCGTCCAGCTCATCCAGACTATTGTATTCAATGACCATCCGTCCCCGGCCCTTCTGGTTATAACGAATTGCCACCTTTGCACCGAGTTGATCACTGAGTTTGCGCTCCAGCCGTTGCACATCCGGTGAAGGGACCGGCGTAATTTTTTCCACCGCACCCTCAAGTATCTTTTTCACCAGCCGCTCGGTTTCACGCACCGATAATTGCCGCTTTACCACTTTCTGTGCCGTCTGTAACTGCACCTGCTCATTAGTCAGCGCCAGTAATGCCCGTGCATGCCCCATCTCAAGCTCACGCTGCTCCAGCATATCCTTGACCTCCGGCATCAGTTCCAGCAAACGTAACAGGTTGCTTACCGCCGCCCTTGAACGGCCCACAGCTTCTGCAGTTTGCTGATGGGTCAGGCCAAACTCATCAATCAGCCGCCGTAAGCCGGTTGCTTCCTCCAAAGCATTAAGATCCTCGCGCTGGATATTCTCAATCAGCGACATGGCCGCCGCCGCCTGATCCGGAATCTCACGGATCACCGCCGGAATCTCATGCATTTCCGCCAGTTGCGCCGCCCGCCAGCGCCGTTCACCGGCAATTAGCTCATATTCACCGCCGTTCATCCGACGCACCACCACCGGCTGCACCATGCCCTGGGCTTTAATCGAGTCAGCCAGCTCCTGCAAGGCACCGGGGTCAAACGTCATCCGTGGCTGATAGGCACCCGGCTTGATTTTCTCCACCGGCAGTTTTTTCAAAAACAGCTCATCCGGCTGTTGTACCGACTGCTTGGCGGTGCTGAGCAGAACATCCAGACCACGCCCCAATCCGGGTTTCTTTACCATACTGCCTCTCCTGCCTCAGCACCATTTACCTTGCGCAGCATTTCCGAAGCCAGCGCCAGATACGCCAGTGCCCCCCGTGAGTTTTTATCATAGCTCAACACAGGCTGACCATGACTGGGAGCTTCGGCCAGACGGATATTGCGCGGGATTGAGGTTGAATAGAGCTTATCCTTGAAATACTTCTGTAACTGTTCGGAGACCTGCCGTGACAAATTACTGCGCGCATCAAACATGGTACGCACCAGACCGGTGATTTGCAGGTGCGGATTGGCGGAGGAAGCAATTTCTTCAATGGTACTCAGCAGTGCGGTCAGCCCTTCCAGGGCATAATATTCACACTGCATCGGGATCACCACACCCTCCGCTGCCACCAGCGCATTAACCGTCAACATATTCAATGACGGCGGGCAGTCAATAATGACAAACTCATAATCATCCCTGATCGGCTGCAACGCATCACGCAGCCGGTATTCACGACGTTCCATCTGCATCAGCCCGACTTCCGCCACCGTCAGATCCGGTGTACCGGGCAACAGGGTAATCTGTGTATCCGGTATTTTAACCAGTAATTCACTCGCCGCTACTTTCCCCAGCAGCACATCATTCAATGACGGATGACGGCCATGTTTGTCGACACCCAGTCCGGTGGTAGCATTGCCCTGCGGATCCATATCAATCATCAGCACATCCCTGCGCATCGCGGATAACGAGGCCGTCAGATTAACAGCGGTCGTTGTCTTGCCGACACCCCCTTTTTGATTAGCAACCGCTAAAACCTTGCTCATGACACCATTCTCTTG
>PDRT01000008.1 GCA_002746895.1 Thiothrix nivea
CATAGTAGTTGAGCCAACCCTGTATTATCGGATTAAGCCAACCGGCCAGTTGAGCAATATTCAAGTCTGTTCGCATTCGGATTTTCAACTGGCGGATTTTGAAACGCATCGCTTTTTGTGCCGCTTTGCTGACAGCCGGAGTGAAACTCATAAACAGGCTGTTTTTGTAGCGGTTTTTGACGAGGCGCGGTCTGAAGGTATAACCCAGAAAATCGAACTGAATGTGTGGATACTGCTCCCTTCTCTCCCCATCTTTGCAATAGGCAAGCCGGGTTTTATCAGGGTGTAACTCCAGACCACAGGATTCAAAGTGCTGTTTCAGCGACTGCAACACCTGCTTCGCTTCGGCCTCACTGTGACAATGGACAAGACCATCGTCCGCATAGCGACACCCTTTCAGTTCGGAATAGTGTTTCTGCATCCATTTGTCGAAGACATAATGCAGAAACAGATTAGCCAGTACCGGACTGATGACACCCCCTTGCGGCGTGCCTTTTGTTCGCGCCTGACTGTCCCCATTCTCTGTGACAATCGGTACCGTTAGCCAGCGTTCAATGTACAGACATACCCACGGTATATCGGTATGTTTACGCACCGCTATCATCAAAAGATCGGCCACCGCATCCAATGCCGACTTACGGGGACGATAACCATAAGAGTCCGGTAGAAAGTGGGGTTCAACCAGCGGTTCAAAGCGATTACGAACCACCGTTTGCGCCACACGGTCAGCCACTGTGGGAATCCCAGCAGACGCTCCCCCCCGGATTGCTTTGGAATCGCCACACCTTTAACAGCAGGAGGGTGATAGCTACCGGAGGATAGCCGGTTCCAGAGTTTGTAAAGATTGTCCTTCAGATTTAACTCAAAATCACTGATGGTTTGCCCATCAATCCCAGCCGCGCCTGCATTGGCTTTCACCTGTTCCCAGGCGCGGTATACTTCCCATTTATCAAGGGTAAATGGTTTTGCCTGAATCACACTACCTCCTCCTGTTGAACAGTTGGGTAGCGGATCAGGCAACCTGACGTTATCCCTTCGCTCCACCTTCATTACAAAGGCTTCCTCACTACTACGGATAACTCCGCCCCGGTATCACGCATCAGTACTCTCATGCTTATCAATTCAGTGACTTGCAGTTTCTCCCTTAACATCGTGATGACCGGTTCCCGCAGTTCCCGGAAAAAGCCTGGTACAAAGTCACGCCCACTATACGCCGGACACCACCTGCACAGCATTCGGAATTCACCTGCAGATTCCTCCCGGCGGATAGAAACGCCACCGGTTTTGATGTCAGTCTCTGGATGACGACGCGTCCACATGGGTTCGCGGTCACTCGTCTCTCTGTACCCCACCTGCTGAACTGATCGTTCACACTTTGACCCCAACGCTCACTACCACGGCTCTTTACTACAGCAGCTTGGGGTAGTTTGGAGCCGACTTCCGACAGCAGACTCCGGTGGGCCTTCCACCATCTTTTTCCGAGCTTTCGCTCACTCACTTGTTCACCTCCTTATGCTACAAGTTTGCGTGCCTGCGGCACACTCCCGTTGCCAGTATTTCTTGTGAACTCTCCAGCCGAATTCTCGCCCCATCGCAAGTTATCCTGCAATTGCTCATTTACCGGAAATAATCGGAACTGTAATGATAAATTCAGCCCCGTTTTCCGCTGTACCCAGCCTGATTTCGCCCTGATAGGCTTTTAGTAATGATGAGATGATTTCCAGCCCCAGGCCGGTGCCACCGGTATTACGCCGGGTGGTGAAAAATGGTGTGAATATCTTGTCACGGTTGGCGGCTGAAATGCCCTGTCCATTATCATGCAGACTCAGTTGTAGTTGGTGTTCATCGTATTGTGCATTGATCCTGACAGTATCAGCGCCGTGTTGCAGGCTATTTTCCAGCAGATTATTTAACACGGTTTCCAGTGCATCGGGAGCGATAGCCAGCTGCAATGTTGGCAGTTCATCATAACTCAGGGCCAGACCGCGCTGCTGATAACGATTACGCAGAATGTCCAGTTGTTGCTGCAGCGAACTGTGTTGCCGACTCGGTTCCAGTGCATCGGCCCGTGCCAGTTCCAGCAGGCGTGATACCAATTTTTTCAGCCGCTGGGTATCTGCCAGCAGGTTATCCAGAAAGCGGTGCCGCTGTACGGTGGGCATGGTGTCGATGTGTTCCTGCAATAATTCCAGTGCGCCCTGCATCGACGTCAGCGGGGTTTTGAATTCGTGCGAGACATGGGTGGCAAAACGATTGATGTAGTCCGAGCGTTCTGCCAGGGCGCGTGACATGCTGGCGAAGCTTTCTGACAACTGCGCCACTTCGTGTGAAACAGGATGTTTAATGGGCTCAATCTGTGTCTGTTCGCCTTTGGTGACACGCCGGATCTGTTCAATCAGTTCACGAATCGGGCGGGAAATGCTTGATGAGACGAATAATACCAGCAGGATGGCAACCAGCAGCAGGGTGATGGTGGCGACATAAAGCTTGTCCTGTACCAGATACAGGTGTTTGATAATATTTTTTGGCGTGCGTGATAAATAAATCACGGCCAGCAGCCGGTTGCCCTCAATCACCGGAAAGGCGGTGAATACGCGGATACGGGTGCCGCGGCTGATGGAGTAGAGTGGTGGCGGTGGTTCATCCGAGACCCGGTCACGAATGGCACTGGCGTATTGGCCGTGCATCGCCTGACGGACTTCCGGGATGTGTGCCAGTGAAGTACCGACTTCTTCCTGTCCGGCGATGACCACACCTTTCATGTCCAGCAGCCGTATTCCCACCAGCGTAACGGTTTGGGTGTCACGCATTACCGGAGTCATTTCCGCAGCAATGGTGCGGCTGAAGACATCTGCTGGTGTCGTTGCCGGTTGCGAGGCAGGGCGGGGCGGCTGCACAGGATCGACCAGATCCAGTCCGGGGCTGACCGGTGTGTAACGCGAGTCAGCGGCCTCATGATCCCTGTAAATGTGGTTGGTATAGCGGCGGCCACTGTGCGGTATCAGCGGTGAGTCATGAATAATATAGCCGTAGTTGTCCAGAGCAGGGTGAATATGCCGTGCATACTGACGATAGGTGGCGGCTAACACAGCGGACTGCGCAATCAGTTCCAGTTCGGTCTGGCGCACCAGTTCATTCTCATAAATCCGGAAAAAATACAGCCCCAGCAGCGGCAGTGCCAGAATTGCCAACATGACAATCAGCAGGATCGTGCGCAGACTGAGGCGGGTACGTCCGGGCAGCGGCAGGCGAGCATTAATCAGCATGGTGCCAGTTTGTAGCCGACACCGTGTACGGTTTCGATAATACTGGCGCAGCCACAGTCGCTGAATTTGTGGCGGATATGGCGGATGTGACTGTCAATAGTGCGGTCGCTGACATAGACATGGCTGTCGTAGGCATTTTGCATAATATGGTCACGATTATACACCCGGTTCGGGCGGCGGGCCAGCAGGAGCAAAATGGCAAATTCGGTAGCGGTCAGGCTGATGTCCCGGTTATCCCAGCTGACCTGGTGCTGTTCCGGACTGAGTCTGAGTTTGCCGTGGTGGATCAGGTCATCACGCTGGTCGTTGCTCGTGTGTTGGGTGCGTTTCAGAATAGCGTTGATACGGGCTACCAGTTCACGCGGGCTGAAGGGTTTGGTGACGTAATCATCACCACCGATTTCCAGCCCGAGAATGCGGTCAATTTCATCATCACGTGAGGACAGAAACAGGATCGGTACTTCGGACGTTTTGCGCAACTCACGACAGACCTCCAGGCCGTCCATTTCCGGCATATTAATATCCAGCACAATCAGATCTGCCGGTCTGGACTGGAATTTATCCACAGCCTGCCTGCCATCGTTTGCGACCGTGACCTGCATGTCCGCTTTTTCCAGCGCAAAGCTGATCACATCGCAGATATGTGCATCGTCATCCACCACCAGAATGTGTTTTGTCATGGTTTATCTCCTGAGAGCGTTAGCCATCACTGTCCTTACGGTACGGAAGATAGCTTACCCCGGAGTGACCTGTAGAAAATGTTCACGATAAAATTGCAGCTCGGCAATCGAATCATAAATATCATCCAGTGCCAGATGATTTTCCCGTTTATTGAACTGATCGGGCAATTCCGGTCGCCAGCGTTTCGCCAGCTCTTTCAGGGTACTGACATCCAGATGGCGGTAATGGAAAAAGGCTTCCAGTTCGGGCATATACCGCGCCAGAAAACGTCGATCCTGACAGATGGTATTGCCACACATCGGTGAGGTGCTGGCCGGAACATATTGCTTCAGAAATTCCAGCGTTGCCTGTTCCGCCTGCTGTTCTGTGGTGGTGCTTTCCTGTACCCGTTTGATCAGCCCGGAACTGCCATGCTGTTTCCGGTTCCAGTCATCCATGCCATCCAGAACGCTGTCAGGCTGATGAATTGCCAGCACCGGTCCCTCCGCCAGTATCTGCAGGTCTTTATCGGTCACCACGGTGGCAATCTCGATAATCACATCGTTAATCGTGTCCAGCCCGGTCATTTCCAGATCAATCCAGATCAGATTTTCTTCATTCACAGCCATAGGCACCTTTTATCATTATGGGAATTGCTGTTGTTGTACCATAGATAATTGCGGATATATAGCGCATAAGGCTCGAAACACAGGGCAATCGGACTTAATTTCACTTGCTAATTGGGTAAATTTTAGGTGCGATTACTCTTAATTATTTTCGGTTTCACGGCAAGCATTACTGATTTCTGTTGCCGTGTCTTTTAGGTCAGTGCTTTGTGCAACTTCCGCTGCTTCTGTCATGGCGGCACAGACAAAATTTGTGTCTTCTGGGGCGGCTTGTGCTGCTAGTAGTAAAGTGCGTGCCTGTTTATCACCGAATACTGTGGGCAGTTGTTTAGCAAACGGGCTGAGTATCTGCGTGGCTTCCATTAATAAAGGCTTGGCTTTGTTGGGTAATTCCCACTGAAAATAGGCCAAACCGTAAGCTCCTAATGTATTTGCGACATCAGGCAAGTAGACTTGCGGGCTGTCCTTTGCCAGCTCTCGCCTAATGGTGAGTGCTTCGTTATAGAGGCTTTCCGTTTCAGATCGTCGCTGTATATCATCTGCAACAAGAAGTGCTAGGTTATTTAGAGTCAGTGCGACATCAGGCAAGTAGACTTGCGGGCTACCCTCTGCCAGCTTTCGCCGGATGGTAAGTGCTTCATTATAGAGTTTTTCCGCTTCAGATCGTCGCTGTGTTTCATCTGCAACAAGAAGTGCTAGGTTATTTAGAGTCAGTGCGACATAAGGTAAGTAGACTCGTGGGTTACCCTCTGCCAGCTCCCGGTAATTGCTTAACGCTTCGTTATAGAGTTTTTCCGCTTTCACTCGTCGCTGTGCCTCACCTTGAGTAAGGATGGCGAGATTATTCAGAGTCCCTGCGACATAAGGTAAGTAGACTTGCGGGTTACCCTCTGCCAACTTTCGGTAATTGCCCAGCGCTTCGTTATAGAGTTTTTCCGCTTCCTTTCGTCGTTGTATTTCCTTTCCAACAAGGTTGGCCAGATTATTCAGAGTGGTTGCGACATAAGGTAAGTAGACTTGCGGGTTATCATAGAGAGCTTCCGCTTTCCCACGTCGCTGCGTTTCATCGGCAACAAGGTTGGCCAGATTATTCAGTAGCATGGCCAGCTTATCAAGTTGTTCTTCACCGAGCGGTTTAGCCTTTCTAAAACTGTCAATTAGTTTGTTGTAAACGTCCTCAGCTTGTCGGCGTTGGTTTTGTTTCTGTGCTAGCAAGGCATACTGAAAAGCATAATCAAAGTTATTTGGGCGATGCTCATATGCTTTTTCAAACTCTTGTAAAGCCAGTATCGGTTGAAAATTCAGTTCATAGGCACTGCCTGCATTGAAACGGTCGCGTGCAGCCAGATCAATATCCTGTTCACGCTTTTCCTTTAGAGTGCTGATGTGTTTATCAATTTTTTCAGCGTTTTCTTCCCGTTCCCGAGCAGACTTTTTGTACAACTCAGCCGCATCTTCAAACTCCCCCTTTTCCAATGCTTCTTTTGCATATTTGAACAGGATATTATCTGGTTCTTTCAGCAAACCCTCCTCAATACGGGCGGCTAATTCATGGTAGCGTTTCATCCAATCCTTGATTTGCTGTTGTAAATCGGCGATTAGCTCCTGAGTACCTTCTGTCGTGCTGAGTAGCTTTAATTGCTCCTGAAAATAGTGATCCAGTCTTTTTTGCAGAGTATCCAGGGCAGGTTGAGGGATGCTTGTGTTGAGGCAGTTCAAAGTAACCTGATTGTTGTCTCCGGTGATAACCGGGCTGCAATTGCCTTCGGTAGTATTGTCCATGAATGCCCGGGTGCTTCCGGACACCAGCAGTAATAAACTCAATAAAAAATAGCCGACTTTCATTTCTCTGCCTCCCCATTAATAACTTTATTGCCGTTACCTGTAATTATGGGACTGGAGTCTCCATGTGTTGTGTTGCCGGGTGGTGTATCGTTGGGTGCTGTCCATAGTACAAATAACCCTGTGATTATCGCTCCCAATAATACAAATACTCCGCCAATCAACGCGGCTTTCATGGTGTCAGTTATCGTCTTTACCCCTCGAGGTTGTGTCAGGTTATCTGTCCGGGTTGGTTTGTTGTTAATTGGCTTGTTTGGCTGATTTTTATTCGGTTTCAGTTTAACCCGTTCTCCCACATCAGGTTTAGTCACCGCCGCCTGCCCGGTCAGATAACGATAAAATCCTTCATAATCTGCACTTACCTTAAATGCACTAAACCCTTTCAGCGGTAACGGCACATTGTCAAAATCCCCATCATCCGGTAGTACAGGCACAAACTTGGTATTCCGGTAATAAGCGTCATAAAGCGTTTGCGAAATCACCACACCTTCAAAAGTCACACCGCGCCCGCCATCATCATCAAGGCCGCGATAACGCTTCAGGTACAAAGGTGTGCAAACCACCAATACGAAATCAGCATTCTCAATCTGGGTTTCCATCCAGCGTTGCCAGCCTTCCGGTGGAAAGCCGTTGATATACTGATCAATCGTGCAGTCCAGTCCCTCACGGCATAGGCGGTCAGCCAACGCGAGTATGGATGCCTTATGTTGCTCGGAATCATGGCTATAACTAATGAAAACCTTAGGAGAGTCTGGTGGCACGGGGTTCCTCCTTTTTGAGGATATTTCAGCCGATTGTACCGTTAATCCGGTGATTTTGACCAGTAATATGCTGTTTTAACGAAAGGTCTCGTGAATATCTTTTTTCGGGAGTCAACCACTGCTACCGCATATTTTCCCGCTTGTTGGTTTAGAACTTCAACAACTGCTTCTGCTTTTCATCATTTGGTCGTTGCTTTTCCCGTTGGGTGACTGATCTAGCTAATCTGACTTCAGGGCAAGTGAGCTAAGGCGGGTTGGGATAATAATTTTTTTACTCAAGATTTTGGGGATTATTTAAGTGCGATTACCCCGGTTCGAAACACGTCGAGCCAGGGTAATCGCAAATCATAGAGTGATTAACACGCGATTGATAACCACTCTTACTAACACCTTATAACAGTTCACCCGGCTGACTGGCCTGTTTCGGTGTTCCGCCGGTAAAGTAACTCTTGTCGAGTGTCAGCGAATCCAGATCAATACGGAAAAAGGTTCCCTGATCCGTGGCAAAGTTATAGAAATAACGTTTATCTTCGCTCACCCGCCCGGTATGGGCCTGTAGCGAGTTATTCACATCCGGGTTATCGCTAGTGACCGGAATCTGTTTGATGAGCGAGTGGTCACGTGTATCAATTGCGGTGACAAAGCTGTCTTCATGGTTAGTGATCAACGCCAAGTTGCGCTCTGGAATAAAGGTCACATGCCCTGCCCCCTTACCGGCTTCAATCTGCTTTACCGTCTGAAGCGTATCGCGATCAATGATATCCACCGTACCGTTGGAGGTGGGTGAATAGATCAGCTTGCCATCAGGATGAATGCCGGGGTGATGCAAACCACCACTGGTTTGTACTGAACGATTCAGGGTCAGTTGATCACCGGAAATTTTCAGCTCATACAAATTTGCATCGGTATTATTGACCTCATTACTGCCTTCACCGGGCGCAAATGTCAGAATATCGCCATTATCCTGGGCCTTGGTGCCGAAGAAAGTATGCACTGAACCCGGTAAGGTCACGGCACTGGTTTTTTCCACGTTATAGCCACCGTCTTCCTGTTTGGCAACGGAATACAGGGCAATTTCCCTGGACTGTCGATCCGGCAACAGGAACTGTGAATCACTCACCCATTGTGCATGACCCGTTGCCCATTTGCTGTCGTAGTTGGTAAAGGTTCCCTGCGTCACTTCATCGCGACCACCCTGTGCCACAACTGCATCCGTTTTCGAGTCAATCAATGCCCACATCGGCTTGTCGGCACCACTGTATAATACCAGGCCATTATGATCATTACGATTTGGTGTGCGCGGTTTAAAGGCCAAGTCAATTTTATCGCCCAGCTCAAAACGACCATCCGCATTGCGGTTTAAAACCTGTACAAAATTGCTGCCGCGTGGTGTAACGTAGTCTTTATCCGGTGCAATGGTGTCGACGCTGTAAACCTTCTCTGCACCGGGCACAGGAATGTCCTGAATCATCGCCGTATCCGCCAGACTCATGACCACCAGGCGATTATTGGTGGTATCACCATAAATACTGATATTGCGGCGAGCGGTTAAAAATGGATCGTTTAATAAGCCTTCTGCGGTATAATTACGGTCACCCACACCCTGAAAATGGATTTGTTCAATATCAGACTGTGTATTGGTTTCACCGGTCTTGCGGTTTGTAATCACCAGGCGTCCCGAGTCATCCAGTGAATAATCATTATCAACGGGACGGGATGAGTACACGGCACGATCAACACCATTGCCACCATCAATCAGGTTGTTACCTGAACCTCCGAACAAGGTATCGTCACCGGCACCGCCTCGTAATACATCATCACCGGCTCCACCGCGCAGGGTATCATTGCCCGGACCGCCGGTCAGCGTATCATTACCCGCCCCGCCGTTCAGCTCACAACCGCAATGTTGACCCGGTTGCGGTGGGTTGTTCGATGTGCTTAATAATTGTTGCAATAGCTGCAATACGATTGACAGCAGCGATTGAATGATCTGGGCGGAAAACCCCGAATAGGGTTTAAAGGCACGTGCTGATTCCGGGGAAACAGACTGATTTTCAACGGTTCTGAGGTTAGTCCCTTTTGCCACCGAGTTGATTCCATTAATTTGCATATTATTCTCCCTTTTATAAGAAATATAAACACTAAATAGATAAAACTTATTTATTAGTTTTTGAAGAAACTCTTCATTTAAAAATAAATGCTATGGAATAGATGCCAAAAAGAGAA